>NZ_QGGF01000196.1 GCF_003857015.1 Micromonospora globispora | reverse complement strand
GGGCCAGGCCGACCGCGGGCACGCCGAGCGCCAGGCCGTTGACCGCGAGCAGCGCCGCCAGCGCCGGGCCGCGCCAGCGGGCCAGCGCCAGCCGTACGGGGGGCCGCACGTTGCTGCTGGCGTACCGGGCGTCCCGGGTGCGGGTGGCGAGTTCCGCGCCGATCAGCAGGACGGTGAGGGCGACCAGCACGGTGGAGAGCACCAGCGCCCCGGTCCGGTCGAAGCCGAGGTTGAGCGCGGTGAAGATGGCCCGGGTGAAGGTGTCGACCCGGACGATGGAGACCGCGCCGAAGTCGGAGAGCACGTAGAGGGCGACCAGCAGCGCACCGGCGGCGACGGCCGGGCGGATCTGCCGCAGGGTGACTCCGACCAGGGTGGCCCACGGCCCGCGGCCCAGTGACCGGGACACCTCCTCCTGCCCCGGGTCGGCCCGGTTCAGCGCGGCGACGGCCGGGAGGAAGACGTACGGGTAGGAGCAGACGGTGAGCAGCAGGGCGGCGGCCCAGAAACCCTCGAACCGGTCGACGGTGGCGGTCCAGGCGAACCCGGCGACGTAGGTCGGCACCGCGAGGGGCAGCGCGGCGAGGACGCCGAAGGCGCGCCGGGCGGGCAGGTCGGTCCTGGTGACCAGGAGGGCGATGCCGACGCCGAGCACGGTGCAGGCGGCGGTGACCACGGCGGCCAGGGCCAGGCTGCGCCCGGCGAGGACGGCGACCCGGGCGGTGAGCAGTTCGTCGACGATCCGCTCGCCGCCGGCCTGCGCGGCCCGGACGGCGAGGTAGCCGAGGGGAAGCAGGGCGACGGCGACGGCCGCCGTGGAGGCCGCGGTCAGCGCCGGCCGGGGGACGGTGCGGCGCGGTGACCGCCGGGCGTCGGCCCGACGGTCACCGGCCAGGACGCCGTTCAGGCCAGCCCCGCTTCCTTGATCATGGTTACGGTGACGTCGAGCGTGTCGAGGTCATTGAGGTCGATCTTCGGCGCGTCGAGGGTGGCGAGCTGCGGCAGGCCGGGCGCCGCGGGCACGCCGGCGGCCAGCGGGTACTCAAAGGTCTGGGTGGCGAAGTAGGTCTGCGCCTCGGTGCCGAGCAGGTAGTCGACCAGGGCGCGGGCGTCCGGGTCGGTGCCGGCTCGCTTGAGCAGGCCGATCCCGGCCGCGTTGACCAGGCCGCCGGTGTCGCCGTCGGGGAAGAAGTGCAGCTTCGCCTTGAGCGCGTCGGGGCTGCCGCCCCGCTCCTTGGCCAGCTCGTACACGTAGTAGTGGTTGACCAGGCCGGCCGTGACGGTGCCGGCGTCGATGTCCGAGACGATCTGGACGTTGTTCTCGCGGATCTGCGGCTGGTTGGCCTTCAGTCCGGTGAGGAACTCCCGGGCCTTGGCGTCGCCGTGCTGCACTCGCAGCGCGGTGACGAACGCCTGGAAGGAGCCGTTGCCGGGGGCGACCCCGACCTTGCCCTTCCACTGCGGGCCGGTCAGCTCGAAGACGCTCTTCGGCAGCTGGGCGACGCTGAGCTGGTCGGCGTTGTAGGCCAGCACCCGGGACCGGCCGCTGACGCCGACCCATTCGCCGTCGGCGTCGCGGTACGCGGCGGGGACTCGGTCGAGCTGCTCGGTGGGAAGGGCGGCCAGCAGGCCGGCCTTGCTGACCGCGCCGAGCGCGCCGGCGTCCTGGGCGAAAAAGGCGTCCGCCGGGCTGCGCTGCCCCTCCTCCAACAGCTGGGCGGCCATCTGCGCGGTGCTGCCGTACCGGACGTCGACGTCGATGCCGGTGGACTTCTCGAACTTCTCCAGCACCGGCTTCACCAGGGCCTCGCTGCGGCCGCTGTAGATGGTGAGCCGCTTGTCGCCGGGCTTGCCCGGGTCGCCCTCGGGGCCACCGCACGCGCTCAGGGACAGGACGCCGGCCAGGGCGGTGACCAGGACGAGACTCAGACGCTTTTGCATAGGTAAGGCTTACCTTAGTGATCGCCGTCGAAGCAAACCCACCCCCACTAGTTCGTTAGGTGAGGCTCGCCTAACCTGGCCGCCATGCATGTGCTCCCCGACGTCGGGCCCGCGGAGTTCGTCCGCGACCTGGCCAGCCACGGCGACCGGCCGGCGGTGATCACCGCCGACGCCCGGCTGAGCTACGCCGAGCTGGCCGACCGGGTCGCCGAGCTGGCCGGGCGGCTCGGCACCGCCCGCCGCCTCGTGCTGCTCGCCGGCGCGAACCGGCTCGACGAACTGGTCGCGTACCTGGCGGCGCTGACCGCGGGGCATCCGCTGCTGCTGGTCCCCGGCGACAACGACGCCGCCACCGCCGAGCTGATTAGGGCCTACGACCCGGACGTGGTGATCCGCCGGGTCGGCGGGGAACTGCTGGTCGACGAACTCCACCCCACCAGCCGGCACGACCTGCACCCGGAACTGGCGCTGCTGCTGAGCACCTCCGGATCGACCGGCTCCCCCAAGCTGGTCCGGCTCTCCGCGGGGAACCTCCAGGCCAACGCCCAGGCGATCGCCGAACACCTGGACATCCGCGACACCGACCGGGCGGCCACCACCCTGCCGCTGCACTACTGCTATGGCCTCTCCGTGGTCAACAGCCACCTGCTGCGCGGCGCCGCGCTGGTGCTCACCGACCGCTCCGTGGCCACCCCCTGCTTCTGGGACCTGTTCCGCGCCGCCCGGGCCACCACACTGGCCGGCGTGCCGTACACCTTCGACCTGCTGGACCGGGTCGGCTTCGACCGGATGCGCCTGCCCCACCTGCGCTACGTCACCCAGGCCGGCGGCCGGCTCGACCCGGAGCGGGTGGCCCGCTACGCCGCGCTCGCCCGCCGCCGCGGCTGGCGGTTCTTCGTGATGTACGGCCAGACCGAGGCCACCGCGCGGATGGCGTACCTGCCGCCGCACCTGGCGCAGCGCCGGCCGGAGACGATCGGCGTACCGGTGCCGGGCGGGTCGTTCCGGCTGCGCCCCCTGCCCGACTGGCCGCAGCCGGACACCGGCGAGCTGGTCTACAGCGGCCCCAACGTGATGCTCGGCTACGCCGAGCGCCCCGCCGACCTCGCCCTCGGCCGCACGGTCGACGAGCTGCACACCGGGGACGTCGCGCGGCGCGGCGCGGACGGGCTCTACGAGATCGTCGGGCGGGCCGCCGGGTTCGCCAAGATCTTCGGGCTGCGGGTCGACCCACAGCGGGTCGAGGCGTACCTGCGGCGCGACGGCGTCGACGCGTACTGCGTCGGAACCGACCGGGAGCTGGTGGTGGCCGCGACCGGCGGCGCCTGCCCGGAGCGGGTCCGCCGGCTGGCCGCCGGT
>NZ_QGGF01000551.1 GCF_003857015.1 Micromonospora globispora | reverse complement strand
GGGGTGCAGTGGGTGGTGAACGGCTACAACGCCACCTTCGCCAGCTTCATGCTCGCCACCGGCGTGCTCGCCGACCTCTTCGGCCGGCGCCGGGTCTACGCCGTCGGCGTCGCGGTCTTCGCCGCGGGCGGGCTGCTCGCCGCGGTCGCCGACAGCATCGTGCTGCTCGACCTGGCCCGGGCCCTCGCCGGGGTCGGCGCGGCGGCCGCCGCGACCAGCGCCTCCGCCCTGCTCGCCGGGGCGTTCCAGGGCCGCGCCCAGGCCCGCGCCTTCGGGCTCTTCGGTACGACGATCGGCGTCGGCCTCGCCTTCGGCCCGTCGATCGCCGGGCTGCTCATCGAGGGCTTCGGCTGGCGCGCGGTCTTCGCCGCCCCGGCACTGGCCACCGGCCTGGTGCTCGCCCTGGTGCCGCTGCTGCCGGAGTCCCGCCAGCCGCACCCGGGACGCGTCGACTGGCCCGGCACGGTCTCGTTCACCGCCGCGCTGCTGCTGCTCATCTTCGGGTTCGTGCAGGGCCCCGAGTACGGCTGGGCCGCCCCGGTCATCCTCGGTGCGTTCGCCGCCGCGGCGGCGCTGCTGGTGGCCTTCGTCCGGGTGGAACGCCGCCGACCGGACCCGATGTTCGACCTCGCCCTGCTGGCGAGCCCCCGGTTCCTCGGCATCTGCCTGGCGGCGGCCACCATCGTCGCGGTCCTGGTGCCGCTGCTGGTCTACCTGCCGTCGTACCTGACCACGGTGGTCGGGCTCAGTCCCGGGGCGGCCGGCGCGACGCTGATCCTGCTGACCGCACCCACGCTGGTGCTGCCGCTGCTCAGCGGGGTGCTGACCCGGCTGGTCCCGGCCACCGCGGTCACCGTCGTCTCGGTGGTGGTGGTCGCCGTCGGGGCGGCCTGGGCCACCGTGCTCGGCCCGGACGCGGGGACCGCCACCCTGGCCGGGCCGCTGCTCACCATCGGCGTCGGGGTGGGCCTGTCGATCGGGCTGCTCGACGCGCTCGCGATCGCCAGCGTCGCACCCGTCCGGGCGGCGACCGGCGCCGGGATGATCAACACGGCCCGGCTGACCAGTGAGACGATCGCCATCGCGGTGGTCGGCGCGGTGCTGGCCAGCACCACCGCCGGCCGGCTCGCCGACCCCGGCTTCACCGGCGGCCTGCGTACCGTGCTCTGGTCGATGGCCGCGCTGGCCCTGGTCGCCGCGGTGGCCACCGCCGTGCTGGTCCGGCGCGGCGCGCTGCGGGCCGAAGCTGCGGTGAGCGCCTATTCTGGCGGATCGTGACGAGCACCGCGCAGCGACTGGCCGAGATCCGGGGTGGCGTGCCGCCGCGGCGGCACAACGCCCGCACCATCGCCGCGCTGACCGGTAACCCAGGCTGCACCCGGCGGGCGGTGCTGGACAGCGCGGGGGTGGACAAGACCGGGCTGGCCGAGCGGCTCGGCTTCCCGGCCCGGTTCGGCCAGTCCCGCTTCGCCATCACCCGCGGTAACGCCTTCGAGGCGCAGGTCAAGGCCGACGGCGGGGTGGAGCTGCTGCGGCTGGTCGCCGAGCGGTTGGGCGTACCGGTGCCGGAGCGGGCGAGCTGGACGGACCTGGGCGGTGCGGACGACCTGCCGGACCGGCGCGAGCGGTCCCGGGCGGCGCTGACCGGTGCGGGCGCCGACGCGGCGCTCTTCGACCATCCCCTGCTCAGCCTGGCGGTCGCGGGGCAGCGGGTGCACCTGGAACCGGACCTGGTGGCGGCCCGGCTCGCCGGCCGGTTCCACGTCGTCGAGATCAAGTCGTTCCCGGTGATCGACGGGCAGGCCGACCCGGCGAAGGTCTCCGCCGCCGCGATCCAGTCCGCCGTCTACGTCCTGGCGCTGCGCGAGCTGCTCGCCGCCGAGGGGCAGGATCCGGAGCTGGTGTCGCACGACGTGGTGCTGGTCTGCCCGCGCGACTTCGCCAACCGGCCGGTGGCCAGCCTGGTCGACGTCCGCAAGCAACTGCTGGTGCTGCGCCGCCAGCTCGACCGGATGGCCCGGATCGAGGACCTGCTCGCCGACGTGCCGGCGGACTTCACCGTCGACCCGGTCGCCGAGCCGGCGACACTGGTGGCGGCACTGTCCCGGGTGGAGGCCCGCTACGCGCCGGAGTGCCTGGCCGCCTGCGAGCTGGCGTACTTCTGCCGGCACGAGGCGCGCGGCCACACCACGGCGCTGGGCCGTCCGGTGCGCGAGGCGCTGGGCGGGATCGCCGACGTGGCGGAGGTGCTGGCGCTCGCCGAGGGCGAGCGGGCCCCCGACCCGGAGCAGGCGGAGGCCGCCGCGCTGCTGCGCGCCGCCGCCCGCCTGCGGGCCGACGCCCTGGCCGGAAACCCCGCATGAGTACGCCCCGACGCCCGCCTCGCGGCTCGCTACGTGCCGGCGACGCGGCCCCCATACGTGCCGGCAGCGCGGTCTGCCTCCAGCTTGGGGGATCCGCGTGAGTACGCTGCGCGCGCTGGCCAAGGCGCAGGCGGTCGCCGCCGGGGTGGCCCAGCCAGTGGCCACCGTCCGGCACCTGCACCTGTCGGAACGTCCGCTGGTGCTGGTGCCGCTGGCCATGGCCGGCGAGGCGAACGCTCCCCTGGCCGCCCTGGTGGGTGCCGCTCCGGACGAGACGCGGCTGCTGATCGTGCCGCAGCCGCGTAACCGCGACCAGCGCTTCGCGTTCGCCGCTGAACTGGCCGCGATCGTGCTGCCGTACCTGGACGCGCGCCG
Source organism: Micromonospora globispora (assembly GCF_003857015.1). Classification (GTDB taxonomy): domain Bacteria; phylum Actinomycetota; class Actinomycetes; order Mycobacteriales; family Micromonosporaceae; genus Micromonospora; species Micromonospora globispora. Next base: position 572 of record NZ_QGGF01000551.1, on the reverse strand, counting down.
GGGCGTCTCCGAGGCGGTGCCGATCGACCGGGGCAAGGATGTCCGTTACCGGTACGTCGATGCGCCGCAGCTGCTGGTGCCCAACCCGGCCGGGATCACCTTCCTGCGGCTGCTCGGCCGCTCCACCCGCTTCCGCCGCCCCGACGGTGAGTACCCGGTGCACCCGTCGGTGCCACTGCTCGGGCGCTGGCTGACCTTCTTCGCCGAGCGGGCCGAGCATCCCGGCTCGGCGGCGCTGGTGGCGATGACCGAGGCGCTGACCCTGCACTGGGCGACCGGGCAGAGCGCGGTGGAGGACCTGCACCTGCCGGCGCTGCTGGGCTGGATCGACCCGCCGCCGGGGCTGACCGGCGCCGAGGCGGCGGCCCGGGCCGAGGACCCGTCGGTCTGCCCGCCGGCCGGGCCGGCCACCGACCCGGACTTCGACAACCGGGTGCTCGCCCCGGCGATCACCGCGTACGCCGAGGCCGGGGACGATCCGGTGGCCCGCGCGGCGGCGTACGGGGAGCTGGAGCGCCTGCTGCGCGACCAGCTCACGCCCACCTGGGAGCTGATGTGGCGCGGCGTAGGGT
>NZ_QGGF01000243.1 GCF_003857015.1 Micromonospora globispora | reverse complement strand
GCCGCGCTCCGGTCCGCTGGCTGGTCGGGCTCGCGCTGCTCGGGCCGCTCGCCTTCGCCGACCCGGAAGAGATCACGGTGGTGCTGGCCGCCAGCCGGGACGTGCCGTTCTGGGTCGCGGTCACCACCGGCGCCGCACTCGCCGTCGCGGTGCTGCTCGCCGTGGGGTACGGGGTCCTGCTGGCCCGACCGCGCGCCGGTACGCCGCACCGCCGGGTGGCCGGGGCGACGGTCGCCGCCCTGCTGCTCGCCGTCGCCGTGGTGTACGCCGTCCCCGGCCAGCCCGGCCTCTACGGCGAACGACTGCTGGTGGTGCTTCGCGAACAGGCCGATCTGAGCGGCATCCCGGCGGGCGCGCCCGGTCGGGCCGGCCGGGACGCCCGGGCAGCCGAGGTCTACCGGCGGCTGGTCGCCACGGCCCACCGGACCCAGGGAAACCTGCGCCGGGAGCTGACCCGGCTGCGCCTGCACCCGACGCCGTACTACCTGGTCAACGCGATCGAGACGGACGGTGGGCCGGCGGTGCGGGCCTGGCTCTCCGGTCGGCCCGAGGTGGCCCGGGTGCTGGTCAGCCAGCGGCTGCGTCCCCTGCCGGCGGCCGCCCGGCCGGCCCGCGGCACCCTGCCCGCCCCGGCCGGACCGGCCTGGAACGTCTCGCTGCTCGGCGCCGACCGGGTCTGGTCCGAGCTGGGGGTGACCGGCGCCGGGATCGTGGTCGGCAGCTCGGACTCGGGGGTGGACGGCCGGCATCCGGCGCTGGCCGGCGGCTTCCGGGGCGGCGACGACTCCTGGTACGACCCCTGGTCGCACACCCGGACGCCGAACGACCAGGCCGGGCACGGCACCCACACCACGGGCAGCGCGGTGGGCCGGAACGGCATCGGGGTGGCCCCCGGCGCCCGCTGGGTGGGCTGCGTCAACCTGGACCGCAACCTCGGCAACCCGGCGCGCTACCTGGACTGTCTGCAGTTCATGCTGGCGCCCTTCCCGTTCGGCGGCGACCCGTTCACCGACGGCCGACCGGCCCGCGCGCCGGACCTGCTGACCAACTCGTGGGGCTGCCCGCCGATCGAGGGTTGCGACGCCGGGGCGCTACGGCCGGCCACCGCCGCGCTCGCCGCCGCCGGCATCCTGGTGGTCGCGGCGGCCGGGAACACCGGCCCCTACTGCGGCTCGGTCGCCGATCCGCCGGCGCCCTACCCGGACGTGCTGACCGTCGGCGCGGTGGACCGGGCACGGCAGCTCACCCGCTTCTCCAGCCGGGGTCCGACGGCCGGTGGAGCGGCGAAGCCGGACCTGGTCGCGCCCGGGGCGGACGTGCTGTCCGCGTACCCGGGTGGGGGTTACGCCAGCCTGGCCGGCACGTCGATGGCGACGCCGCAGGTGGCGGGAGTGGTCGCGTTGATGTGGTCGGCGAACCCGGCGCTGGTCGGCGATCTGGCCCGGACCCGGCAGATCCTGCGCGACACCGCCTCCCCCGTCCCCGTGCCGACGGGTGCCACCTGCGGCGGCGAGGGGGACCTGGTCGGTGCCGGTCTGGTCGACGCGTACGCGGCCGTCCGCGCCGCCCGGGCCGGCTGAGCGCGCCGGGGCCGGTAGGGCGGTGCCGCCGGCGGGCGGATGACCTAGGGTCGGCGACCATGGACGCGGAGATCATCGAGCTTGCCGTCGACCGACTGCCCGCGGTCGTCGACCTGTGTCGACGGGCGCTGGACCTGCCCGAGGACGCCGCCGAGGCGCCGGCCATCCTGGACGCCCTGGTCACCCGCGCGGCGGGGGACCGGCCGGTGGTGCTGGTCGGCGCGGTCCGCGGAGCGGAGCTGGTCGGGGTGCTGGTCGGGTCGGTGTCGCAGCGGGACGCCCGCCTCGGCCACGTGGACCTGATGGCGGTGGCCCCGGCGGAGCGTCGCCGGGGCGTCGGGCGGGCCCTGCTCGCGGAGGCGGAACGGCGGCTCGCCGAGCTCGGCGCGACCGAGCTGCTGCTGGCCGGCAACCCGCCGTACTACGCCTGGCCGGGCATCGACGTGCGGTACACCCCGGCGGTCTGCGTGGCGCTGCGGCTGGGCTACCGGCAGGACCGTACCGCCTGGAACATGACCGCCGACCTGGCGGACGGCTCGCCGGCGCTGCGCTCGACGGCGGACGCGGAACGCCGGCTGGCCGACCAGGGCGTGACGGTACGCCGGGCCGAGCCGGCGGATCTGCCGGCGCTGACCGCGTTCGCCCGGACCACGTTCGGCGGGGCCTGGGACGGCGAGCTGGCCGGTTCGGTGGGTCGGCCGGGAGCCGGGGCGCACCTGGCGGAGCGGGACGGCGAGGTCCTCGGCTTCGCCGCGTACGGCTCGTCGCGGCCGAGCTGGTTCGGGCCGATGGGTACCGCGCCGGCGGCCGAGGGCTCGGGCATCGGCGGGGTGCTGCTCCGCCGCTGCCTGCGGGACCAGGCCGCGGCGGGAATCGGCGCGGCGCAGATCGGCTGGGTGGGGCCGGTGCCGTTCTATTCGGGGAGCGCGGGCGCCCGGATCGAGCGGGTGTTCTTCCTCTATCGCAAACCGATCGACTCGGCGAAATAGCAAAAAAGGGCGAAAGGGATATAGACGGTAATAACGTCATTCGGCCACGCGGCCCATCGACCGCCTCCTACCGTGCTGAAGTAGAGGAGGCAGCTATGACCACGGATGACGAACAGACCGGCGACCAACCCGCGAATTGGCCACCGGTCGGCGAACTGCCCGGGCAACTGCCGTTCGATCGGCTCGACTACGGCGACGCCGAACAACTGGCGGAGATGACCGGCGTCGACGAACCGGCCGCCGAGGAACCGCTGCAACTGGTCGACGAGCCGCTTCGGATCCCGCAGCCGTACGGACGGGCCCAGAAACGACGGAACCAGCGGCCACTGCCGACGTGAGATACGGAAAGGGGGCGGACCGCTGACGCGGCCCGCCCCCTTTCGGCGTTCGGTGGAGCTGGACTCAGAAGTCCATCTCCCCGCCACCCGGGCCAGCCGGGGCGGCCGGGGTCTTCTCCGGCTTGTCCGCCACGACGGCCTCGGTGGTGAGGAAGAGCGCCGCGATCGACGCGGCGTTCTGCAGCGCCGAGCGGGTCACCTTGGCCGGGTCGATGATGCCCGCGGCCAGCAGGTCCACGTACTCACCGGTCGCGGCGTTGAGGCCGTGACCCGGGTCGATGTTGCGGACGTGCTCGACGACCACGCCACCCTCGAGGCCGGCGTTGACGGCGATCTGCCGCAGCGGGGCGTCCAGCGCGATCTTGACGATCTGCGCGCCGGTCGCCTCGTCGCCGGTCAGGTCC
>NZ_QGGF01000549.1 GCF_003857015.1 Micromonospora globispora | reverse complement strand
AGCCTGCCACCAGCAGCGCCGTCGCGCTCGGATCGGACGGGCAGTGCAGCACACCACCGCGGTACAACGTCGAGGGGTTCGTCATGGCTCTCAGTCTGCCGCCAACCGGGACTCGAACAGACGACGCACCCCCGGCTCCGAGCGCAGCAGCTCCAACGCCAGCTCCGCGTGACCCGGCGCGTACCCGTTGCCGACCAGCATCGTCACGTCCGCCGCCAGGCCCTCCGCGCCCAGCGCCGCCGCCGCGAAGCTCGTCGCCATCGAGAAGAAGATCACGGTGCCGCCGTCCTCGGTGGCCAGGATCGCCCCGTGCTCACACCCCGGCACGTCCACGCACACCACCGTCACGTCCGCCGGGGTGCCCAGCGCGCTGGTCACCGCCGTGGACAGCGCCACCGGGTTCCGGGCGTCGGCCAACGCCACCACCGACGCCAGCCCGGCGGACTCCAGCGCGTCCCGCTCCGCCGCCACCGGCACCACCCCGACCGTACGGTCGGCGCCCGCCCGCCGCGCCGCCGCCAGCGACAGCGACCCGCTCTTGCCGGCGCCGCCGATCACCGCCACGCTCACCGGCCGGGGGTCACCCGCGCGCCGGCGGTCCTCGACGTACCGGGACACCACTCGGGCGGTCAGCGCCGGCGCGCCGCACACGTCCAGCACCGCCAGGGACAGCTCCGGGTGCAGGTCCGCCGGCAGCACCGCCGCGATCGACCGGGCGAACAGGATCGCATACCCGTCGCAGGGCACCTGCTCACTGCGCCCGTCCCAGCGGGCCAGGTCGTCGAGGATGGTCAGCGGGGTCAGGGTCAGCGACACCAGGGTGGCCACCCGGTCGCCCGCCTTCAGCCCCAGCGGGGACCGCTTCCCGGCCTCCTCCACGGTGCCGATCAGCATGCCGCCCGACCCGGTCACCGGGTTCTGCATCTTGCCCCGGGTGGAGATGATCTCCAGCACCTCGGCGCGGACCTTCTCCCCGTCGCCGCCGTGCTTCTCCGACAGCTGCCGGAAGCTCGCCGCGTCCAGGTTCAGCCGCTCGACCCGGATGCGCACCTCGTTCGACGCGATCCGCGGGTCGGCGTCCAGCCGCCAGGCCGCCTGCGGCAGCACCCCCGCCGGTTCCACGACGCGGTGCAGACCCACCGGTGACGTCACGCCGACCTCCCCCTGTCCAGCCGCCCGAAGCCCTGGCTAGGACTCGCGTCGCGGGAAAACTTCCGGCAGACTAATTTCTTCACCGGATATTTTCCAGTAGCCTTCGGGGCTGCTGATCACCCGCACCACATGTCAGGAGGGGCCGTGACCCAGACCCAACCGGTTGAGACCATCCCTCAGCCCCGTCACGCCCCGGTCGCCGTGCCGACCGCCGGGCAGCCGTACGAATACCGCCGCAGCCCCCTGGTCGAACCCGACTGGACCCGCTTCCCCGGCTGGCGCCACGTCACCCGCGAACAGTGGGAGAACGCCCAGTGGCAGCGGGTCAACTGCGTCAAGAACATCAAGCAGCTGCGCACCGTCCTCGGCGACCTCGTCGACGAGACCTTCTACGCCGACCTCGAGGCCGACCAGAAGGCCCTGGCCACCATGTCGATGCTGGTCCCGCCGCAGATGATGAACACCATGGTGCCGTTCGCGCCGATGACCACCGAGGCGTTCCTCGCCGACCCGATCCGGCGCTACATGATCCCCGTCGCCTCCGACCGGCGCACCGACTGGCCGTCCCACCCCTACGCCAGCCGCGACTCGCTCCACGAGCACGACATGTGGGTCGCCGAGGGCCTCACCCACCGCTACCCCACCAAGGTCCTCGCCGAGCTCCTCTCCACCTGCCCCCAGTACTGCGGCCACTGCACCCGGATGGACCTCGTCGGCAACTCCACCCCCGCCGTCGACAAGCTCAAGCTCACCCTCAAGCCCGTCGACCGGTACGACGCCCACATCAGCTACCTCAAGGCCCACCCCGGCGTCCGTGACGTCGTCGTCTCCGGCGGCGACGTGGCCAACGTCCCGTGGAAGAACCTCGAGTCGTACCTGATGCGGCTGCTCGAACTCGAAACCGTCCGCGACATCCGGCTCGCCACCAAGGCCCTCATGGGCCTGCCCCAGCACTGGCTGCAGCCCGACGTCGTCGAGGGCCTGGAGCGGGTCGCCCGCACCGCCTCCCAGCGCGGCGTCAACCTCGCCATCCACACCCACGTCAACCACGCCCAGTCGCTCACCCCGCTGGTCGCCAAGGCCGCCCAGACCGCCCTCGACGTCGGCGTCCGCGACGTCCGCAACCAGGGCGTACTCATGCGCGGCGTCAACGCCACCACCCCCGACCTGCTCGACCTCTGCTTCGCGCTACAGGGCGAAGCGGGCATCCTGCCGTACTACTTCTACATGTGCGACATGATCCCCAACGCCGAGCACTGGCGGGTCCCCGTCTGGCACGCCCAGCAGCTCCAGCACGACATCATGGGCTACCTGCCCGGCTACGCCACCCCGCGGATCGTGTGCGACGTCCCCTTCGTCGGCAAGCGCTGGGTGCACATGCTCACCGAGTACGACCGCGAACGCGGCATCTCCTACTGGACCAAGAACTACCGCACCTCGATCGAGTCGGCCGACCTCGAAGCGCTCAACAAGCGCTACGCCTACTACGACCCGATCGACACCCTGCCCGAGTCCGGCCAGCAGTGGTGGCACGCCCACCGCAACGACTGACCCGGCAGCGCCCGTCGCCCGGCACCCCTGATGGGAGTGCCGGGCGACGCGTTTCCCCCACGACACGGCGAGCGCACCCACCTCGCCGCCCGCACCTTCGTCCTGCCGCACTACCTGCTGCTGCTCGGCGTCATCACCACCGCCACCGGCATCCACGCCGCCGTCGGCCACCCGGACGCATCCGCCGGCGCCCCCGCCGCGCTCGCCCTCGCCGGCGGCGTCGCCCTCTACCTCGCCGGCGCCAGCGCCGGCCGGCTAGCGCTGCGCCTCGGCCTACTGTCGAGCCGGCCCGCCGGCGCCGTCGCGGTGCTCGCCACCGTGCCTCTCGGCATCTGGACGGTCGCCGGCGCCCAGCTCGCCGCGGTCATCGCCGTGCTCGTCGCCATGCTGCTGGTCGGTCCCCGGGCGCGCACCCCGCAGCGTCGACGTAGCCGTCAGCCGCCCCGCGGCGCGTACATGATGACCGCGACCCCCAGCAGGCAGATCGCCGCGCCCACCACGTCCCAGCGGTCCGGGCGGAACCCGTCCACCAGTACGCCCCAGACCAACGACCCGGCGACGAAGATACCCCCGTACGCGGCCAGGATCCGCCCGAAGTGCGGGTCCGGCTGGAA
>NZ_QGGF01000746.1 GCF_003857015.1 Micromonospora globispora | reverse complement strand
CTCGCCGCCGAAGGCGGGTAAGACGATGGTGCTGCAGGCGATCGCGAACGCGATCACCCGCAACAACCCGGAGTGCCACCTGATGGTGGTGCTGGTGGACGAGCGGCCGGAAGAGGTCACCGACATGTCTCGGTCGGTGAAGGGCGAGGTCATCGCGGCCACGTTCGACCGTCCGCCGCAGGACCACACGACGGTGGCGGAGCTGGCGATCGAGCGGGCGAAGCGTCTGGTCGAGCTGGGGCACGACGTGGTCGTGCTGCTCGACTCGCTGACCCGGCTGGGCCGCGCCTACAACCTCGCCGTCCGCTCCGGCGGGCGGACGCTCTCCGGCGGCGTGGACGTGGCCGCGCTCAACCCGCCGAAGCGGCTGCTCGCCGCCGCCCGCAACGTCGAGCACGGCGGCTCGCTGACCGTCATCGCCTCCGCGCTGGTGGAGACCGGTTCGGCGGCCGACACGCTCATCTACGAGGAATTCAAGAGCACGGGCAACGCCGAACTGCGGTTGGACCGGTCGCTGGCCGACCGGCGTACGTTCCCCGCGGTGGACCTCCGCCCGTCCGGCACCCGCCGCGAGGACCTGCTGCTCACCGGCGTCGAACTGAACCGGTTGCGTGGCCTGCGGTCCGCACTGTCCCAGCTGGACCGCCAGCAGGCTCTGGAACAGCTGCTTCACCAGCTCGCCACCACTGCGGACAACGACCGCTTCCTGGCCCGGCTGGGCCCGATGACCCGCGGCTAGTCGCGACCGGCGACGACCCAGCCGCTGGGAAACCGGGCTGCGCCAGGACGGGTGCCTTCCCGATACTCGGCGGGTGACCGACTCCCGCCCCGACCAGCTCGCCCCGCAGGCGCTCGTGCTGACCCCGGCGCAGGCCGCCGCCCTCCGGCACGTCCGGAAGGTCGCGCAGGGGGACCGGCCCGCCGCGCTCGCCGTCATCGCCCGGCACCTCGCCGGTTCCGGTGCCGAGTACCGACCGCAGGACGTGATCGCCGCGGTCGCCACGGACGGGCGGCTCACCCTCAACTTCCACCCGGACCGGCTGCTGCGCGCCGGCCGTACGGTCGCCACCGCGTTCGCCGAGGAGGGTGTCTACCGCAGCCAGTTCGAGACGGGCATCTCCAGCGGCGGGCTGACCGCGTTCCCCGGCGGGGACCGGGACCGCTGGGAGGAGTCGCTGTTCGGCGGGGCGTACCAGCGCGCGGGCGTCAGCCCGGCGGACCGCCCCAAGTACGGCGGCCTGAACCTGCTGGACCATCCGGACGGCGCCTGCCCCCGGTTCGGCTCCTGCCACCTGCGGCTGCGACCCGAGCTCCTCGGGCGGGCCACCTTCTGCTTCGGCGACAGCCACCTCGGGCCGAAGGACCTCGGCACGCTCGACGTCTTCGAACCGGTGCTGGCGGCGCTGCTCGAGGCCACGGCGGGCACCGGGACCAGCCTCGGGGTGGCGGGAATGGACACCGAGACCCTGCTGCGCACCCTGGTCCGCCGTCGGGAGCGGGAGTCCGCCCGGCCGGGCGCGGCGGGGCGGGCGCTCGACGACTACATCGAGGCGCAGATCCACGGGGAGCTCAGTCTGGCCCGGGACGTCGAGGCGCTGGTGGTCGACCCGTCGTTCCGGAACACCGAGACGGGCCGGACGCTTCAGGACATCGCCGGCCGACACGGTTTCCCGCTGCACTGGCACGCCGGGTTCGAGCTGCCCGTGGACGGCATCGACCCGGAGTTCCGCGGCCCGGCGATCCCGCCGCTGGCGGCCCGGGTGCACGCCGAGTTCGGCCGCCCGGGAGAGCCGATCCACGCCGCGCTGATCGGCCGGGCCGCCGCCTCGCTGGTCACCGAGCCGCAGCGGTGGGCGGACCGCGGGCCGACCGAGGTCACCCTTCAGCACCTCAAGCAGCTCTGGCACGTCCTCGTCCGGTTCGGTACCCCGGCTGAGGCCTGACGCTGCGGGGCTCGCGGCCCCGCTGCCCGTTTCGCGTCCCGCCGAGCTGTCTGCGCCCGTCCACATCGCGTCGGCTGGCCTGTCCGAAAGCCCTCGTGAGCTGGGCCGCACCCGACCTGGCCCGGGGCATATCCGGAATGACGGACACGTGGAGCTGGTTGTGTCCCCCGTAGTGCCGGGACGTAAACCCGTGCCGGCTGAGCAGTTCCCCCGAGGCGGGCTCACCCCGGAGCGCGTCGTAACGATCGAAAGGGCCCCATCGTGAAGCAGCACTTCACTCGATGGCTCCCCGCCATCGCCAAGACCCCGCATCGCAAGACCGCGCTGATCATCGCCGGCGTCGCCGCGATCGGCGGCCTGGCAGTCGCCCCCACCGCCATCGCGGCACCGGTCACTACCGGCCCGCATGCCGGCGCCGTCGCCGCCATCGATCTCGCGACCGGCAAGAAGACCGAGATCGACCCGGACACCGGCCAGAAGGTGCAGACGGTCGAGTCGGGCCAGACGACGGGTAGCGACAAGGTCCCGGCCACCAACAGCAACAAGCCGAGCCGGGAGAAGCTCGTCCCGCACGGCGTCCAGGGCGCCCAGTCGCGCATCCCGCTCGACGACGCACAGCTGGCCAACGCCAAGGCCATCGTCAAGGCGGCCAAGGAGACCGGCGTGGGGGAGCGGGGCGCCGTGATCGGCGTCGCCACCTCGCTGCAGGAGTCGAAGCTCTACAACCTCGGCCACCTCGGCGCGTACAACGACCACGACTCGCAGGGCCTGTTCCAGCAGCGCCCGTCGTCCGGTTGGGGTGCCCCCGAGCAGATCACCGACCCGGACTACGCCGCCAAGGCGTTCTTCACCGCACTGAAGAACGTGGGCGGGTGGCAGGACCTGCCGCTGACCACCGCGGCGCAGACCGTCCAGGTGTCGGCGTTCCCCTTCGCATACGCGCAGTGGGAGGAGCAGGCTGCGGACATCGTCCAGCAGATCTGGTGAGGTTGTACTGATTCACTGAACCGGCCGGTTCCCGTTTGATGCGGGGGCCGGCCGGTTCTGTCGGTGCCGGGGTAAATGTCCGTTTGTTGACGTGGGCCCCCGCGCGGCGAGTGGAACGTCATGGAGGTCTCCCGGCTCCGGTGACGTCCATGGTGTTCCACCGACGAGGCGGGGGTGTGTGCTGCCTCGTCGGCGCACGCGCCGTATGTCCGGTTTGTGGGTGTGACCGGCGGCATCCCGACGGCGGAATCGTGGCGGGGGTGGGGGCGTTACACATCCCCGACGGCCGCGATAGCAGCCCCGCCCCCGCGGGATCCTGCCGGATGGCCTGGCCCGGAATGATGGCCGGCCGGTGGTCGTTACACATGGTCCCGGCGCCGCGAGCAGGCCC
>NZ_QGGF01000547.1 GCF_003857015.1 Micromonospora globispora | reverse complement strand
CCCAGGCGGAGATCACCCGGGCGCAGACGGTGGCCGGTGCGGTCCGGACCACCCGGGACTGGGTCAACACCGCGCCGAACGAGCTGCGTCCGCCGGCGTTCGCCGACGCCGTGGCCGCCGCCGCCCGGGAGGCCGGGCTCGGTGTCGAGGTGCTGGACGAGGCGGCGCTCGCCGCCGGCGGGTACGGCGGCATTCTCGCCGTCGGGCAGGGCTCGGAGGCCCCGCCGCGGCTGGTCAAGCTGACCTACACCCCGGAGGGTGGCGGCAACGGCAAGCGGGTGGCGCTGGTCGGCAAGGGCATCACCTTCGACACCGGCGGCATCTCGATCAAGCCGGCGCAGGGCATGTGGGAGATGAAGTCGGACATGGGCGGTGCGGCGGCGGTCGGCGCCGCCATGCTGGCGATCGCCGCGCTCAAGCCGAGCATCGCGGTGACCGGGTACCTGCCGATGGCGGAGAACATGCCCTCCGGGACGTCGTACCGACCGGGCGATGTGATCAGCATGTACAACGGCAAGAAGGTGGAGGTGCTCAACACCGACGCCGAGGGCCGGATGATCCTCGCCGACGCGATCGCCCGGGCCTGCGAGGACGGCGCCGACTACCTCTTCGAGACCTCGACGCTGACCGGCGGTCAGGTCATCTCGCTGGGCAAGCGGATCGCCGGCGTGATGGGCACCCCGGAGCTGTGCGAGCGGGTTAAGGCCGCCGGTGAGGCGACCGGCGAGCCGGCCTGGCCGATGCCGCTGCCGGACGACGTGCGCAAGGGCATGGACTCCGACGTTGCCGACATCTCCCAGGTCAACGCGGGCATGGACCGGGCCGGTCACATGCTCCAGGGCGGGGTCTTCCTGCGCGAGTTCGTCACCGACGAGGTGGCCTGGGCGCACATCGACATCGCCGGCCCGAGCTACCACTCGGGCGAGGCCACCGGCTACTGGACCAAGGGCGGCACCGGCGTTCCTGTCCGCACCCTGGTGCACCTGGTCGAGGACGTCGCCACCAACGGCTGACGCCCACCCGACATCATGGCGGGGCGCCCCGGGAGGGGCGCCCCGTTCGTCCTTGCGGACGTCAGAAGAGCTCGGGGCGGCGCTTGCGGCGTTCGTTGTAGTCGCGCATGCGTTGCGGGTAGCCCATCAGGCGGACGTCGTACACGGGGATGGCCATCTTGTGGGCGAAGCGGCGGGCGCCCTCCGGGCCGTCGATCCGCCGCCGGGTCCACTCCCCGTCGTCGGCGATCAGCATGACCGTCGTCTCGGTGACCGTCGTCCGCGGCTCGATGTACGCCTCGACTCCCCGCCGGGTCCGGACGAAGTTCTCGAGGTGCTCCAGATCGGCGCGGTCGGGCGCCCGGTCGCGACTCACCGTGCCGGCGCGCCTGCGTCGTCGGAACAGTCCCACCCGGTTCTCTCCTCCCCCGTGGTCATCGAAGACGGTGCCAAGCGTACGTGTCGGCGACGTGTCGTTGGGCACCTCGCTACGCGCTCCGTCCTCGGTGGTGACAAGATGACCGAGGTGGGGTGTGTCTGTTACTCCGCCGTAACCCCCGAAGCAGCGACGCGACCTGGGAGTTGGACGTGAGCGAGCCGAACGACGCAACCTTCGACATCGTCATTCTCGGAGGTGGCAGCGGCGGCTACGCGGCGGCGCTGCGTGCCGCCCAGCTGGACCTCTCCGTCGCGCTGATCGAAAAGGGCAAGCTCGGGGGCACCTGCCTGCACAACGGCTGCATCCCCACCAAGGCCTTGCTGCACGCCGCCGAGATCGCCGACCAGACCCGCGAGTCGGAGCAGTTCGGCGTCAAGGCGGAGCTGGTCGGCATCGACATGGCCGCGGTCAACTCGTACAAGGACGGCGTGATCGCCCGGCTGTACAAGGGCCTGCAGGGCCTGGTCGGCAACGCCAAGAACATCACCTTCGTGGCCGGCGCCGGCAAGCTGGTCGCGCCGAACGCCGTCGAGGTGGACGGCAAGCGCTACACCGGCCGCAACATCATCCTGGCCTCCGGCTCGTACGCGAAGAGCCTGCCCGGCCTGGAGATCGACGGCGAGCGGATCATCACCAGCGACCACGCCCTGACCCTGGACCGGGTCCCCGCCTCCGCGATCGTGCTCGGCGGCGGTGTGATCGGCGTCGAGTTCGCCAGCGTCTGGAAGTCCTTCGGGGTGGACGTGACCATCGTCGAGGCGCTGCCCCGCCTGGTCGCCGCCGAGGACGAGGAGTCGTCGAAGGCGCTGGAGCGGGCCTTCCGCAAGCGGAAGATCAACTTCAAGGTCGGAAAGCCGTTCGAGAAGGTCGAGAAGACCGAGAACGGCGTCAAGGTCACGATCCAGGGCGGCGAGACCGTCGAGGCCGAGCTGCTGCTGGTCGCCGTCGGTCGCGGCCCGAACACCGCCAACCTCGGGTACGAGGAGCAGGGCGTGAAGATGGACCGCGGCTACGTGCTGACCGACGAGCGGCTGCGCACCGGTGTGCCGAACGTCTACGCGGTCGGCGACATCGTGCCCGGCCTGCAGCTCGCGCACCGCGGCTTCCAGCAGGGCATCTTCGTCGCCGAGGAGATCGCCGGCCAGAACCCGGCCGTGATCGACGAGGCCGGCATCCCGCGGGTCACCTACTCCGACCCGGAGCTGGCTTCCGTCGGCCTGACCGAGGCGAAGGCCAAGGAGCAGTACGGCGCTGACAAGATCAAGACCTACAACTACAACCTGGGTGGGAACGGCAAGAGCCAGATCCTCAAGACGGCCGGCTTCGTGAAGCTGGTCCGGGTCGAGGACGGTCCGGTGGTCGGCGTGCACATGGTCGGCGCCCGGGTCGGTGAGCTGGTCGGCGAGGCGCAGCTCATCTACAACTGGGAGGCGTACCCGGCCGAGGTGGCGCAGCTCGTGCACGCCCACCCCACGCAGACCGAGGCCCTGGGCGAGGCGCACCTGGCTCTCGCCGGCAAGCCACTGCACGCGCACGCCTGACCACGACAACCCGCGGCGTCCGGCGACGGGCGATGATCCCACCAGGGGAATGAAGGAGTCTGGAGAACATGCCGGTATCGGTCACCATGCCTCGGCTCGGCGAGAGCGTCACCGAGGGCACCGTCACTCGCTGGCTCAAGCAGGAGGGTGACACCGTCGAGGTCGACGAGCCGCTGCTCGAGGTCTCGACCGACAAGGTCGACACCGAGATCCCGTCGCCCGCCGCGGGCGTGCTGAGCCGGATCGTCGTCGGCGAGGACGAGACCGCCGAGGTCGGCAGCGAACTGGCCGTCATCGCCGGTGAGGGCGAGGAGGCCGGCGCGGCCGCCGCGCCGCAGCCGCAGGAGGCCCCGGCCGAAC
>NZ_QGGF01000030.1 GCF_003857015.1 Micromonospora globispora | reverse complement strand
TGGACGAGCTCATCGAGTGGCCGCTGCCCTGGATCGACGGCCGGCCGGCCCCCGTCGACCCCGACGACATGCGCGGACTCACCGCCCGCCTCGCCGCCGTCGGCGCGGAGGAGGCGGTCATCTTCACCTCCTTTCACCAGTCCCCACTGCCCCTGGCCCTGCTGCTGCGGATGGCCGGCGTACCCCGGATCAGCGCCATCAGCGACGACTACCCCGGCTCCCTGCTCGACGTCCGACACCGGGTACCCCTCGGCATCCCCGAACCCGAACGCGCCCTCTCCCTCGCCGCCGCCGCCGGGTTCACCCTGGCCCCCGACGACCAGCCCGGGCTGCGGCTACGCGCCGACCGGCTGCCGCCGAACCCGGCCGGTCCCGACCAGCCCGGGTACGTCGTGCTGCACCCGGGATCTTCCGTCGAGACCCGGGCCTGCCCACCCGAGCTGGCCGGCCGGATCGTCCGGGTGCTCAGCGCCGCCGGGTACCGGGTGGTGGTCACCGGCGGACCCGACGAACGGGAGCTGACCGCCCGGGTCGCCGCGGCCGGCGGACTCGACCTGAGCGGCGCCACCGACCTGGCCGGTCTCGCCCGGATCCTCGCCGGGGCCCGGTGCCTCGTGGTGGGCAACACCGGCCCCGCCCACGTCGCCGCAGCGGTCGGTACGCCGGTGGTCAGCCTCTTCGCCCCCACCGTCCCGTTCGGACAGTGGGGACCGTACCGGGTCCCGACCGTCCGACTCGGCGACGCCGGGGCGGCCTGCCGGGACACCCGGGCCACCCGCTGCCCGGTGCCCGGGCACCCCTGCCTCACCGCGGTCGAGCCGGGCCGGGTGCTGGAGGCGCTGCGGCTGCTCGGCGTACCCGCCGACGCGCCGGCCCCCGCCGGCCCGGTGGTCGCCGTCCCGCCGCGCGCGCCCGCGGTGAGCGGTACCGGCGGGGGCGGGCGATGAACATCCTCCTCTGGCATGTGCACGGCTCCTGGACCACGTCGTTCGTGCACGGTAAGCACCGGTACCTGGTGCCGGTCACCCCCGACCGGGGTCCGTACGGGCGCGGGCGGGCGCGGACGTACCCGTGGCCGGACACCGCCGTCGAGGTCACCCCGCAGGAGCTGCGCCGGGCCGAGGTGGACGTGGTCCTGATCCAGCGCCCCGAGGAGTTCGACCTGGCCTGCGAGTGGCTGGGCCGGCGGGTGGGGCGGGACGTGCCGGCGATCTACGTGGAGCACAACACCCCGAAGGGGGACGTGCCCAACACCCGGCATCCGATGGCCGACCGGAACGACCTGCTGATCGCCCACGTCACCCACTTCAACGAACTCTTCTGGGACAACGGCGGCAGCCGCACCGCGGTCATCGAGCACGGCGTGGTCGCCCCGCAGGTCGAGTGGACCGGCGAGCTGGACCGCCTCGCCGTGGTGATCAACGAACCGGTCCGCCGCTGGCGGGTCACCGGCACCGACCTGCTGCCGCGGTTCGCCGAGCTCGCCCCGCTGGACGTCTTCGGCATGGGCGTGGCCGGGCTGGCCGACCGCCTCGGCCTGCCCGCCGACCGGGTGACCAGCCACGACGACGTCCCGCAGCACAAGATGCACGCCGAGCTGGCCCGCCGGCGGGCATACCTGCACCTGTGCCGGTGGACGTCCCTCGGGCTGAGCCTGATCGAGGCGATGACGATGGGCATGCCGGTCGTCGCGCTGGCCACCACCGAGGCCGTGGAGGCGGTGCCGCCGTCCGCCGGCGCCCTCTCCACCCGGGTCGACGTGCTGCTGGAGGCGGCCCGCGGGCTCCTGGCCGATCCGACCGCGGCCCGCCAGGCCGGCGCCCAGGCCCGGACCGCCGCCCGCAACCGCTACGGCCTCGACCGTTTCCTCGCCGACTGGGACCGGCTGCTGGAGGAGGAAGTATGCGCATCGCGATGATCTCGGAGCACGCGAGTCCGCTCGCCGTGCTCGGCGGTGAGGACGCCGGTGGCCAGAACACGCATGTCGCGGAGCTCTCCGCCGCGCTCGTGGCCGCCGGTCACGACGTCCGGGTCTACACCCGGCGGGACGCGGTGGACCTGCCGGTGACGGTCCCCGCCCCGGACGGCTACGACGTGGTGCACGTACCCGCCGGTCCGGCGGAGCCGGTCGCCAAGGACGCGCTCCTGCCGCACATGGCGGAGTTCGGCACCTGGCTGGCGGAGCGGTGGCGCACCGGCGACTGGCAGCCCGAGGTGGTCCACGCGCACTTCTGGATGAGCGGCCTAGCCGCGCTCGCCGCCGGGCGGCGCACCGGGGTGCCGGTGGTGCAGACGTTCCACGCGCTGGGCACGGTGAAGCGGCGTCACCAGGGGGCGCAGGACACTAGCCCGCCGGGCCGGCTCGGCCACGAACGCCAGCTCGGCCGCAAGGTCGCCCGGGTGGTCGCCCAGTGCCAGGACGAGGTCGCCGAGCTGGCCCGGATGGGCGTACCCCGGTCCCGGATGACGGTCATCCCGTCCGGGGTGAACCTCAGCACCTTCGCGCCGCTCGGCCCCGCCGTCGAGCGGGACGGCGACCGCCCGCGCATCCTCACCGTCGGCCGGTTGGTGGAGCGCAAGGGCTTCGAGGACGTCATCCGGGCCATCGCCGGAGTCCCCGACGCCGAGTGCGTGGTGGTCGGCGGGCCGCCGGCCGGGCTGCTGGAGACCGACCCGTACGCGCTGCGGCTGCGGGCCCTCGCCGAGTCGTGCGGGGTCGCCGACCGGGTCAAGCTGATCGGTGCGGTTCCCCGGGAGGAGATGGGCCGCTGGTACCGCTCGGCGGACGCGCTGGTCGCCGCCCCGTGGTACGAGCCGTTCGGGCTCACCCCGCTGGAGGCGATGGCCTGCGGCGTGCCGGTGATCGGCAGCGCCGTCGGGGGGCTGATCGACACCGTGGTCGACGGGCGGACCGGGGACCTCGTTCCGCCCCGGGACCCACGCGCCCTGGGCGCCGCCATCCGGCGGCTGCTCGGCAACCGGATCCGGCGCTTCGCGTACGCGACGGCGGCGGTGGAGCGGGCCCGCGGCTGCTACTCCTGGTCGACCACGGCGGACCGGCTGGCGGAGGTGTACGGCGAGGTGGCCGCCGTGCGTCGGCCGACCCGGGTGGTCGCCTGATGACGGCGGCCGGCGGAACCGGCGGCGCGGCCGGGACGGTGCTCGACGGCCACCTGGCGAACCTGGCCGCGGCGCTGCTGCCCTTCCGGCGGTCGGAGCAGCTGCTGGCCCGGTGGGGCGGGGAGCTGGCGGACCGGCTGGCCCGGGGCGGCCGGCTGCTGGTCGCGGGCAACGGCGGCAGCGCCGCCGAAGCCCAGCACCTCACCGCCGAAC
>NZ_QGGF01000693.1 GCF_003857015.1 Micromonospora globispora | reverse complement strand
GAAGAAGGGCGCCGGGAAGACGTCGATGGAAGCCATGCGCGCGCTGAAACGCCGACTGTCCAACGTCGTCTACGCCCGCATGGTCGCCGACCAGAAACGCAGGCAGGCGGCGGATCCGGGAGGGCACCCGGGGACGACTCTGCAATCCAGCGTGACCGACCTGACCCCGGACATCGGCCCTTCGGACAAGCCACTTCCCGGACCCGCCACCAGCCAGCCTAAACCCGCCCTCCGAGCGGTGTCTTGACATAAAGGGGTGCCATGAGCGCGCTCATCGCGGTCCATGAGCAGATACGTCGGGCCATCCACTAACGTCCGGCCTGTGGCAGCCACAGCAGCAGGAGCGTTTCGTCGGACGGCGATCGAGCGATCAGACCAACGCGTCGCATGGGAACGGACGGACCAGGCCTTCTTCGCTGCCGGAGCGTGTCACATCCTCGCCTGGGTTTGCCGAGATTCCTACCCAGACCGGCCAATCGAGATAGCGGCGGTGCGACTCGCGGGCGAGCGGCAGGTCTTCCACGCCTACACGGTCTGGGATGGCTGGGCGTTCGACCACTCGGGTTGGAATCCCGAGCCGGAATTGCTGGCGATCAACACAGACTTCGAAGGCCAACCGCTGCAGCGCGTCAAGATCATACACAGCCTCGCCGAGTTCTGCGAGACGCACCACCACCGCATGCCGGACCAGTACTGGCATGACCCGCTCCCCCGCGCTCGCGACTACGTGGGCCGATACAGCCCACCTTGGGCGAGGCGATTGCAGGCGGACGTGGTGCGGGTAGCGCCGGCATAGGGACCTGGCGGGGCCGCGGTCGGTCGGGAAGCGGGGCCGGGACGAGCACGCCGATGAGCTGCTCACGATCGCGGCGGCGAGGTGGTGTCATGGCCGGTCCAACTGCGAACACGCCGCTACGCGCCGGCAGCGACGTACGGCTCGCCAGCGCCCAGGATCACTTGTTACAGCATGGGTGCCGTGTGCGCACCACCGCGGAACCGAGCCCGACTCATACTCGGTGGAACTCCACCAGAACTGGTGTCCGAGGGGGGATCGTACCCAAATTCGCGGCACCCATGCTCAGCATGGGTGCTCATGCAGTAATCCTATAGCAGTCAGCGGGCACTGTGGAGAAGCAGCCGCTGACGGGTGGTCATCATCGCTGCTCGCTGCGGCCCTCATCCCCGATCGGCCGCCGCGACCGGCGTGAGGGCTGCGGCGAGGTGCGCTATTGGAGCAGGTCTCGGATGTCGGCGGCGGTCAGCTGCGCGGACGCGAAATCACCGCCGTCGAGGACGCTTCCGAACAGTTCGGCCTTGCGGGCCTTGAGCGCCATCACTTTCTCCTCGATCGTGTCCTTGGCGACCAGGCGGTACACCATCACGTTGCGGGTCTGCCCGATGCGGTGCACGCGGTCCACGGCCTGCGCCTCGGTGGCGGGGTTCCACCACGGGTCGAGCAGAATGCAGTAGTCGGCCTCGGTCAGGTTCAGCCCGAAACCGCCGGCCTTGAGGCTGATCAGGAACACCGGTGCCGTACCGTTCTTGAACTCGGCGAGCACCGTCGCCCGGTCGCGGGTGGCCCCGTCGAGGTAGCAGCAGCGGATGCCCGCTGCCTCCAACCGCTGCCGGGCGGCGTCCAGGAACCGGGTGAACTGGCTGAACACCAGAGTCCGGTGGCCTTCGGCGACGAGATCGCTGACCTGCTCGGCCAGCACGTCCAGTTTGGTTGATCGTACGGCACGGTGTTTCGGGTCGACCAGGGTGACGTCGAGGCTGGCCTGCCGCAGCAGGGTCAGTGACCGGAAGATCTCGAACCGGTGCTGCTGCAGATCGCCGAGCAGTCCGAGTACCTTCTGCCGCTCCCGCTGCAGGTAGGTCTCGTACACCTTGCGGTGTTTCGGGTTGAGGTCCAGCTCGATGACCTGTTCCTGCTTGTCCGGCAGGTCGGCGGCCACGTCGGCCTTCCGGCGGCGCAGCATCAACGGCCGGATCCGCCGTCGTAGCTGGGCGAGCCGTTCCGGGTCGTGGGCCTTCTCGATCGGATTGCGGTAGTGGTCGGTGAACCGGTCCGCGCGGGGGAACAGGCCAGGCGCGGTGATGGACAACATGGACCACAGTTCGAGGAGGTTGTTCTCCATCGGCGTGCCCGTGATGGCGAGCTTGAACGGTGCCGGGAGTTGCTTCGCGCAGCGGTATCCCTGGGAGTGGGGGTTCTTGACGAACTGGGCCTCGTCGAGGATCAGCCCGGCCCAGTCGAGGGCCTCGTAGTCTTCGAACTCGAGTCGGAACAGGGTGTAGGAGGCGACCACCAGATCCGCGCCGCGGACCGCGTCGGCGAGGGTCGCGCCGCGTCGCGCGCGGGTTTGGGTGATGGTGGTGACCACGAGGTCCGGTGCGAACCGGTCTGCTTCGCTCGCCCAGTTGTGCACGACGCTGGCGGGGGCGACGACCAGGAACGGCGTCCGCGGACCGCCGAGCTCGCGGACGTGGCAGATCAAGGCCAATGCCTGCAGGGTCTTGCCCAGGCCCATGTCGTCGGCGAGGACCCCGCCGAGTCGGTGCTCGTGCAGGGCGGCCAGCCACCGGAACCCGTCCTGCTGGTACGGCCGCGCCGTGGCCTTCAGCCCCGATGGGATCGGATGCTCGACGCGGTTGCCCGCGTCGGACAGTGAGCGCACCGCCTCCTGCCAGGCGGCGGCCTGGCCGGTGACCTCGCCCAGTTCCGCCAGTTCCTGCCACAGCCCGGCCTGGAAGCGCCCGACCCGCAGCACCCCGGGCGGCGGGTCGTCCAGCGCGCGGGACTCGGCGATCAGGTCGCGCAGCTGGCGGAACTCGGCACGGTCGAGGCTGAAGTACGTGCCGCTGGGCAGGATGAGGTACTGCTGATCCGCGGCGAGCGAGACGAAGAGCTCGTCGAACGACACCTGCTCACCGCCGACCGTCACCTGTACCGACAGGTCGTACCAGTCCGGCTGCCCGCCGGTGTCTGCGCTGGCGAACGTGATGACGGGGGCCTGCAGCGTCTCCTGGTAGGCGGGGGCCGCGTCGTCGAGATTCGTGACGACGTCGACGCCGTCGATGTCGGTCAGCCGGGGCAGGATGTCGTTCAGGAACCGGATCATCGTGTCGCCGGCCACGTCAGCGGTGGTCGCCAGCCGAGGTCCCGCAGGCGTTGACTCCAGCAGGCCCAGCGCCGGGTCGGCGACCATCTCGGTCACCCGCCGCACCACCTTCTCCCGGTCGGCGACGTGCGCGACAGGTGCTGGCGCCCACAGCGGCTCCCGATGATGACGGTCACCGACCGGCAGCACCCACTCCCATCGCAGCGAGAGCCGATGCCCGGCCATGCGGCCCACCGTCAACGTCAACGCCGCCGCCCCGAGATCGGGCAACCGCACCGACGGATCCACCGCGACCACTTCCGCCTGCCGTAACAGGCTCGGATAGTACTGCTCAAAGAACCGCGCCTCGTCGCCGGCGGGAACCCGGATCGCCGGCTTTGCCAGCATGCCGGCGATGCCCGGCTCCAGCGGCCCCGCCAGCGGCGCGAGCCGCAGCACCCTGTCCCGTGGCCGCGGGGCGGCCTGTCCCCGCACGCCCCACCAGGCGACGCCGTGAACCGGCTGGCCGACCAGCAGAGACGAATCCGGGGCGACCGGCACGCCGTCGGCCAGCAAGGTTGGTACGAGCAGCAGACCGTCACCGGTCCGCTCGACCCGTACCGACACCCGCGCCGGTTCCCGACACACGACGACCCGCCCGGCCGCCTTTCCGGCCTGCACCATCGGCAACCCGGTCTCCTGAGCCTCGCTCAGCAGGTCCCAGATCCGCCGGCTCGCGAACGCGTCCAGGTAGACCGTCTGCTGGTAGCCGCTGTAGTAGTGCCGGTCCTCGGCCGCCGTGGACAGCGCCAGGATCTCCTTGAGGAGCTGCCAGTGCCGCTGCACCCGCCTCGGCTGCCCGTACCAGGCGTAACTGAGATTCGACCAGGAGATCCCCGACCGCACCCACCCGGTGCGACCTGGCATCACAGGGCGCAGGGCGATCCGCCACGACGATTCCGCGCCGGCCTGTCCGGCAGCCGCGACGAGATCGAACTGCAACCCGACGCCGGCCCGGTCCGACACCGGATCGGCGGAAGCCTCAGGCGCCGTACCGACCAGCGGGGACAGCGCGGTCTCCCACGCCGGCGGTGGCGCCACGGCCCGCGGGCGGGGCACACCTCGGGCCGACAGGACGGCGAGGATCAACGCGGCCGGATGGGCGCAGCCCGGATCGTCACCGCAGCTACACGCTCCCTCCACCGCAGTGATGTCGCCACTCGGATCGGTGCGCGCGATGGCGATCACCGTGCCGGAGAGCTCGCCGCGGAGCCGGCCATGAGCGTGCCCCGCCCGCGGATCCCACTGCACGTCGACCAGCTCGCCGCGATTGAGGTGGGCCCGCGCCTGGACGAAGGAACGTGTCCCCACCGCGACGCGCACCGACTCCTCGTCCTCGGTCAGAACCAGCCGTGCCAAGGTCACCTCCACGACATCTGGCCCGGGCAGCCGCGAGCGTATCCTTCCGCAAGGTGGGCAATGCCCAGCCCCACCAGTCCGTCCGCCCCGTCGACTCGAGCACTAGCGGACCGCGGCCCGGGATGGTCGGCCGAAGGCTGCCGACGTCCGGCGCGAGAACTTCGAACCAGCGGGCGGCGGCACCCTGTCCCCGCCTGTAGTGCGGGATCGGCACGCGGGTGTTCGTCCTTCCAGCGTTGACCATCAGGCCGCGGGCCGAGCCCGGGAGGTCAGATGGCCGGCAGGTCGATGTCGTGCCAGCCGGCGGCGCCACTCAGACGTACGATCTGGGTCAGGAGGTAGAGACATGGCTAGCGGCAACGGCGCACCGCCTGGGTCACGGTACGTGGACCAGCGGCACTTCGTGGTCGCCGCCACCCTGTCCGACCTACGCGGACCGGTTCGCGGCGTGGTGACACTCGATCGGTGGCTGGACTGGTCCGGCGACAGCACCTACGACCTGCACGACGCCGGCGATCTGCAGCTGATGTACCAGACGGTGCTGAACCAGGCCAATTCGGTCGACGACTTGCGTCGGTGGTTGCACGGCCCGACGCTGCGCCGCCTGTGGCCCAGCTTGTGGCTCCCGGCCCGGCTGCGGGCGTTGTGGCAGGCACGCTTTCCCGAGCTGACCACGCCGCCGCAGACGCTGGCCGGGTAAGAGTGGATCAGGTTCACCTCCGCCTGGCAGAGATCGGACTGCGGGTCGCTGCCCGCTACGGGTTCGCCTTGGCCGGCGGCTACGCCGTGCAGGCCCACGGCATCCTCGACCGTCCGAGCGAGGACGTCGACCTGTTCACGGCGTGGGAGCGACGTGGGGAGTTCGCCGCAGCAGTGGACGCCGTGGTCGACGGCTACCGCGCCGCCGGGTATTCAGTCAAGATCACGCAGCAGTTCGACACCTTCGCCCGGCTCGCGGTCGCCGATCCCGCTCGGCCCGAGCACCCGTACAAGGTCGAGCTGGCGGCCAACTGGCGCGCGTTGCCGCCGGTGATGATGGACGTCGGGCCAGTCCTGCATGCCGACGACGTCGTCGCGGGCAAGATGTCCGCCCTCTACACGCGCGCCGAGCCCCGAGACTTTCTGGACATCGACGCGGCGCTCATGAGCGGTCGCTACACCCGGGCGCGGTTGTGCGAGCTGGCCGAACAATCGGACGCGGGGTTCGACCGGCGCATCCTGGCGGACCTGTTCGGCATGCTGGAGCGCTACCCGGACCGCCGTTTCGCCGCCTACGGTGCTGACCCCGCCCACATCAGCGAGATGTCAAACGCTTCGCGCAGTGGCGCGAGGAACTCACCGCCAACCTGTTCTAGCGTTGTTTGAAGGGTGCGACGCGCGTGCCCTGGTGGCGGTACGGCCACCGCGGCCCTGTATCAATGGATGCGTGACGGCGACATCGACCGGTCAAGCGACCGCCTGTTGCCCGTGCGGTTGCGCTGACGAGTTGGCGTTGATCCGAGCGGAAGTGGCGGCCCTGCGAGCCGAGGTGGCGCGGCTGGCCCCGGGTTCCCGTGCGGCGCCGGCGCGGGAGCGACCGTTGCAGGCCGCATCCGTTGGCGCGCGGGAGCGGATCGCGGCCGAGCGGGTGGCGTTGTTCCGGTCGTTGTTCATGGGTCGCGACGACGTGTACGCCCAGCGGTGGGAGAAGGACGGCCGCAAGGGCTGGTACCCGCAACTGGAACGACTCCCGGGCCAGACGTGGCAGGAAGCCAAGGAGGCCCGCCGGTACCGACCGCTGACCGACGCGGTGCTCCACGACCACCTGGCCGGGAAGATCAGCGCCGGGTTGTATCCGATGCTGGCCGACGACACCTGCCGACTGCTGGCCTGCGACTTCGACGGCGCGCAGTGGCAACTCGACGCCCAGGCGTACGTCCAGGCAGCTGAGGCGGTCGGGGTGCCGACGGCGGTGGAGATCTCCCGCTCCGGTCAGGGCGCCCACGTCTGGACCTTCTTCGGCGAGCCAGTGCCGGCGGTGGAGGCGCGAGCGTTGGGGTTCGGGCTGCTGCGCGAGGCGATGACGGTCCGCGGTGAGCTTGGGCTGGACAGCTATGACCGGTTCTTCCCCTCCCAGGACCACCTTCCTGCCAAGGGTGAGGGGCTGGGCAACCTGATCGCGCTGCCGCTGCAGAAGCAGTGCCGCGACGCCGGCACCACCGTCTTCGTCGACCCGGGCACGTTCACGCCGTACCCGGACCAGTGGGCTTCCCTGGCCGGTGTCGCCAAGCTGGCACTGGCCGAGGTGCAGCGGTTGGTCGCCGATCTCCGACCGGTCGCGGTCGGCCCCGAGGCGTCGCTGTTCCGCTCGGCGCTGCGGCCCGACGCGGCGCCACCGGCCGTGGTGCGCGCCGAGTGGGCGGGAATGCTCGCGGTACGCCGGGCCGGTCTGCCGCCGTCGCTGCTGGCCTCCCTCAAACACGCCGCGTCGCTGGCCAACCCGGAGTTCTACAAGAACGAGAACCTGCGCCTGTCGAACTGGAACACGCCCCGGTACATCCGCTGCTACACAGAGGACCTGGAATTCCTGTACCTGCCACGGGCCATGGCCGACAAGGCCGCGGAGCTGGTGGCACAGGCGGGCAGCCGGCTGGAGATCGACGACCGGCGCGCCGACCCGCCACGCATCGACGTGGCGTTCACCGCGGCGCTGCGCGACCGGCAACCCGACGCCGTCGCCGACCTCACCCGCTACGACCACGGCGTGCTGGAGGCACCGCCCGGATCCGGCAAGACCGTCATGGGCTGCGCCCTGATCGCCCACCACCGCACACCCACCCTGGTACTGGTTGACCGGGCACCGCTGATGGACCAGTGGCGCGAACGCCTCACCACCGTGCTCGACATGGACCCCGCACGGGTCGGGCAGATCGGCGGCGGAAAGACCAAACCGACCGGGGTAATCGACCTGGCCATGATGCAGACGGTCGCCCGCATGGACGACGCCGCCGAACGGCTGTCCGGGTACGGCCTCGTGATCGTCGACGAGGCCCACCACGCCGGCGCCCCGACGGTGGAGAAGGCGCTGCGGCGCATCCCGGCCCGCCGCTGGATCGGCCTCACCGCCACCGCCTACCGCCGCGACGGTCTCGGCCCGATCATCTTCATGCACTGCGGACCCAAGCGACACACCATCCCGATGATCGACAAGACCGACCCCGAAGCCCCGCACCGCCGCCTGCACGTCCACCAGACCGCGTTCGCCCTGCCTGAGAACGTCGACACCGCGAAGCCGGGGGCGATCACCTCGGTGGTGTTCGGCGGTCTCGTCGCCGACGACACCCGCAACGACCAGGTCTGCCACGACGTCCACACCGCCCTCGACCGGGGCCGCAACTGCCTGGTCCTGACCCGGCAGACCGCCCACGTCGAGGCCCTCGCGAAGCGACTGCGCGACCTCGGCCACGACCCGCACCTGCTCTACGCCACCCGCAAGTCCAAGGACCTCAAGCAGGTCCTCACCTTCCTGGCCGACCCGCCCTCCGACGGGCCACCGCTGCTCGTCATCGCCACCGACAAATACGTCGGCGAAGGCTACGACTGCCCGAAGCTGGACACCCTGTTCCTCGCCCACCCCGTGTCATTCAAAGGCAGCATGGTCCAGTACGTCGGCCGGATCCTGCGCACCCACCCTGGCAAGACCAGCGTGGAGGTCCACGACTACGCCGACGAGCAGGTCGGCGTGTTGGCCGCCATGTGGCGCAAACGGTCCCGCTCATACATCCAACTCGGCTTCACGCCCGCCGCCGACAGCGGCCGGTGATCGCAGCCGCCCTGCGTACCCGGCCGGGCGGTCGACCGCCTTGAGCGTCGAGGGCATGGTCGTGGAACGGGCCGTTGGCTTTTGCCTGCCCAGCACTCTCAGATGGTTGGTGCACCGGATCCACACCGGCATCGCGGCGATTGCCGTCGGCTCCATTACTTACCTCGCCCTACCCAAGACTCTGATGCAGCAGCAGCGAGGATTGCTCGATCACTCGAAAGGATGACGGACCGTCACAATCAGGTCCCCTACCCCTAACTTGATCTTTAACCTGTTCGGCGTGGTCGGGGATTCGCGGTCTTCGTTTTTTTGGTGCCCGGTTTGTTGGTCTTCTTGGTGGTTGTGATGTGGACGTCGTGACGGGGGGTGGGCTGGGTGTTGCGGTGGCCGGGTGGCGGTCCAGGTCCTGGCCGGGAGGGTTTCGGTGCGCTGGCGGGGCAGGTGGCCTTCGCGCGGAGGTGTCGAAATCCTCTGCGGACGCGGGCCGGTGACAGACGCTGCGGTGGTGCTGGTTTCTCCCAGGGGCGGCGCAGGTCGGTGGCCAGGGTTCGGGCCAGGCGAAGCTGGGTGTAGGCGGCGAGGATCAGCCAGGTCCAGCGGTCAGCGGCCTGCGGGCAGCGGATTTTCGGGCAGGTCCAGCCGAGGGTCTGTTTGAACAGGCGGAACGCGTGTTCGATGTCGAAGCGGCGCAGGAAGGTCTGCCAGAGCCGCTCGACGTCGGCGGTGGTGGCGTCGACGCCGGACCACCACAGCCAGACCGGCTTCGGGGTCGCGCCGCTGGGCAGGTGGTCGACTTCCAGGCGGATGACGGTTCCCTCGATGACCGGCAGTGCCTTCGCCGCGTCGATCCAGGCGTTGCGGTGGGTCAGCCGGGGGTGCAGCCGGTCCTAGGCTCGGGCCCACGCCGTGCCGTAGAGGCGGGTGTCGGCGACGGTGGCCGCGTTCGGCTCACCCCAGGTGGCGGGATCACCGAAGACGAACTCGCCGCCGTGCCGGGGCGGCCGGCCGATCGTTCCCGGCTGCCGAGGTGGCGCGGCTCGGCGGAGTACCCGGTCCGAGCGCATCCGGGCAAGCACCTGCACGGGCAGGTCACGCAGGAGGAACGCCAGGCGGGGCGCGTCGTAGCCGGCGTCGGCCACGACCAGGATGTCCGGGTCCCCGGGCCGCCACTGCCCGGCTGTGACCAGCCGCCGCACGATGTCCCGCAACTGTCCGGCGGTGACCGTCGCGCCGTCTGCACCGGGCGCCAGCCGCACCGCGTCCAACGGCGCGGTCCATGAACTGCGCCCCGGCTCCAGGGCCACGACCATCGAATACGGCCAACCCGGGACCATGATCGTCTGGTCCTTACCGCGCCCATAGGTGTGACACAGGATCCGCTGCGGTGAGGTGTGCGCGTCCGGCCGCAGCCAGCAGGTGATGTCCACCGCCAGCACGAGACGCCCGTCGGCCGCCCGCGGCAGCGGCACCCCGGCGAGGGCGGTACGCAGCCGGTCGATGTCCAGCCGCCCGCAGGCGAGGGCGTCGTACAACGCCCCGTGACCACGACGGTGCTCACCCACCAGCGACAACTCCACCAACGACCGCACCGGCCCGTCGGCGCACAACATAGCGTCCGTCAGGTCGAACAACGCGTCCGCCCGCGCGGTCATGCAGTCGTAGAACACTCGCCGGAACCTGTCCAGGTCCCCGACGGCATCAGCCGCACGACGGTCATGCACACTGGTCACCAGAACAGCCCTTGGTTATTGATGTTCTTCCCTAGACAAGAAGATCATCGACCAAGGGCTGTTTCCGCGACCGGGCGGCCGCCGGGGAGCAGGTTCGGCAGGCAGCCCGCATCCGACGCCCGACGAGGATCTCGAGGCGTACTGCTCGGTCGGGGTCCCAACAGGATCCTCGGGGTTAAAGATCAAGCTAAGGGACGTCTCGTAACCCCGAAGTCTGTCTGTTGAGGACAATCATCGAGGATGCCTGGGTGCAGGTGATCTCCGCAGCGCGCGCCGAGTGGATCTTCCCGTTCACAGGGTTGCAACCCGCTCAGTTCCGCAAGCTGGTCCGCCTGGTCGCAGAGCGAGGCGGGGACACGATCGCTGACGGCCGGCCGGGCCGGCAGTGGGCCCTTGACCTGCCCGACCCGGTACTGCTGGTGGCCGCGTACTGGCGCACCAACCTGACGATGCGCCAGATGCCAGCGCGGGGGCGACGGTTATGCTCGCGGCAGCGTTCGCCGCCCTGGTCGCCGCGAACACGCCGTTGGCGCACTGGTACGAGGAGTTCTGGACCACCCGGTTCGTGTTCACCGTCGGCGGGTTCGGCTCGTTGAGCAGCATGGATCTCCGGCACCGGGTCAACGACCCTGATGACGCTGTTCTTCCTCGTCGTGTCGCTGGAGATCAAACGCGAGCTGGTCTCCGGCCATCTGCGGGAATGGCGGGCGGCCCTGATGCCCGTCGTCGCGGCGGCCGGGACATGGTCGTACCCGCCGCCCTGTTCCTTACGGTCAACTCGGGCGGTGCCGGCGAGCCGATCTTCACACGGCCGACCTTCCGGCGCCACGCCGGATGAGCCGAACACAGATTGCGGTCCTGGTCCGGACCCTCGGGGACATCGTCACTGTGCTCCGCGACGCCGACCCCGCGGACAAGGCCGAGGTTTACCGCCAACTCGGCCTGCGGCTGACCTACCACCCGGAAACGCAAACGGTGCACGCTGAAGCTGATCTCAGCGCGCACCGTGGGCCTATGGGTCGTGTCCGAGGGGCGACGTCGACCACAAATCCATGATTGTCATACAGGGTGAACTGCAACTGACGCCCAGATAGCCCCGTTTCCTTTTGGATCGTCCCCAGCCGGGACTCGCTTGCTCCCAGGCCCGTCGTGAGAGTGCGGCACGCCGACATCGGGGGGCTATCCGGGCTGGTGCCTGTGGCTGGGCGATCAGGCGAACTGTGGCGCGCGAGACTCGTGGCGCGGTTCGAGCGAGATGTGCGGGGACAGCGCGCGGAGGAAGTCGGGCGCGTCGAAGATCTCGCCGGCGGAGGCGACGCCGCTCGTCCTCGTCCGACTGCCGAGAATGCGATGGACCGCTTCGACCGCCAGCGGTGCGCTGATGGCGTAGATGTCCTGGCCGCTGGCGACGACGCGTCGTTGCGTGTCGCCGGAGCGCACGATCACGTCGACGGTGAACGTCTGCGCCGACCGGCCGCGCTCGTCGACCGCAGTCGGTGCGGGTGTGTCTGGAGCGGCCAGGTCCCTGGCCGCTTCGGTGGTCATGTACGTGCGCACCTCGGAGATGGACAGGTGGCTGGGGACGGTGACGACGTCGGCCATCGTGAACTCGCCGAGGACGGTCCGGCGGCCCATCGGAGCGGGAAAGTCCCATTCCAGGGTCGGCAAGCCGCACTCGGAGACGTAATACTCCAGCCGGCCTCCGGTGTAGCGGACACGTTGGCCATCGCGCCGTTCCCGGGAGACGGTGCCGGAGGCGAGCGTCCCGGCCGTGGGGTGCCAACTGCTCAGTCCGTACGCGACGTGCGCCTCGTCGGCCGCCGTCCACTCCCCCATCGCCGTCGTGACCAGCAGATCGCCGAGTCCGCCGAAGAAGGCCATCGCCGGGACCACCGCGACGCCCGCGGTATGAGCGCGGTCGGCGAAGTGGGTGAACGTGTCGAGGTTGGCCTCGATCTCGGCCGCCACATCCACGTACGGGACCCCGGTGCGCAGGGCAGCCTCGATCACAGGGGCCGCGGTCGAGGCGAACGGGCCGGCGCAGTTGATGACCGCGGCCGCGCCCTTCAATGCCTGATCGAGCGAGGCCGGATCATCGACCGACGCCACCCGGTATTCGAGCCCCGGATGCGACGCCGCCAGCGCCTGGAGCCTGCCCGCGTCGCGGCCGAGGAGAAGCGGGACGAACCCGCGATCGCGCAGCTCCGTCACCACGAACCGCCCGGTGTGTCCGTACGCACCGAACACCGCCACGGTCTGAACCACCATCTGCCAGTTCCTCCGTGCTCCTGGAAAGATCGAATGAGGAGATCCTCTCGGCAGCGGCCGGCCCGGACCAGTGTCTGGAACGCCAGGCCCCATACAGTTTCGGACATGGCCACTATCGCGCTCGCCGCCACCGATGGGATGCTGCACTTCGAGCTCGCCATGGCCTGCGAGGTCTTCGTCCGCGACCCCTCCGGCCTGGCAGACCCCTGGTACGACCTCGTGGTCTGCGGCCCGGGCCCGGTCCGGATCGACAGATTCCGGATGGAACCTGACGACGGGTTGGATCGACTCGCCCGCGCCGACACCGTGATCATCCCCGCCGTGGAAGACATCGACGCGGACGTGCCACCCGACCTGCTCGACGCCGTCCGCGCGGCCCACGAGGCGGGCGCCCGGATCGTCTCGCTGTGCACCGGTGCGTTCGTACTGGCCGCCGCGGGGGTGCTGGACGGACTGCACGCGACCACCCACTGGGCCCACACCGAGGCGCTGGCCGCCCGCTATCCCCGGGTGAAGGTCGACCCGGACGTGCTCTACGTCGACAACGGCAACGTGCTCGCCTCTGCCGGCAAAGCCGCCGCAATCGACCTGTGCCTGCACCTGATCCGCCGCGACCACGGCTCGACGGTCGCCAACGCCGTCGCCCGCCGCCTGGTCGTGCCGCCGCATCGCGCCGGCGGCCAGGCCCAGTTCGTCACCACCCCGGTGCCCACCCGCGACGACCATCCCCTCGCCAACCTGCTCCCCTGGGCGATGGAACGGCTCAACCGTCCGCTGACCGTGGAGGACCTGGCTCGCCAGGCGAACATGAGCTCCCGCAACCTGGCCCGCCACTTCAAGTCGGTAACCGGCACCACCCCGCTGCACTGGCTGTCAACGCAGCGGATCCGCCGGGCCCAAGAGCTGCTGGAGAACACCGACAACAGCATCGACGCCATCGCGCAGGCGGCTGGCATGGGAACCGCCACGACGCTGCGCCGACACTTCAACCGCACCGTCGGTGTACCTCCGGACGCCTACCGTCGCACCTTCCGCAGCGCCTCACCCTCGGCCTCGGCCTGAAACTCATCTACACGCCAGAAACAGAACGGTGCACGCCATCATCGATCTTGGCGCACCGCGAAAATTCGGTTGGTGTCCAATGATCGACACAAACCGATTCCCGCTGCGGCCTGCGCCTCCTCGGCGCGATCCCGCTCAGCTGACAGCCACTTCACCTCGACGGGACGGGGTCCCGGGCTGGCCAACCCGGGCGCCGTCCCGGATAGCCACGACGTCCCACCGCTCGACCCGGGATGTGCCAGCTGTCTTTACAGGTCTTCGGCTGAGCCCGTGGCGGCGAACGTCTCGACCAGCTCACGCAGCCGGTTGAGAAACCCGGTCAGGTTCTCTGCCATCAGGTCGAATCGTCGGTCGTCGCTGCGGTAGACACCGGCGACGGTCTCGCCAGCAGGAAGCCGGTAAACCGGCGAGCCGGTCACCGCCTCCACCGCGAACAGGGTGCCCCCGCCATCACTGGTCGAACACGACCACGTCCGCGGTGACGCGGCCACGGACAGACGTCACCTCCCGGCACGTGATCAGGCCGGGATCGTGGATGAAGTAGCCGTTGCCGATGTCCGGCAGGCTCACCCACCAGCGGCTACCGGAGCCGAGTCTGCCGTGTGCTCCGCGACGCCGACCCGGCCGACAAAGCCAAGGTCTACCGCCAGCTCGGCCTGCGCCTGACCTTCCACGCCGAAACGCAAACGGTGCACGCTGAAGCTGATCTCAGCGCGCACCGTGGGCCTATGGGTCGTGTCCCAGGGGGAACACGAACCATTGCCCCAGCGCTGATGACGATCGGCAAGACGTTGAAGCTTACACAGCTCTGGCTGTTTGGTGACCTCTTCAGGTCCGCCGAAGAGGTCACCGAGCAGGAAGCCCTGATCAGAGCGTTGCAGGTCGTCGACTCCCCGCCGACCTGCGCCGCCTGGATTCCCTGACGATGAAGAAGGGCATATTGCACCCGCCACATTTCGTCATCCGGCACTGGAGCGCGCCCAGAGATTGATGCCCGACTCCGTGGCGTACTTGTCGATCTCGGCCAGCTCCGCTGCGGTGAATGCCAGGTTGTCCAGGGCCGCCACGTTGGTTTCGAGCTGGGCCACGCTGCTGGCACCGATCAGGGTCGAGGTCATCCGGGGATCGTGCAGTGTCCACGCGATGGCCATCTGAGCCAGGGTCTGTCCACGCCGTGCCGCAATCTCATTCAACGCCCGGATCTTGGTGAGGTTTTCCTCGTTCAGCCACTCGGGGAACAGGGAAGTGTCCCGGCTGGCCCGTGAACCCTCCGGCACACCGGCAAGGTAGCGGTCGGTGAGCATCCCCTGCGCCAGCGGGGAGAATCCGATGCAACCGACACCTTCCTGCTCGAGCGTGTCGAGCAGGTCGTCTTCAATCCACCGGTTCAGCATGGAGTACGAGGGTTGATGGATGAGCAGCGGCGTGCCGAGCTCGTGCAGCATCGCAGCCGCTTCAGCGGTCTTGCCCGCAGAGTAGGAGGAGATCCCGACGTACAGGGCTTTGCCCTGCCGCACTGCCGCGTCGAGTGCTCCCATTGTTTCCTGCAGCGGTGTGTCGGGGTCGAAGCGGTGCGAATAGAAAATGTCCACGTAGTCGAGCCCCATTCGCTTGAGGCTCTGGTCGAGGCTGGCGAGCAGGTACTTACGGGAGCCCCACTCGCCGTACGGGCCGGGCCACATGTTATAGCCGGCCTTCGTCGAGATGACCAGCTCGTCGCGGTACGGCCGGAAGTCGCTGGCGAGCAGGCGACCGAAGTTCTCCTCCGCGGAACCGTACGGCGGGCCGTAGTTGTTTGCCAGATCGAAGTGGGTGATACCCAGGTCGAAGGCGCGGCGGACGATGGTCCGTTGCGTGTCGAGGGGCCGGTCGGTGCCGAAGTTGTGCCACAGGCCGAGGGACACGGCCGGCAGGCGTAGGCCACTACGGCCGCAGGGGCGGTAGGTCATCGTGTCGTAGCGGGCGGTGTCGGCGGTGTAGCTCATCGAAGAAACGGCTCCTGGCTCGGACGACGTCAGCAGAACCAGCCTGGGCCATTGCGCTCAAGCTGTCCATCAGAAGAGACCGCTGAGGCCCCAGCAGGTAGGTGGCCGCGGCGTGACACGGGGACAGGGCCGCACCCGCGGTGCAAGCGCCACCGCAAACCGCAAGAGAAATCGATTGCTACGCTGTAGGGGCCAGCCGCCCCTCCCGGGCGGTGACCCTCAACCCGACGAACCCGCGATCGTGCGGGCCGAGCGACGCCGACGAACGGAGGCGGATGGCGACCATATACGACGTGGCCCGCCAGGCCCAGGTCTCGCCCGCAACCGTGTCCCGTGTGCTCAATGGACGGGCTTCGGTCGATCCGGTCCTGGCCGCCCGCGTTCAGCAGGCGGTGCAGGACCTCAATTATCGGCCAAACGTCGTGGCCCGCAACCTGCGCCTGAGCCAGACGAGTCTCTGGGCGGTCATCATCTCGGACATCGGGAATCCATTCTTCACCTCGATGGTCCGTGGGGTCGAAGACGTCGCACAGGGCAGCGGTTTTTCCGTGGTCCTCTGCAACAGCGACGAGGACCCGGAGAAAGAGGCGCGTTACGTCGCCGCCGCCCTAGCGCAGCGGATGGCAGGCGTGGTCATCTCCACGTCCGGCCGGCCCAACGTGATCAACCGGCTCATCGAGGCGCGTATCCCAGTCGTCGCGATCGACCGCCAGCTCCGTGGCGTCAGCGTGGATACCGTGCTCGTCGACAACGTGCACGGCGCCGAGTTGGCAACGACCCACCTTCTCGACCAGGGCTATCGACGAATCGCCTGCATCACCGGCCCTCGCAGGATCTCGACCGCCGCCCAGCGGCTACGAGGCTATCAACGAGCGTTGAAATCCCGTGGTCACCAGCCGACCGACAACTTGATCCGGTTCGCGGACTTCCGGGAAGAGGGCGGGTACCGGGCGATGGCGTCGCTGCTGGACGAGACCGAGCCGCCGGACGCGGTCTTCGCGACGAACAATTTGATGACCGTCGGGGCCGTCGAGTGCCTGGTCGACCGTGGCGTCAAGGTGCCCGCTAAGGTGGGCGTTGTCGGCTTCGACGACATCCCCTGGGCCCATTTGGTGCGGCCATCCCTGACCACGGTCTCGCAACCCACCTACGACCTGGGCAGGGCCGCCGCGGTGCTGCTCGGTGAACGCATCGCCAACCCGGCGAAGCCGACCTCGATGGTCACCCTCCACACCGACCTCCACATCCGGGAGAGCTCCACTCGCCCGGCCTGAGCGCTCAGGAAACGGTCAGCCCGCCGTACGTCCGGCCGAGGAAGCCTCGGTCTCGAATGGCGGTAGTCCGGCGGCTTGTGCGACACGCTCCGTGGTCTCCACCGTCCAGCGGCTCAGCTCGGTGTTCGGCTCATCGGGCTCGTCCGCGAGGATCCGCCGTGCGAATGCCTCCACCTCCAGGCGGTAGACATCGCCGTGGACTTCCACTGTGTCGGCTCCCCCGCCGGACGACACGATGCTGACCCCGTTGCCGCCGTTCTGGTCCGGTCGGAAGGGATGCCGCAGCTCGATGGTTCCCGAGCTGCCGATGACGACGCAACTGTCTCCGGCGGGCGAATGGAAACTGCAGTCCCAGGAACCGAGGACCGTCCCGTAGCGCAGTACGGCGGCGATGGAGGTCTCCACCCGGACGTCACGCCTCGTCACGGCGACGGAGGCCACCTCGGTGGGCGGACCTCCCATCAGGAGGTTCATGAGGTCGATGGGATAGCAACCGATGTCGCGCAACGCACCGCCGCCGAGTGCGGGGTCCAGACGGATGTTCGGACCCGCGGCGGGATCGAGAATGAAGTGGAAGCGCGCCTCCACCGCCACGACCTCGCCGATCCGCCCCCGCTGGAGCAGGTCCCGCACGGCGCCGATCTGGGGGTGGTGCCGGTACATGAACGCTTCGGCGACGTGCACCCGATTCGCGGCGCACGCCGCCTCGACCTCATCGAACTGCCGTCGGCTCAACGCGATCGGCTTTTCACACAGGACGTGCTTGCCCGCCTCCGCCGCACGGATCGTCCAGTCTCGGTGCAGGACGTTCGGCAACGGGATGTAGACGGCATCGACATCGGGGTCGGCGAGCAACTGGTCGTGGGACGGGTACGCGCGCGGAATGCCGAGCCGCTCCGCGACTGCCTTCTCGCTGCCGCTCCCGCTGCTGACCGCGATAACCCGGCCATTGTCCGATGCCGCGATGGCGGGGACGACGTACCGCTCGGCGATCCTCGCCGTGCCGAGGACGCCCCACCGCACCGGCAGCGTCATCTCCCACCAACCCTCCACGCGATTGCGCTGGTCCGTCCGGTCGGTCCGGGGGTGCGAACGGCTCGGTTCCCACCCCCGGCGATCCGCTGATCAGCAGAGCACCGACCGCTGCGCCGACCTCACTGGTAGAGCACCGCAGCGATCTCGGGCTTGTCGATGTTGGTCTTGTCGTACCAGTAGAAGCCGGTGTCGATCACCTTGGGCTGGTTCTCCCCCTTGATGGCCTTCATCGCCGCGATGACC
Source organism: Micromonospora globispora (assembly GCF_003857015.1). Taxonomy (GTDB): domain Bacteria; phylum Actinomycetota; class Actinomycetes; order Mycobacteriales; family Micromonosporaceae; genus Micromonospora; species Micromonospora globispora. Next base: position 38,953 of record NZ_QGGF01000693.1, on the reverse strand, counting down.
AGCTGCTGCCCGATTCCGATGGGGTTCTGGGTGATCGCCCCGGCCATCGTGCCGTTCTTGATCGCGTCGATCTGCGCCTTGCCGGAGTCGAACCCGACGATCTTGATGCCCTTCTTACCGCTCTCCTCGACGCCCTTGATGACGCCGATCGCCGATCCCTCGTTGGAGCCGTAGATGCCGGCGATGTCAGGGTTCGCGGCGATGATCGACTTCGTGATGTCCGCCGACTTCGCCTGGTCGCCACCTCCGTACTGTGGTGGGAGAACGGTGATGCCGGGAGCGTTGGCCTTCATCCACTCGAGGAAGCCGTCGCGGCGGTCGATCCCGGACCGGCTCGTCTGGTCGTGTACGACGAGCGCCACCTTGCCCTTGCCGCCGAGCAGGTCCGACATGTGCTTGGCGGCTTCGGCGGCGGCGGCCTTGTTGTCGGTCGACGCGGTCGTCACGGGGATGTCACTGTCGACGCCGGAGTCGAACGCGATCACCGGAATCTTGGCCGACTTCGCCTGCTGCAGCAGTGGAGCGGCCGCCTTGCTGTCCAGGGCCGCGAAGCCGATCGCCGCAGGCTTCTTGGCCAGGGCGTTCGTGAGCATGGTGACCTGTGCCTCGACGTCGGCTTCGGTTGCCGGGCCCTCGAAGGTGATCCGGGCACCCTGCTTGGCCGCCTCCTCCTCAGCGCCCTTCTTCACGGCCTGCCAGAACTGGTGCTGGAAGCCCTTCGACACGATCGCGATGTACGGCTTGTCCCCGCCGCCAGAGGCCGTACTGGTCCCGCCCGACGAGGAATTGCATGCGCCGAGGGCTACTGTCAGTGTCGCTACCGCGGCCGCGGCGATGATCCGCCTTCTCCTCATATCGATCAGACTCCCTCTCGTTCGGATTGGCATAGTTCCTTGGTGGCGGGGCGTCGCACCCCGGTGACAAGAATTAGCTCTCCCGCTTGCGGAGCATGTCGGCGTACACCGCGACGAGGATGACGCAGCCCAGGATGACGTTCTGCCATTCCTGCGGGATCGACATGATCTGCAAGCCGTTGTTCAGAACCGAGATGATGAGCGCGCCGATGATCGTGCCCACGATCGAGCCCTTACCGCCGGCGAGTGAGGTGCCGCCGATGACTACGGCAGCGATGGCCTGGAGTTCGTACCCGGCGCCGGTCGCCGGCTGGGCCGAGCCCAGACGCGCCGAGATCAGCACTCCAGCCATCCCGATGAAGAGACCGGCGAGCGTGTAAACGATGATCTTCCATTTACGCACGCTGATGCCGGACAGGGACGTGGCCTCCTCGTTGCTCCCGATCGAGTAGGTGTAGCGGCCCAGGATCGTCTTGTTCAACAGGATGCCCGAGATGACCGCCAACACGGCCAGGATGAGGACCGCGTTGGGAAACTGGACCCCGGGGATGAGGTTGCCGGTCGAGATGGCGAAGTAGCCGGGTGTGTCGTTGAAGTAGATCGGCGCGCTGTGGGAGACGACCAGCGCCAGGCCCTGGGCGACGAGCATCATCGCCAGCGTGGCGATGAACGGGGGGATCTTCAGGATGGCGATGTTGACGCCGTTGACGAACCCGAGCAGGCCGCCGAAGAGGATGGCGCCCAGCACGCCCACGCCAAGTGGCAGATCCATGTTCACGATGAACACGCCGGACATCACGGCACAGAGCGCCATGCCGGTACCTAGGGAGAGATCGATCCCTCCCGTAATGATCACGAACGTCGTCCCCAGCGCGAGCGTTCCGATCACGACGGTGGAGAACAGGATGGCCGTGACGTTGCCGTACGTGAGGAAGTTCGGGCTCGCGATCGCGAAGACCGCGAAGATCACGATCAGACTGGCAAACGCGAGGAACTGCTGGAGGCGGCTTCTGAGCCGGCCGGTCAGCCCCTCGTTCGCGGGCTGCTCGGTCGGCGGGGGCGAGGCCGGCGACGTGATGGTGCCCGCCGAGGGGGTGGTCATCTCTCTCCTGCTTTCTCGGCCGTCTGTGGATGCGGAGTCTCGATTTCGTCCAGCCCGAGTTCAGCCGCGTCGGCCGGGTTCTCGTCGGGTCGCAACGTCGCGTAGTGCATGACACTCTCCTGCGTGGCTTCCTCAGCCGACAGCATTCCGGTGATCCGGCCCTCGCTCATCACCACGATGCGGTGCGACATGCGCAGGATCTCCGGCAGTTCCGAGGAGATCATGATGATCGACTTGCCCTGTTGGGCGAGTTCGTTGAGCAGCCGGTAGATCTCCTCTTTTGCACCGACGTCGATTCCCCTGGTCGGCTCATCGAAGATCAGGATGTCGCAGTCCCTGAGGAGCCACTTGGCGATGACCACCTTCTGCTGATTACCACCTGAGAGGTTCTTCGCCGTCTGGTGGATCGAGGGGGTCTTGATGCGCAGCGCGCTGACGGACTGCCTGGATCGGGCCCGCATGGTCTTGTCGCGCATGAAGCCGAATGACGAGAAGAGGTCACGCAACGAGCTGAGGGCGATGTTCGCGTTGACGTCCTGCTCCAGCAGGAGACCGAACTGCTTGCGGTCCTCCGACAGGTACCCGATCCGGTGCTTGGCGGCGTCCGCGGGATTGCGAATGCTCACTCGCTCACCCCGGAGGGTGATGGTCCCGGAGTCCACCTTGTCGGCGCCGACGATGGCTCTCGCCACCTCCGTACGTCCGGCCCCCATCAGGCCGGCGAAACCGAGTATCTCGCCCTTCCTGAGGTCGAAGCTCACGTCCTTGAGCAGCGCCTTCGTGCTCAGGCCCCGGACTTCGAGGAGCACCTCGCGCTCCTCGCGGACCCCTTCCGGCTTGGCGTCGCCGACGATCGTGCGCCCGACCATGAGCGAGATGACCTCCTTCATGGTGGTCCTCGCCGTGTCGACCGTCCCCACGTACTGGCCGTCCCGGAGCACGGTGACGCGATCCGTGATGGCCTTGAGTTCGTCCATCCGGTGAGAGATGTAGATGGCGCCGGTGTCCGGTCGCTTGAAGCGGCGGATCAGGTCGTGCAGCGCCGCGACCTCCGTCTCGTTGAGGGCCGCCGTGGGCTCGTCCATGATCAGCACCTTGGCGTCGTACGAGAGCGCCTTGGCGATCTCCACCATCTGCTGCTTGGCCACCGTCAGGCTGGCGACGGTCCGCGTCGGGTCGAGCGAAAGCTGCAGCCTTTCGATCAACTCCATGGCGCGGGCGTTCAGGCCCCGCTCGTTCAGGAAGAACCTGCCACTACGAGGCTCACGGCCGATGAAGATGTTCTGCGCGACCGTGAGGTCGGGCATCAGGTTGAACTCCTGATGGATGATGCTGATGCCGAGTTCCTGGGCCTGCTTGGGGCCGGTGACTTCCAGCCGCTCTCCGTTGAGGTAAAACTCCCCTTCGTCCGCGGTGTAGATGCCGGAGAGCAGCTTCATCAGGGTCGACTTGCCCGCACCGTTCTCACCGACCAGGCCCAGCACCTCGTTGTGGCGCAGGTCGAGGTGTACGTCCGAAAGGGCCCGGACGCCGGGAAAGCTCTTGCTCACACCCTCGGCCCGCAGCAGGGGTACGCCCCGCTGCGACGGGACTTGTGCGACATCCATCAGGGCTTCCGCCCGTCGTCTATCGTTACGATCCCCTTACGGAGGATCGCGTTGCCGTACGTACGGGTTTCGCCCGTCCGCACGATGAGGTAGGCGCCGGCCGCTACGTCGTAGAAGTCGTGACGCCCCACGAACCGGACGTCTCGCTGGCCGGCTCCCGCCGCATCGATCAGCTCGTCCTGTACGGGCTGCCGTACTCCGTCGGCAGCCGCCATGAGGTCCAGGGCCGGTGCGTCGTCGAGCGGCGTCACCGTCCGGACGGCCCGTAGCACCTCCGGTGTGCCCAGTCCGGGAAGGACCAGCAGCCGACGGGCGAGACGCGCTGCCGGAAAGTGGGCGTCGGCCAGGACGACCGCGTCGGAATGGCCCATGGCATCCAGGTGCGCGAGCAGCTCGCCCGTGAGGATCGGAGATATCCCCGACAGCGGCATGGGCTCTCCTTAGAAATCGATTTCAGCGATTTTAAGTAGGGGTTGAGGTGTCCGTCAACGCATCGATCGGGCTGGACCGATCAGCCGCTAGCAGTTGACCTCGCCGCACAGGTGCACCCGTACGCCGAGGTGCGCGAACATCGCTGCCTTCGCCACCAACGCCCGGTCGGCCGTCGCGGCGTCCGGGGCATAGACGACGTTGACGTGATTGGCCTTGTGCCGAGCCATCAACTGGTCGCGGCCGACGCCGTGCAGCACCGCGTGCATGATCGGCCACTGCGGCGTGGTGGCGTTCAGACGGCGTTCGGTCTCCTCGGGCGGCAGCTCGACAGCGGTGCCGCGGCCCATGTCGACATGCAGGATGCCGTCCATGAGGAACACCCGGGACCAGACGATCTCGCCCGGCTTCGACACGCCGCTCAGCGTGCCACCGCCCAGCGGGAAGTACATCGGCGGCTGGCGCATGCTGTACGACTTGTCGTAGCCACCGTTGTGCGAGGCGGGAACCGAGCCCGAGATCTCGAAAACCCACACGAAGTCGTCACCGTACCGCTCTCCCCAGCGAATGTCGTGCAACGTGGTCGCCGGATCGAGGCCCATCGCGGTCCAGATGCGGTTGGTGATCAGGGAGTCGACGGCCACGCCCTCATCGACCTCGTTGAAGTGCGGCAGCGGGGCTCCCGCGTACAGTTCACGAGAGCCGTCCCGGCTGCGCACCGGCGGACGCTCGACGTTGTTCAGCAGTCCCTCGGCCAGGTCGCTCGCCGGAACCATGTCCTTCAGTCCCTGCTGGTACTGGATGCCCACCGCGTCCAGGCCGAAGTCGTCGGCGATGCGCAGCGCCGCGATGTACATCTTGAACTGGCTGAGCAGCTGCCCCTCGGTCAGCTCGGTCGCTTCGTCACTGCCGAGGTGGAACGTCATGCCGGCCCTGTCCAGCCAGGTCCGTACGGCCTGGGCCTCCTCGTCGCTCACCCGGTTCATCTCGGCGACGAGTGCACTCTGCGACAGGCGCTCCTTGTAGATGCCGAGCGGGTTGAGCAGCTCGTCGTCGAAGATCGCGTTGTACATGCCCATGCAGCCCTCGTCGAAGACACCGATGATCGCCTTCTCCGTGGCCAGTTGCTCAGCCAACGCCGTACCGAGCGCGACCTCCGGGCTGGCCGGCAGCGCGGGCAGGTCCCGCACGTGGCCCTCGTCGTGGGTCAGCTGACCCGTTTCCAGCCAGGTCTTCAGGCCCTTGAGTGCCCACTCGTCGGTGAAGTCCTCGCTCCAGAGCGCGGAGTGCTTCACTCCCGCCTTGGTGAGGCTGGCCGTGAGGTTGAGCAGACCGACCAGGCCGGGGAACTCACCGCTCCAGTTCGCCACGATGAGGATCGGCCCCTTGTGGCTCCGGAGACCGGCGAGCACGTGGTGGCTGTACTGCCAGACCGCCTCGACCACGATGAGTGGAGCGTCCGCGGGTAGCCGCTTGAAGACCTCGATGCCGGCGCGCTGGCTGTCGATGAAGCCGTGCCCCTTGTCGGCATCGACCTCATGACCCCGCTGCACCTTCCAGCCGAGCGAGTTGACGGCCGCCGTGAGGTCGGACTCGAGTTTCTGCTGCGTGGGCCAGCAGGTGGCGTTCGCGCTCAGCCGGAGGTCGCCGCTGGCAACCGTGTAGACGGTGCCGGACGCGGCCTTCGGCCGCTCGGCCAGTACGGGCAGCGTGTAGCTCGTCATGGGGCGACTCCTTCGGTGCGTGCTTTCCGTTGAGCGAGTGGTGGGGTTTCGGCCGTCAGACGCTCCTGTCGGGCGGCGAGGCCGTGGGCGATGTTCTTGGATCCGGTGTAAAGCTCGCGGTACAGCGCGTACAGCTCCTCGTAGTCCGCCGCGAGCTCGGGTCGGGGCTCCCGGATTTCCCTAATCGCGTTCCACGCCTCGATCGAGACGTCGGTTACCACCTGCGCGGCCAGGAAAGCCCCGCCGTAGCTGGCACCGATCGTCTGCGATGGAATGTCCTGGGCCCGCCCGGTGATGTCGGAGACGACCTGGGTCCAGAGCTTCCCCTGGGTGCCACCACCCACCGCGACGACACGTCGGATGTCTCCGCCGGCGGCCTGCATGGTCTCGATGTTGTGGCGCACCCCCAGCCCGGTCGCCTCCAGCGCCGCCCGATACAGGTCCCCGCGGGTGTGCGAGACGGTGAGGCCGGCTATGACGCCGCGGGCGTGCGGATCCATGATCGGCGTACGCTCGCCTGCGAAGTAGGGCAGCATGAGCAGCCCGCCGGCGCCGGGACCGGAGAGTTCCGCGAGACGCAGGAGCTCGGGATAGTCCGGTGATCCGAACAGGTCGCGCAGCCATCCGGTGATGGCACCAGAGGTCGCCATGCCCGCCGCGAGGTTGCGGGTGCCGGGCAGGGCGCCGACCGTTCCCCACAGCGACGGGCTGGTCAACCGGTTGGGAACAGTGTTGACCAGGAACATCGTCGTGCCGTACATCAGCATGAGGTCGCCCACGCCCTGGGCGCCGACGCTGATCGCCTCCGACCACGCGTCGATCGTTCCCGTGATCACGGGGGTGCCGACCCGCAGTCCGGTCAGGGATGCCGCCTCCGCCGTCACGCTGCCGGCCACCTCGCCCGCCCACCTCAGCGGCGGAAGGACCAGCTCGGGCGCGATCTCCTTGGCCCACGGCAGATACCAGGTCAGGTTTTCCGTGTCGTAGAGCGGGGTGCACTGACTGGCGGAGTGCTGGTCGAGCACGTACTCGCCGGTCAGTTTGAAGGCGAGCCACGAACTCGGCATGAACAATCGGCGTGCCCGCGCGAAGAGGTGGGGCTCCGTGTCGGCGACCCAGGCGATCTTCGCGCCCGCGGACTGGGTCGAGAGGGCCGAGCCGCACCGCTGCATGATCGCGTTCTCGCCGAACCGCTCGTTGAGCCTCGCGATCTGACCGGTCGAGCGGGTGTCGATGCCGTACAGGATGGACGGGCGCAGCGGGACGCCGTCAGCGTCCGTGAGCAGCACGCACGGACCCATGCCACTCACTCCGACGGCGACGACGTCCGCCTCGCCGGGCGCCAGGAGTTCCCGGGTGATGCCCACGAACTCCTGCCACCAGATCTCCGCGTCCATCTCGACCCAGCCCGGTCGCGGACGGTCGACCTCATGGTGCCGGGTACACGAACCGATCACGCGGCCGCCGAGATCGACGAGCACCCCTTTGCTGCTCGAGGTGCCGATGTCCACGCCGATGACGGCCGCAACCCGCATGACATTCACCGTTTCAGCAATCGATTTCTGAGTCAAGAGGGACCGGCAAGGTCCTTCTATCCGTCGTACCTCCAGCTACCCTCGTCAGGCGCTCGGACATGTAGGCGTGCGCGTGGGCGGCGAGGTCGTCCCCGTCCTCCCACAGGTCCCGCCAGACCCCGAGTCGATCCGACAGGTCCGCCGACACCACGGCGCGGGAGAACGACTCGAACGTCACCGTGCCGGAGTAGCCGGTGTCCCGCAGGGCCCGGAAGAGACCGTCGAGATCGGCGGATCCGCTGCCGAGGTAACCGCGGTGCGACTCCCCCACGTGTACGTAGCCCAAATGGTCGGCGCAGTCGGCCACCGCCTGGGTGATGGAGGCCTCCTCGATGTTGGCGTGATAGGCGTCGAGGTGGACCACCACGTTGGCCGCCCCGACGTCCTTGATCACCTGAACCGCCTGCGCGCAGGTGTTGATGGCGTTCGACTCGTAGCGGTTCACCGCTTCCAGGCCGAGGGTCACCCCTTCGTCAGCTGCTCTCGCGGCGAGCCGACGGAGGATGGCGACCATCGAGTCGCGGTCCCGCGGGTCCATCGGCCGGTCGTACTTGCCGAGGGCGCTGTAGATGACGCCGCCGAGGAAGCCTCCGCCGAGGCCGGCGGCGACGTCGAGGGCCGCGCGCAGCCGCGCTTCGCCACGAGCGGCGACCTCGGGTACCGGGCTGGAGATGTCCGCGTCGAAGTCGAGCCCCAGCGAGCACACACCGACCAGCCCGTGTTCGTCGAGCACCGCCCGGGTGTCGGCGATGTCGATCGCCTCGGGGTCGAGCGCTGGTATCTCCAGCACGTCGTACCCGGCCCGGCGGGCCCGTCTCGCTGCCATCCGCCGCTCCTCGGGACTCCACCCGCCGGCGAAGACCGCGGCATGGATACCGAGCGGGTTGCGCGCCGTCATCGCAGGAACGCCTGGGGTACGCCGCCGTCCACGGGAACGAGCAGGCCGGTGGTCAGGGGCAGTGATCCGTCGACGAGCGCGACGACCGCCGCGCCGACGTGTTCGGGAAGCACCTCCTGTTTGAGCAGCGTTCGCTGCGCGTAGTACTGCCCCAGGTCCTCCTCGGCGACCCCGTACACAGCGGCACGTTGCGCGCCCCAGCCGCCGGCGAAGATCCCGGACCCGCGTACGACGCCGTCGGGATTCACACCGTTGACACGCACCCCAGTGGGACCGAGTTCCGCAGCGAGGAGCCGGACCTGGTGGGCCTGGGCCGCCTTCGCCGACGAGTACGCGACGTTGGCGGGTCCGGCGAAGACGGCGTTCTTGCTGACGATGTAGACGATGTCACCGCCGTGACCCTGGGCGCGCAGGACCCGGGCGGCCTCGCGCGACACGAGGAACGAACCGCGGGCCATCACGTCGAACTGGAGGTCCCACATCTCCGCGGTGGTCTCCTCGAGCGGCGCGGACTGGGAGAGGCCAGCGTTGTTGACCACGACGTCGATCCCGCCGAAGGCCAGGCAGGCGACCTCGACCGCCGCGCGGATGGACGCCTCGTCCGACACGTCGACGTGGACGGCGTGGGCGACATCCGCACCGCCGAGTTCCTTGGCCAGCTGGCGGGCGCCCTCGTGGTCGCGATCGGCGACCACGACACAGGCGCCCTGTGCGGCAAGCGCCCGGCATGTCGCGCGACCGATCCCGGACGCACCCCCGGTGACGAAGGCGACCTTTCCGGCGAGCGCTTTAGGCCTTGGCCGACGGCGCAGCTTACGCTCCTCGAGTTCCCAGTACTCGACCCGGAACTTCTCGCTCTCGGAGACCGGGGCATAGGTGGAGACCGCCTCCGCGCCGCGCATCACGTTGATCGCGTTGACGTAGAACTCGCCGGCGATGCGGGCAGTCAGCCTGTCGCCGCCGTATGAGAACATCCCGACCCCGGGAACGAGCACGACGGCGGGGTCCGCGCCACGCATGGGCGGACTGTCCGCGTCGGCGTACCGGTCGTAGTAGGCCGCGTACTCCTCGCGGTACGCCGTGTGCAGCTCGCGCAGCCGCTCCACCACCTCGTCAAGTGCCGCGTCCGGGGCGGTGTCCAGCAGCAGCGGACGTATCTTGGTGCGCAGGAAATGGTCGGGGCAGGACGTGCCGAGCGGGACGAGCCGGTCCAGCGCCTCTCTGGAGAGGTAGTCCAGGACGACCTCGTCGTCACGGAAGTGCCCGACCAGGCGGCTGTCGGTGCCCGCGATCCCGCGCAGAATCGGCGCGAGTTCGGCGGCCCGTTGCCGCCGCGCCTCCTCGGGGAGCGGGCGGCGGTCGTCCCGTACCGGACCCAACGGCTCCGGCCGGCCCGCACGTCGGATGAACTCGGCCGCCTCACGAATGAGCCGCAGCCCTCGCTCCTCACACTCCTCGCTGGTCGCTCCCCACGTGGTGAGGCCGTGGCCGCCGAGGACGACGCCCTCCGCCTCGGGATGGTTCCGCACAATCTCGGCGATCATCCGACCGAGCTCCCACCCAGGGCGGATCCACGGCACCCACCGGACGCGCTCCCCGTAACAGTCCCGCACCAGCCGCTCGCCGTCGGCAGCCGCAGCGAGCGCGATGACGCTGTCGGGGTGCAGGTGGTCCACGTGCACCGCGTCGACGAGGCCGTGCATCGGAGTGTCGATCGAGGGGGCCGCACCGCCCGGCCCGAAGGCGCAGAAGGAGAAGAGGCCGACCATCTCGTCCTCGTGCTCGACTCCGCGGTACCGGTCGTCGAGGCGGTGCAGTCGATCCAGTTCGAGGACCGCGAGGCCGGGATAGCGCAGCGTGCCGAGGTCACCCCCGGATCCCTTGACGTAGAGCAATGTGACGGGCTCTCCGGTCGCGGGATGCGTCACCGCCGCCTTGCACGAGGAGTTGCCGCCGCCATAGTTCGTCACCGTGGGATCGCTGCCCAGGTGGTTCGCTCGGTCGAGCATGGCGGTCACCTCCCCGGAGACGCCCTCGGGAACGTCGTCTCGGGTCGTTCGCTGCATCACGCTCCCCATCCCATCGCGGTCCCGCCGACACGCTCGGCGACGATCCGTTGCTGATAGCCCGATTCCCGGTAGGCCTGCATGGGGTCCAGGTGCAGGCCCATCTCGTCGCGAAGCTCGGCGAGCAGGGGCCGCACATCGGTGGCGAACGCGTCCATCAGCGCGCCGTGGGCGGACAGCACGTCCCCCTCAGCCTGGGCCCGCGTCAGCGCGTCAGCGTCCACCAGCAGGGCCTTAGCGGTAGCTTCCTGGACGTTCATCACCGAGCGGATCAGCGCCGGCACCTTGCCCTCGATGTTGTGGCACTGGTCGAGCATGAAAGCGACGCCGTCCATCGCGGACGCCGAGACGATCTCGTGCATGATCCGGAACAGTCCGAAGGGGTCGGCCGCCCCCACCATGAGGTCGTCGTCGGCGTAGTAGCGACTGTTGAAGTGGAAGCCGCCGAGGCGGCCAGCCCGCAGCAGCACCGCGACGATCATCTCGATGTTGGTCCCTGGTGCGTGGTGGCCGGTGTCGACCAGCACCTTCGCCTGCGGGCCCAGTTGCAGGCAGTGCATGTACGAGGTGCCCCAGTCCGGCAGGTCCATCTGGTAGAAGGCCGGTTCGAAGAGCTTGTACTCCAGCAGCATCGTCATGTTCGCCGGCATCGCGGCGTACGTCTCGCTCAGGGCCTCGGCGAGGCGGTCCTGCCGCGCGCGGATCGAGTCCTGGCCAGCGTAGTTGGTGCCGTCGGCAAACCAGAACGACAGCTGCTTCGACCCCGTCTCGCGGGCGATGCCGACGCACTCCAGCAGGTGCTCGACCGCCTTACGGCGCACCTTCGGATCGGGGCTGCAGACGCTGCCCAACTTGTAGTCGTCGTCCTGGAACACGTTCGGGTTGATCGCCCCGATCGCCACCCCCTGGTCCTTGGCGTACGAGGCGAGGTCCGCGTAGTCGTCCACGCGGTCCCACGGGATGTGCAGCGCCACGGTCGGGGCGACGCCGGTGAGCCGGTGCACCATCGCCGCGTCGTCGATCTTCTCGTACGGCGTCCGCGGTACGCCGGGCTCGGCGAACACCTTGAATCGGGTTCCGGAGTTGCCGTACGCCCAGGAGGGCGTCTCGATGTGCTGGGTTCGCAGGAGGCGCTTGACCTCGTCTCGGTTCATGGTCACCCCTCGATCGGATCGGAGTTGATGGACCGGTCTGGGTTCTTCGTCGGAGCCGGGGGGAGCCAGCCACGCTCGACGAGCGCGGCGACGAACCGGGCGTATCCGTCGTCGAGCCTCGGTTGCTCGGCGGGGTCGGGGTCCACCGTGGCCGCGAGCCTCACCATCGAGTCGACGGCCGTCGCCAGGTCGTGGTGCACGGTGGATGACGCGGCCAGCACGGCGGCTCCGAAGGCACTGGACACCTCGGCGGGGACCAGGAGCGGACGGCCCAGGACTGTGGCGCGGATCCGGGCCCACGGCCGGCTGCGGCTACCGCCCCCCACGGCCCGGAGGGCACCACGGCTCGGAGCGCCCGCTGCCGCGAGGACGTCGAGGGCCAGCCGCTCGACGTAGGCCACGCCGTCGAGAAGGGCGCGGTAGTACTCGTCGCGGTCCGCCGGCTCGCCCCGCAGCCACCCGCCCGCGTCCGGGGTCACGAAGGGGAACCGCTCGCCGGGACGAGCCACGGGATAGACCAGCGCGCGTACCGGCCCGCGTTGCGCGGCCGCGAGGTCGAGAGCCTGTAAATCGGCGTCGGGGAAGGCACTGCGTAGTACCCCGGCGCCGGCGTTGCTCGCTCCTCCCGGCCACCAGCAGCCGTCGGGCGCGAGGTGGCTGTAGACACCGAGCGCCTGGTCGGCCACCCGACGCGATGCCACGACCTTGACCACGAGGGTGGTCCCGAGCACGCCGACCGCGTCTCCCGGTCGCACCGCGCCCGCCGCCACCTGGCCCGCGCAGCCGTCGGTCATGCCGAGGACCACCAGCGTCCCGACGGGCAGACCTGTCAGCGACGCACTGCGGGCGGAAAGGCCACCGACGACGGCTCCCGGCCGGCACAGCCGCGGCAACTGGGACTCCGCGACACCCGCCATGTCGAGCAGCTGGGCGGCCCAACGCCCGGTTTCGGGATCAGCACCGGTCTTGAGGGCATGGCTCGTGTCGCTCGGGGTGTCCTCCCCGGTGAGCCGGGCGACGACGAGGTCACTGACGTGCCGGTACCGGTCCGCCGGAAGGTGGCGTTCGAGCCAGCCGATGCGGGCGAGCGCCGGTGCGGTCCGCACCAGCGCCGGATCGACCCCGGAGCCGTGCTCGCCGGCCCTGCGATCGTCGTACAGGAGAGCGGGCCCAACGGGCACCAGGTCAGCGGAGCATGGGACGACGCTTCCCGAGGTGGCGGTCACGGCGACAGCCTTCGCCGACCCGCCCACCTCCGCGGTGAGCTGCGCGAGAACGGTCTCCGCGACGTCGGGATGGACCGGTTTCTGCTCTGTGCGTCCCGCTATGCCACGGTCGGGGGGCGGAAGTGGTGCCGCTGCCCGCGCCACAACGGTCCCGTCGGGGGTGACCGCGACGGCCCGGACGTCTGCGGTGGCGACGTCCAGACCGATGACGAGATCGGTCATGGCCGCTCGGCCTCGGCGCGCTGCCGCCGACCATCGCCGAGCAGCAGCCGGGGAAGGCCACGGAGGTCGGGTACGGCGACGTCGGGCTCCGCGAGCTGCTCGGTCGTCGGCTCGGGAGCTGCCTCGCCGCGCAGCACCCAGACGGTGCCGAGGCCGAGGCGGCGGGCCGGGCGGACGTCGGTGTCGAGGCGGTTGCCGACATGCACGGTTGTCGCCGGGGTCGTTCCCGCCTGCTTCAGCGCCCACTCGAAGAGGGCGGGCTCCGGCTTCTCGAACCCGACCAGCGCGGAGACGCCCCAGACGTCGATGAAGGGTGCCAGGCCGTCACGACGCAGCGCGTCGACCACGGTGGCCTCCTGGTTGGCCAGCACCCCGACGCGCACCTGCCCATGCAGCTCCCGCAGGCACGGCAGCACGTCGGCGTAGAGCGAACCCGCCGGGTGCTGCCAGTGGTGCCGGGTGCGCTCGTGCAGCTCGTCGCGCCGCCGCTCGTCACCGAGGAACTCGGCGGCGAGCGCGCGCCGCAGCGACCCGGACTGCGCGATCCGGACGGCGTCGTACACCGCTCGGAAGCTCGCCCAATCGACGGGCTCTCGTCCCTGCTCGGCCCGAAGGTCGTCGAGCGCGGCGAGCACCGCGGACACGAAGTTCTCGTCGTCGTAGATCGGGCCACCGACGTCGAAGAACACCGCCTCGACGATGCGATCGGCAAAGGGCGGACGGGTCATACCGTCTCTCCCGCCAGCAACGCGCGGCGGGCGACCTCGTCGGCGCGGGAGGCGAGGGCATCTCCGCCGGCCGCGTCGAGATACCGCGGTCTCCCGACCGCGTGCGCGATCAGGCGGGTACGGGCGGCCTTCACCGCCATCGTCGTCACGGCCTCGACCTCCTCGGGCGACCGGCCGAGCGCGACGATTCCATGGTTGCCGAGGAGCACGAGCCGCGGCGGAGTGCCGTAGCGGTCGGCGTGGTCGGTGATGGCGGCTGCGACGGCGCGGCCGAGCGCGAGACCGGGTTCCTCATACCCGACCCATGCGGGACGACCGACGACCACTGCCTCGTCCGGAAACAGCGGCGCCTGCCACAACCGCTCCCCCTCCTCGACGGAGAGGAGCCCGACGAGCGCGGTCGGATGGGTGTGCGCGACCCAGGTCGCGCCGCCGGCGTGCACCGCGGCGACGTGGACGAGCGTCTCGATCGAGGCGCGGCGCCCTCGCGGATCGTCCGCCACGGACAGCAGCGCAGAGAGCTCGTCCTGAGTGGTGCGCGGATCGGCGAGGACGCGGGCGGCCGTGTCCACGTCGACCACCACGAAGTCGCCCGCGCTCGCGCGGTCCATCCGCGCACCGCTCGCCTTCACGACCAGCTCGCCGTCCTGCACGGTCGACGTGTTGCCCTCCGCGAGGCTCACCAGATCGCGAGCCGGATCACCGACGCGCAACGTCAGGTCGACGAGTGCGGCCGGCACCATCGCGGGGTCGACACGCACGCTCATCGGACCCCTCCGCGGCGACGCAGGGTGATCGCGTTGAGCAGCGCGGAGAGGACCAGGACCGCGCCGAGCGCGAAGAGCTGGAACTGACTGCCGTCCGAGCCCTCGAACGCGAGGAGGATGCCCGCGTTCAGCCAGACGATGAGCAGGGCTGCGATCACCACGCCGGCCACCCGCCCCAGACCACCGGAGATCGCCACCCCGCCGAGCACGGCGATGGTGATCGCCGGGAGCGCCATCCCGTTGCCCACACTGCCCGCGTCCGGGCGGGCCGAGGCGAACTGCGCGACGGTGACCACGGCGACGACGCCGGAGAGCAGTCCGGAGGTGACGTAGGCGCGGAACCGGGTCTGCCGCACGTCGATGTTCGCGAAGCGGGCGGCGATGTCATTCGTGCCGATCGCGTACAGCTTGCGGCCGTAGGTCGTCCGGTTGACCACGAGCCACACCACGACGACGCAGGGCAGAAGGAAGGTCAGCACCTGCGCCGGCAGATCCGGCATCACGGGTAGGTCGAGTGGTCGGGTCAGCGAGTGCAGGTCCTGGATGGGTTTCGTCGAGATGGGGGCGTTGTCGTTGCTCAGCAGCGCCAGCGACCCGTACGCGTAGTAGGTGGCCAGGGTCGCGATCAACGCCGGGAAGCCGAGGTACGCCACCAGTACACCGTTGACCGCGCCGAGGATCCCACCGACGAGCACGCTCAGGACCAGTGCGGGACCGACCGGCCATCCCCACTGGCCCACCATGAATCCGAAGGCCATGCCGGCAAGGCTGACGATCGACCCGACGGACAGGTCGATGCCGCCGCGACCGGAGACGATGACGATGAACTCCGCGAGGCCGAGGAGGCAGAGCGGAACCATCGTCTCGAGGGCGGAGGCCAGGTAGTCGACGTCGTACGGCGCGACGAGGTAGTCGTTCTGGCCCAGGTACCAGAACCACGCCAGCACGACCACGAGCAGCACACTCAGCAGCGCGACCCGCTCAGAAAGCACGAACCGGAGGGCACGAGCCCAGCCCGGCGTCCCCGGGTCCTCGGCCGGCTTCTGGTCGCGAGCCTGGTCGAGTTCTGCGGTCTTGGTGGTCACCGTGTCCTCCTGCGACGTTCACGGACCAGGTCGACGCCAACCGCGACCAGGATGAACACACCGATGAACAGTTCGGTCAGCTCGCTGCGCCAGCCGAGCAGCGTGATGGCGCTCGTCAGCGTGCCGACCAGCAGCGCTCCCAGCAGCGTTCCGAGAACCGTGCCGCGACCGCCGAGGATGCTCGTTCCGCCGATCACGACAGCCGCGATGACCTGCAACTCGAGCCCGGTGCCCGCATTCTGCTGCACCAGGCCGCCGCTGCCGATGAGCACGCAGGCCGCCAGGCCGACGAAGAACCCGGTGAGGGCGTACGCGGTGATGGTGCGCCGGCGCACCTTGATGCCGGCGAGTCGAGCGGCGTTCGGGTCGTTCCCGATGGCGTACCAGTGGCGCCCGGTCGCCCAGTAACGCATGTAGCACCACATGAGCGCGGCGAGCACCATGGCGAGCCACCAGGCGTGGGGCACGCCGAGCAGGCCCCGCCCGGCCTCGCCGCCGCCGAACCAGGCCAACGTGTCCGGTACGCCGGTCACCTGCTTGGAGTCGAAGATGCGCAGGGCCACGAAGCGGAACACGTTCAGGGTGCCGAACGTGACGATGATCGGGTGGATGCCGCCGAGGCTGACGAGCAGCCCGTTGAGGCACCCGAGCGCCAGCCCGAGCGCGACCGCTACGAGGACGGCGAGTGGCGCCGGCGCCCCGACGTCGCGGATGAGTTTGGCGACGACCACCATGACCACCGCAGCCATGCTCCCTACGGAGACGTCGATGCCGGCGGTGACGATGACGGGCGTCATGCCGATTCCGATGATCGCGATCGCCGCCACGCCGAAGACGATGTTGCGCAGGTTCGAACCGGTGAGGAACGTGTCGGTCCCGAGGGACAGGGCGAGCCACAGGAGCGCGATGACGACGACGAGCGCGAGTTCCTGACCCTCCACCGCCCGGGCGACGGGACGCCTGCGGCGCAGTGGTACGGCTTGGACGAGCCCGGTCATGGAGCAGTCACCTCCGTCGTCGAGGCGGTGTTGGCGGTGGAGGAGTCGTCCACGGTGCCGGGCCCGCCATCGCCGGCGGCAGCCGCCAGCACATCCGCCTGCCGGGCGCCGCGGTCGAACGCGGCCACGATCCGCCCCGCCCGCACCACGAGAACCCGATCGGCGACCTGCAGCACCTCTGGCAGGTCGGAGGAAACGACGAGGACGGCGCTGCCCGCGTCGGCGAGCTCGACGATGATCCGGTGGATCTCGTCCTTGGCCCCGACATCCACCCCCTGCGTCGGTTCCTCGAGCAGCAGAATGTGCGGCCGCTCGACGAGCTGGCGGGCAAGCACCACCTTCTGCTGGTTACCGCCGGACAGGTTGCCGACGAGGGTGGCGGGTCCCGGCGCCTTGATGGCGATGCGCTTGATGAAGTCGCGCGCTACGGACCGTTCCCGGCCGCGGTCCACCCACAGCCCGCCGCGGCTGAGGAGCCGCAGGTGTGCGCTGGAGATGTTGAAGGCGATGCTCTTGGAGCTGAAGACGCCCTGCACCTTGCGGTTGGCCGGAAGCATCGTCATCCCGTGCCGCACCGCATCGGCAGGTGATCTGAGGTTCACCTCCTGGCCGTTGATCCGGATGATGCCCGAATCGGCCGGGTCAATGCCGTACAGGGCGCGGGCGATGCTGGCAGCGCCCGAACCGATGAGACCGTAGAGGGCGACCACCTCGCCGGGCCGAAGGGCCAGCTCGACGTCGGCGAAGACACCCCGTCGACCGAGGCTGGTCACTGCCAGCGCGGGCTCGACGTCCGGCACCGTTCGCCGCACCTGGTCCGTTTCGAGCGTGTGGCCGACCATCAGTTCGGCCACGGCCCGTACGGTGAGCTCCCTGGTCGGCCGGCTCGCCACCACCCGACCGTCCCGCAGGACCGTGACACGGTCGGTGATCTGGGCGAGCTCGTCGAGGCGATGGCTGATGTAGATGACCGCCACGCCGCTGTCGCGCATCCGGCGGACGGCCTCGAACAGGGTGTCGATTTCTCGGTCGGTGAGGATGGCCGATGGCTCGTCCAGGATGAGGATGCGCGGCTCGCTCGCGAAGGCCTTGGCGATGCTGACCAGTTGCTGCTCGGCGACCGACAGGTCGGCCACCCGGACGTCCGCGACGGCAGCGTCCAGGCCGACCCGCTCGAGCAGCTTCACGACCGCCTCGTGCTGGCGACCCCGCTCGACGATGCCGGCCCGCCGCAGTTCGCGGCCGATGAAGACGTTTTCCGCCACGGTGAGTTCGCCGAAGAGCTGGGACTCCTGGTAGACGGTCGCGATGCCGGCGCTCAGCGCCGAGGTGGTGCTTCCCGTCGGCAGGGCCTGCCCGTCGATCTCGATCTCTCCCGCATCCGGGCTCTCCGCGCCGGAGACAATCTTGATAAGGGTCGACTTGCCGGCTCCGTTCTCCCCGACCAGGGCGTGCACCTCTCCGCGGGCCAGTTCGAAGTCGACCCCGCGCAGCGCATGGACGCCGCCGTACCGCTTGTCGATGCCGGTGAGCCGAAGAACCGAGGGCAGGGTTGCCGGGGTGCTCGGGTCGGATCGGGTGTCGGCCGTGGTCATGATGCCTCCGGTTCGACGGGTCGAGCCGTTGCCGGCCCGACCCGTCGGCGCCTCAGTAGTTGAACTGGTCGACGTTCTCCTTGGTGATCCGCAGCGGGTCACCGAGGAGCAGCATCTTCTGGTCGCTGAAGTACTTGACGTCGGCCAGGTCGCTGCCGACCTTGTTGCTGGTCTCGAACGACTTGCCCTGGGCGATCTGCTGGCCCGCCCATGCGGTCAGGTAACCCAGGCTCTCGACGTCCCACAGGATCGCCGCGGTGGATGATCCGTCGGCGAGGTACGGCTTCATCGCCTGCGGTGTGCCGAGACCGACGGTGAAGACCTTGCCGATCTTGCCGGCCTCGCGGACGGCCTTCGCCACGCCGGGCGCCGAGGAGGTGCACTCACCGACGAGTCCGGTCAGGTCCGCGTGAGCGTTCATCAGGTCCTTCGCCATCGAGACGGCCTTGGCCTCGTCCTCGCCGGCGTAGACGGTGTCGACGATCTGCGCCTTGGGGTACTTCTCCGCGGTGTACTGCTTCTGCACCGCGATCCACGAGTTGAGGTTCGCGGCGGTCTGGCCGCACGACACGATGGCGTACTTGCCCTGGCTGCCCATCTTCTCGAGCAGGGCGTCCGTGAGGCCCCTTCCGATACCCTCCGCGGTGGCCTGGTTGACGAACACCTCACGCACCGAGTTCGGTGCGTCCGTGTCCGAGGTCATCACGTGGATGCCCTTGGCCTTGGCGTCCGCGAGCACCGGCGCCATCGAGTCGGGATCGTTGGGTGCGACCACGAGAACGTCTACCTTCTGCTGAATCAGCGACTTCACGATGTCGGTCTGCGCCCCGGGGTCCGCCGTGGTCGAGCCCTTGTAGATCCAGTTGATACCGAGATCCTTGGCGGCCTTCTGTCCGCCGGTGTTCATGGCCTCGAAGTACGGGATGCCCTGCAGCTTCGGGACGAAGGCAACGGCGATCTGCTTACCGTCCTTGCCGGATCCGGCGGACGCCCCGCTGCTGCCGCCAGACTTCTTGCTGCAGCCGCTCATCGCAAGAGCGCCGACGAGCCCGACGGCCACCAGTGCCATCGCCCTCTTCGACATCCGCATCTGAACTCCTCTCGAGCCTGCGACCGTGCTCCGGGCGCAGGAGCCGCCGCTGCGCGGCGGGTCCTATGGGATTAGTTGACCAGGTCCTGCACGGGCGTAGCCGACGCGACAAGGTCACGGAATCGGGTGTAGTGCTCCCCCCAGACGGAGGGGTCACGTGGTTCGACGAGGCGACCGCAGTCGCTGCGCCGCACCACCTCGCGTACGTCGTCCAGTCCCCCGAGCTCGCCGAGTGCGACGAGTTGGACGAGTAGATTGCCCATCGCGGTCGCCTCGACGGGCCCCGCGTGAACGGCCAGCCCGGTCACGTCCGCCGTCAGCTGGTTGAGCAGGTCGTTGCGGGAGCCGCCGCCGACGATGTGGACGAGGGTCGTCGGCCGCCCGGTGACCTCCGCGATCGAGTCGAAGGCCGCGCGGTATCGCAACGCCAGGCCCTCCAGGACGGAACGTGCCACCTCGCCGACCGTGGACGGCACCGGTTGACCGGTGGAACGGCAGTAGTCGCGTACCCGCGCCGGCATGTCCCCGGGGTGTACGAACGACGGATGATCGACGTCGACAATGCTGCCCATCGCCGAGGCCTCAGCCGCGAGGGCGACCAACGCGGGATACTCGATGTCACGGCCCTCGCGCGCCCACTGGCGCCGGCACTCCTGCAGGACCCAGAGCCCCATCACGTTGCGCAGCAGTCGCACCGTCCCGGCGACGCCGCCCTCGTTGGTGAGGTTCGCTTTGCGGGACGACTCGTTGACGACCGGATGTACCAGCTCGACGCCGACCAGCGACCAGGTTCCCGAGGAGATGTACCCGGCGTACGGGTCCGCGAAGGGCACGGCTGCCACCGCGCTCGCCGTGTCGTGACTTCCGGGGGTGATGACCCGGGTCGAGGCGAGACCCGGCAGGGTGGCGAGCGCGGGAACGACCGCCCCGAGGTCGGTGCCGGCATCCACCACCTCGGGTAGCAGGTCCGTTCGGATTCCGAGGTCGTCGAGGAGCTTGGTCGCCCACGCCCGGCCGGCGACGTCGTACGCGCCCGTGGTGCTGACTGCGGTGAACTCCGCAACCGAGGAGCCCGACAGCAGGTGGTGGAACAGGTCGGGAATCATGAGCAGCCGGCGGGCAGCCGGCGGTGGACCGCCGGCGCGGGATTCGGCGAGGAGCTGGAAGACGGCATTGATCTGCATCAGCTGGATGCCCGTGTCGCGGTAGAGCCGCTCGCGGCCGACCATCTGCGCCGCCGCGTTCAGCGTCCCGTCCGTACGGGCGTCGCGGTGCGACACCGGGTCCGCGACGAGGTCGCCTCGCTCGTCCAGGTAACCGAAGTCGATCCCCCAGCTGTCCACGCCGACCGAGTCGACCGGTTCGGCGGCGCCGGCGCGACTCAGGCCCTCGACGATCTCGCTCCACAGGGCCGCCACGTCCCACCGGAGGTGCCCATCGACCATTCGCGGCCGGTTCGGAAAGCGGTGCACGATCTCAGTGCCCAGGCGGTGTCCGTCGAACGTTCCCACGACGATCCGGCCACTCTCGGCGCCGAGGTCGACGGCGACGCACCGGCGTTCGCTCATGCCACGCCTCCCCCGGAGGCGGTCACCCGCTCGACCTTGACGCCCCGCGACGCCCACTGCTCCGCGACGTCGTCGGGCATGCCCTCGTCCGTAATGAGTCCGGTCAGATGGTCGGTCGCGACGAAGGAGTGCAGCGCGAAGCGCCCGAGCTTCGAGGAGTCGAAGAGCCCGTACACGTGATCGGAGGCGGCGGCGAGACGCCGCTTGACCGCGGTCTCCTCGATGCTCAACTCCATCAGTCCGTGCTCAGGGGTGAGTGAGCGCAGGCCGAAGAAGCCGACGTTGAGTCGGCCCCGCGACGAGAAGACGTCACCGAAGTCGCCGACGAGGGACTGGGACGACCGGCGAACGGTCCCGCCGAGCACCACGACGGTGATCGAGTCGGATTCGCTGAGCACGTCGGCGGCGCGAAGGCCGTTGGTCACGACGACCAGCCCGCGCCGTCCCCTCAGCTCGAGAGCCAGGTAGTAGCACGTGGTGCTGCAGTCCAAGGAGATGGCGTCGCCATCCCTGACGTGCGCCGCGGCGGCTCGGGCGATGGACTGCTTCGCTGCCACGCTGTGCCGCAGCCGCATTTCGAACGCGCCTTCGTCGGCGCCTTCGTGCGGAACGGCGCCCCCGCGAACGCGTCGCAGCAGCCGACGCCGCTCGAGGGACTCGAGGTCCTTGCGGACGGTGACGGCGGATACGCCGAACCGGTCCATCAGATCGTTGACGCTGACCCGCCCCTGCCCGTCGAGCATCCGCAGCACGTGTTCCTGGCGTTCGTGCTCGGCAATCCCCGACATGGGTCTCTGGCCCCTCCGCCTACGGTGGTGTGAGGTGACGCTAGACACACCGCAGACGAAGGGTCAATAAACGAAAGGGAAGTCGCCGTCGTAACGGTTTCGTTTCGTAGCTGGTTACTTTCAGTTCTTTCGGATGGCCGTCCTCCGGCCGCCGCCGAGAGCACGAACCAGCGGCTCAAACCGCCCTTACTCTGCCGAGGTGGTGCGGGCCAGCTGGGCTTCGAGGTTGAACGCCTCATCGAGAACATGCATCCCCCGATCGGCGCGCCCGTCGGCGAGCTGGGGGAAGAACTGCGCCATCTCGGCCTGCCAGCGCCGGTTGATGTCGGTGCGCTCCATCGCCGCCTGCGCGGCCGCGAAGTCGTCCGTCGCCAGAACACCGACGAGCAGTCCGTCCTCTCGGAGATGAAGCGTGTAGTCACGCCAGCCGGCGTCGCGTAGTGCGGCGAGCATCTCGGGCCACACCGCCGCGTGCCGGGCGCGGTACTCCTCGAGCCGTGACGGGTCGACCTGCAGGGTGAAGCAGACACGGGGCATCAGTGTCTCCGATCGGTTGGTGGAGCCCGAACCGGGCCGGCGCTCTCAGCCCTTGACCGCGCCGGCGGTGAGCCCTTGGACGATGTACCGGCTGGCGAAGGCGAAGAGGACCATGGTGGGGAGGATGGTCAGTACCGCCGCCGCCGCCATCGATGCCCACTCGATGTTGAAGCTGGTGATGAAGGCGTTCAGTGCCGTCGGGATGGTGCGGTTCTCGTCGCTGTTCATCAGCGTGACCGACAGGAACAACTCGTTCCAGCAGTTCACGAAGTTGAAGATGAACGCCGCGATGATCCCCGGCTTCATGACCGGCGCGATCACCCGGAAGAGCGCCGTGAGGCGGGAGCAGCCGTCGATCAGGGCCGCTTCCTCCAACGCATCGGGCACATTGGCGAAGAAACCGCGCAGCATGACGGTGCTCACCGGGATGCAGACGGCGATATAGATCAGCACCAGACCCAACTTCTGGTCGACGAGTCCCAGCTGGACCATCAGCAGGTACAGCGGCCCGAGCGCGATGAACGACGGGATCATCTGCGTAACCAGGAAGGCCAACAGCACCGCCGACTTGCTACGGAACTCGAACCGGGCGAGCACGTAACCGGAGAGCATCGCGATCAGCGTGGCCACGGCCGCGGCAGCGGTCGACACCGTCAGGCTGTTCAGGATGTACGTGCCGAACTGCGCCTTCTGGAACAGTCCTATGTAGTTCTCGAGGGAGAACTCCTCCGGCCAGTACGCCAGCGGGTAGCTGAAGATCGCGCCCGGCGTCTTGAACGAGGTGATCGTGATCCAGTACAGCGGGAACAGGGTGATCACGGCCCACAACGTCAGGAAAAGGACGCGGATGACACGACCGACGACGGATTGGTGTGACGTCACGATCGAACCTCCTTCCGCTCGCGCAGGGCCAACAGGTAGAAGGCGCTGAACACGAGCAGCACGGCGACGACGATCAGCCCGGTCGCCGAGGCATGCCCGTAGTCACCGCGCTGAGTGGTCTCGATCATCCAGGTGGTGACGATGTGCGTCTGGTTGGCGGGGCCTCCGCCGGTCATCGCGTAGATGATGTCGGGGAAGTTGAAGATCCAGATAACTCGCAGCAGCACGGTCAGCGCGAGGGTCGTGGCGATCTGCGGGATGGTGATCTGGAACAGCACGCGGGGCTTGCTGGCGCCGTCCAGCGCGGCCGCCTCGTACAGCTCATCCGGCACCGACTGGAGTGCGGCAAGGATCATGATCGCGAAGAAGGTCACTCCGTACCAGACGTTCGCGACGACCAACGCGAACATCGCGGTACCGGGCTTGGCGAGCCATGGCACCGGGGTGTCGACGATTCCGATTTTCACCAGCAGGTCGTTGATCACGCCGAACTCGCCGTTGAACATCCAGCGGAACACGATGCCGATGAGGAATCCGGATATGGCCCAGGGAAAGAAGATCAGGGCCTGGTAGACGCCGCGGAAGCGGAACCTGCGACGTAGCCACAGCGCGAGAGCGAAGCCGATCAGGAGCTGCGGAATGATCGAGGCGAAGACCCAGATCGCGGTGTTGCCGAGCACCGTGAAGAACGTCGGGTCCGTGAAGATCGCCGTGAAGTTGTCGAAGCCGACCCAGGAGGTGTCGGTGAGGTCGGCGAGGTTCCACTTGCGAAACGCCATCTGGCTGCCGGAGATCATCGGGTAGTACGTGAAGATCGCGACGAAGATGACAGCCGGCGCCATGAACGCCAGGACGATGAGGCCGCGCGTGACGGTGAAGGTCCGCTTTCGCGGGCCCGAAGGGGCGCCCAGCCCGGAAGTCGGGCGCCCCTTCGTCGGTAGTGCTGTCTGAGTCATGCTCTTAACTACTTCGCCCACTTCTCGGTCCAGTACTTGTCCCAGCTGGCGAGGAGCTCCTCCTGCGACATCTTGCCGGCCAGGACCTGCTGCACCTCGGTGTCGGCCTTCTGGGCCCACTCCGTCCACCAGCTGGCGTCGCGCGGCTGAACAGCCGTGATGTACACGTCGGGCTTCTGGTTCATCGTGACGTAGCTCTTCCAGGCGCCCACCTTGTAGAACTCGTCGTCGACCGCCTCCTTCAGGATGGGGACGAGACTGTTTTCCTTCGTGAAGCGAATCGACGCTTCCCCTTCGGAGAGGAACTTGATCAGCTTGACGGCCTCCTGCTTGTGCTTGCTCGACGACGCGACCCCCCAGCCGGCCGTCGCCATGGGCTGGATGGCCTTTCCGGTCGGACCCACCAGCATCGGAGCGGTCGTCCACTGATCCTTGCCGATCGCCTTGGACTGCCCCACGGTGGCGATGACTTCCGGGTCCTGCAGGAGGAATGCAGTCGAGCCGTTCGAGAAGCCCTCGACCATCTCCGGGTAGCCCCAAGCCACCGATGACGGCGGAGAGGCCTGCTTGAAGAGCGCGAAGTACGTCTTCAGTGCCTCACGGGCCTCCGGCGCGGAGAAGATGCTCTTTCCGCTGGAGAGCTTGTACGCGTTGTTGACGTCGATCTGGTCGGCGACGTAGGCCTCGATGGCGACGGTGACGTTGGTGTAGCCGTTCTTTCCGCCGCGGAACGCGTAACCGTATCGCTTCTTCGACGGATCCTGGATGGCGGTGGCCTGCTGGAGCAACTCCTGCCAGCTGTTGGGGGGAGCGTTGAAGCCGGCCTCCTTCACCAGGTCGCTGCGGTAGAAGAGGCTGAGCCCGTAGAAGCCATAGGGCACGAAGTAGGACTTGCCCTCGGCGTTCTTTGAGAACTTCGCCGCGTTCTCCGTCAGCGCGCCCCAGCCGGTCCAGCCGTCCAGGTCGTGCGACATGTCGTACAGCCAGCCGTTCTTGGAGAACGGACCGACGGTGAGGTCCCGGACCTCGAGTACGTCGATCCCACTACCGGCCTGCAGCATCTGCTGGAGCTTCTGATCGGCCTGGTCGGTCGGGGGCGACACGAGCTGCACCTTGACGCCCTTGTTCTTCGCCTCGAAGTCGGCGATAAGGCTCTTGAGCACCTGGGTGCGGGCGGGGTTGGTGAGGCTCTCGACCATCTGCAGCGTGACGGTGCCGTCAGCGGCGGGACTGGTGCAGCCGGTCATCGCGATGGCGGTGGCCAGGGAGAGGGTGATTCCGGTGAGCGCCTTTCTCAGTTTCACGGTTCCTCATTTCGATGGGGGAAAGTCGCAGGTCGTGTCGGGGGTGGAGCGTTCAGTGCGGACGCGTGGCCTCGCGTGCCCATTCGCAGAGCACGGGGACGCAATGTTCGGCGAAGTGCTCGAAATCCTCGGCGGTGTTGTAGACATGGGTGGACAGGCGGTAGTAGCCGGTGCCGCCGAAGCTGGTGAAGGCGGTTTCGACCCCGAGTTCGCGCACCACCCTGTCCCGCAGGCTGTCGGCGTCCTGGTGGGCAGTGGCAAGTCCCGCCGGCAGGCGCACCAGGCGCATCGCGTTCACCGGACTTCCGACGTCCACCCGGTGGTCTTCGCCCGTGATGGCGGAGAAGACCGACGCGATGACCTCCTCGGCGTAATCAGCCAGGCCACTCATGTAGCGCCGGGCGGCCTCCCAGCCCCAGGTGTGTTCGATGAACGCGATCGACCGCGGCGCCGCGAGGTAGCTGGTCGCGTCGATAGTTCCCTGGCTATCGAAGCGCTGCGGAAAGTTGAGCGGCGCGCCCCACGAGTCAATCAGCGGGTACAGCTGGTCACGCTGAGCGGTCCGCGCGATCAGAACCGCGGCACCGCGCGGTGCGCAGGCGAATTTGTGCAGGTTGCCGACCCAGAAGTCGCAATCCAGTCGGTCGAGCGGTCGGTCGTAGAGTCCGGGAACGTGCGCCCCGTCGACAAGCACGGGGATGCCGCGGCGTCGCGCCTCGGCGGACACCGTGTCGACCGGTAGCAGCCGTGCGGTCGGCGAGGTGACGTGATCGATGACGACAAGGCCGGTGTCGTCCGTGAACTGCGCTACGACAGCGTCGTGGGCCTGCTGCAGCGTCGCGTCGAGCGGTATCCGGGCGACGCGCACCCTGCCGCCCGAGCGGCGGGCGAGGCGTTCCGCGCCCATCGTGACCGCTCCGTAGCCGTGGTCGGTGACCACGATCTCCATTCCGGGGCGTGCGGGGAGGTTCGCGTAGACCACGCTGGCACCGCCGCTGGCATTGGGAACGAACGCCGTGTCGTCGGCGGCGACGCCCAGGAAACCGGCGATCTTGGCCCGGGCGGCGCCGATCTTGGAAGACAGCTCCGAGAACCACAGGACCGGGGCGGCGTCCATCTGCGCGCGTAGGGCGTTCTGATGGGCCTGCACCTCTGCGGGGACCGCGCCGAAGGAGCCGTGGTTGAGGTGGCGTAGCTCGGACTGGAGTGTCCAGGCGGCTGCCGCCGGCGAGCCGTCGGGCAGGGTCAGGCACGCGGTCATGGACGTCGCGGTCATGGATTCCCGCTCTCGAAGAAGGGCGAGCCTTCGAAAGACATCAGATAACTTGCGGTTATAGTGCGGGTACGAGGCTGCGGTGGGGGGCTTTGCAGCGGAGACATCATATGACTTCATGATCCCGCGCGCTAGCCTTATCGTTGACCATCGTTCGAGGGAGCTCCGTGTCCGCAGTCGACGTCGCCTTCCACGGCCTCCGGCAGATGATCTCCTCCGGTCGGCTCGCCGCCGGCCAGAAGTTCCCGCCGGAGGCGGACCTCTGCGAGGAACTCGGGGTGTCACGCGGATCGCTGCGCGAGGCGGTCCGGATGCTGTCGGCACTCCGGGTGATTGACTCCCGTCATGGCTCGGGCACCTATGTCGCGAGGCTTGTGCCGGAGGAGATCGTCGGGACCCTCGCCCTCACGGTCGACCTGCTGCCGCTGGCCGGGTTGCTTGAGATCTACGAGTTGCGGCGCGTGCTCGAGGCCCATGCGACCTCGCAGGCAGCAGCGAAAATCACCGAAGAGCAGGGGCGGGAGCTGCTGCAACTGCTCGACCGGATGGAGGCGACGTCCGACGGGCATCAGGCCTCGGAGCTCGATGCCCTCTTCCACTCGAGCATCGCCGCCATTGCGGGCAGCCCCACGCTCGCGACTCTCCTGGATGTCTTCCGATCGCGGTCACGCTCGTACCAGATCTTCGATACCCCGGACGGGAAGCTGATCAAGGCGACAAGCGACGCGGGCCATCGCTCGATCACCAACGCGCTCATCGCGCGGGACCCGGCGGCCGCCTACAGCGCCGCTGCTCAGCACGTAGCTCAGACGGAGCACTGGCTGCGCCTTCACCAGCCGCCAGTCAGCGGAGCCCCTGACCGATCGGTTGCCCCGCCCGCCCCCTCCCGTGGCCGTTCATACCGGCGGCGGCAGCTTGCTGGATCTGCGGACGACCAGCCGCACCGGTAGCACCACCCGGCGGAGCGGATCGGTCTCCCGTTGATCCCGTCGAGGAGCAGGCTCGCCGCCCTGCCGGCCGAGCCGCTGCGGATGCTGGGACGCGGCGATGACGGGCGGATTGCGGGACTCGGCGACCGGGAAGTCGTCGAAGCTCACGTGGACCGTGTCGGTGCGGTGGCGCGGCTGCAGCGCGGGCACCACGCCGAACGAGGCTGTTTGCCGAAATCCCGCAGTAGGCCCGTTCTCCACAGTGGTAGCTAATCGTGGCGGTCCTTCTGGCGGACGGTGTTTAGTCGGTCCGCAATCGGCGGCGCCCCGCGAAGCGGTACGCCCAGGCCGCCCCGATCCCCGGCCCCGACGAGGCCGCTACCCGACTACGTGCCGGGCGCCGTCGCGCCACGATCTCGGCCCGGAGGCCGATTGGCAGCGGGCCCGGCAGGCACCGTCCTCATCCGCTGGCGCGGCGCTAGCCGGCCGCCTTGTCCAGCACGGTGAGCAAGTGCGCCACGACGTCGGCGACGGCGTCGCGGGCGGCCCGCAGGTATTTGCGGGGGTCCACCGGGGGGGTCGGGCCGGCCAGGACGTCTCGGACGGCACCGGTGTACGCAAGGTTCAACGCCGTACCGAAGTTGACCTTGACCATGCCGTGCGCGATGGCGCCGCGCAGGCGCTCGTCCGGCACTCCTGAGGACCCGTGCAGGACCAGCGGCACCGGGACGGTCTTGCGCAGCTGCGCGATCAGGTCGAGATCGAGAGCCGCCTCCCTGGTCGTCATCGCATGTGAACTGCCCACCGCCACCGCGAGCGCGTCGACCCCGGTCGCCGCGACGTAGGACTCCGCCTGGCGTGGATCGGTCCGGACACCGGGCGCGTGCGCTCCGTCCTTGCCGCCCACCTCACCGAGTTCGGCCTCCAGCCACAGCCCTCGCTCGTGCGCCCAGCCGGCCGCCGCGCGGGTGGCGGCCACGTTCTCCTGGTACGGCCGGGTCGAGGCGTCGAACATGACGGAGCTGAAGCCGGCGTCGGCTGTCTGGTGCAGGAGCGACTCGTCCGCGACGTGGTCCAGGTGCAGCGATACGGGCACCCGCGCGGCGGTGGCGATCTCGCTGAGGGCGGCGGCGATGGGGCGTACGCGGCCGAGGTGGAAACCGACGGCGTTCTCGCTCAGCTGAAGGATTACCGGCCGGTCCACGCGCTCGGCGCCGGCGACGATCGCCTCCGCGTGTTCGAGCGTGATGACGTTGAACGCCCCCGCTCCCCTACCTGCGGCGGCGGCCGCCGCGACGATCTCGCCGGTACTGACGCGCATCCCCCTAGACCTCCTCGACGTGGACCAAGTCGCGAAACCGCCGGTAGGCGTCCCGGTCGACCTCACCGGCCACGGGGCGCAGCACCGCGGCGGCCGACAACGCCACCGCGTCCGCCAGCCGCTCCGGCCAGCCGTTCCCGGCGAGCAGCCCGCGGGCGAGCGCGGCGACACACGCGTCGCCGGCACCGGTTGGGTTGCCGGACAGCGGTTCGGGCGGCCGGGCCACCCATCGGCGCTGCGGGGTCGATGCCAGCAGGCCCTCCGCGCCGGCGGAGACGACGACGGCGGCCGCCCCGGCCGACACCAGAGAGTCTGCGGCGATCCACGGGTCGCCGTGACCCGTGGCCGCCGCGAGTTCCTCCCGGTTGGGCTTGACCACTGCCGGTCCGGCAGTGACGCCGATCCGCAGCGCCGCGCCGGAGACGTCGAGGACGGCTGGCACACCGGCGTCGCCGGCGAGGGAGATCAGCGATGCGTAGCCGTCGTCCGGTACTCCCGGTGGCGCGCTGCCGGAGAGCACCACGACGGTCGCGTCGGCGAGCAGGCGGTGGAAGCGCCGGACGAACGCGGCCCATTCGTCGGCGCGCACAGCTGGCCCCGGCTCCCAGAAGCCGGTCGCGTCGCCCGCGGCCTCGTCCACCACGGCCAGTGTGCGCCGGGACTCGCCGACGATGGGCACGAGCTCCTCGGTGATCCCGGCCGCGGCGAGGTGGCGCCGGATCCGGTCGCCGGTGCCGCCACCGGCGAGGCCGGTCAGTACCACGTACTCACCGAGGGTGTGCAGCACCCGGGCCACGTTGGTGCCCTTGCCGCCGGCGTGCTCGGCGGTGGAGACGACCCGGTTGCCGGAATGCCAGCGGACCTGGTCGACCACGTAGGTGACGTCGAGGGCGGCGTTCAACGTGACACAGAGAATCACCGGCCGACTCCCGGTGACGGCACCCAATGGGGCGCAATGACGGTGCGGCGGGACGGGTGTCGGATCATCTGTCAGACGACCGTGACGGTGAGGCCGGCCGTCCGCAACCGGTCCACTTCCGCGGGGTCCGCCCCGGCATCGGTGATGAGTTCGCTGATCGCGGACACCGGGGCGATGCCGGCGAACACGACCCGGCCGAGCTTGCTGGAGTCGGCCACCACGATCGCCTTGCGGCTGCGTTCGATCAGGACCCGGTTGGTGGCTGCCTCAGTCTCGTTCTGTGTGGTCAGGCCGGCGTTGCGCTCGATCCCGTCAACGCCGACGAAGGCGATGTCGATGTTTATCTTGTCCAGCGTCGCGTCGGCCAGGGGTCCGACGAGTTCGTAGGAGACGCCACGGGCGACGCCGCCGGTCATGATGAGCTTCACGTTCGGCCGGACCGCGAGTTCCGCCCCGATGTTCAGCGCGTTCGTCACCACCGACACCTCACCGCGGTACGCCAGGCAGCGGGCGACCTCCAGGGTCGTGGTGCCGCCGGTGAGCGCCACGACGTCGCCCTCCGCCACGCGTTCGGCCGCTGCGCGCGCGATGCGCAGCTTCTCCGCGTGAGCGTGGCCGCTCCGGTACCGCACCGGCAACTCCGTCGCGCCGGAGACCGCGCCCCCGTGCGCGCGTTCGAGCAGCCGCTGGTTGGCCAGCGCGCGCAGGTCCCGCCGCACCGTGGCCTCGCTGACGCCGAGGTCGAGGGCGAGGTCGGCGACGTCGACGCTGCCCTTCTCGCCGAGCAGTTGCAGGATCCGGCCGAAGCGATCGGCTCGGTGCCGGCGGCGTGCGGCGGCGTCCCCGTTCGGTGGAGTTTCTTGGCCTGCCGTCGTCATTGGGGCGGTCGCCTCACCGGATCGGTTGCGGGCGGAGGAATGCACAGTGGCAGCATCTCAGCTTGCACAATCGTGCGCAAGCGCGTGCACACTGTTGCCCATCTCGTGATCGGCGATGACCGGCCCTGCTTGACAGAGGGAAAACCCGCGCGCGAGCATCCAGCGATGAGCATGACCGCGGATGAGATCGCTACCCAACCCGACATGTGGCGGCGGGCGACCGCCCTCGCAGCCAGCGTCGCCGGCCTCCTGCCCGGCCGAGGCGAGGAGGTGTGCATCGTCGGTTGCGGCACCTCCCTGTACATGGCGCAGGCCGCCGCGGCGCTGCGCGAGGGGGCCGGACACGGACGCACCGACGCGTTCCCGGCCTCCGAACTGCCCAGCGGGCGGCGCTACGACGTGCTGGTGGCCATCTCCCGCTCCGGTACCACGTCGGAGATCGCCCACGTGCTGCGCCGCGCGCCGGCCGCTCGCTCGGTGGTGCTGACCGCCCTACCGGACGGGCCGGTCGCGGCTGCGGCGGACGGGGTGGTGCCGCTGGTCTTCGCCGACGAGCGCTCGGTGGTGCAGACCCGCTTCGCCACGACCGCGCTCACCCTGCTCCGTGCCGCCGCGGGTGAGGACACGGCCGAATCGGCGGCGGACGCGGAGCGGGCCCTGGCGGTCGACCTCCCCGTCGACCCGACAGCGATCTCGCAGTGGACCTTCGTGGGCCGTGGCTGGACCGTGGGGCTCGCCCACGAGGCGGCGCTGAAGCTCCGTGAGGCGGCTCAGGCGTGGACGGAGGCGTACCCGGCGCTGGAGTACCGGCACGGGCCGATCAGCGTGTCCGGCCCGGGCACCGTGGTGTGGTCCTTCGGTCCGTTGGATCCCGCGCTGGCCGACCAGGTCCGCTCGGTCGGCGCCACCGTGGTGGATCTGCCGCTGGACCCGCTGGCGTCGCTCGTGGTGGCGCAGCGGGTGGCGGTCGCGCTGGCGAAGTCCCGTGGGCTCGACCCGGACACCCCGCACAACCTGACCCGCGCGGTGATCCTGGACGACGCCGCCCTCCCCGCCTAGGGCGGCCGCGTGCCCGCCCGGTAGGACGTTCGGGCACGAGCGGACGCGGCCGGCATCCGCTGGAACGGAGCCGGCCGCCGCTCGTGCCCGCGCGTCAGAAGAAGGTGTGAACGCAGTCGACCACCACGTCGTCGACGACCACCGGGATCAGGCGCCACTTGTCGAACGCGGTGCACGGGTGCGCGAGGCCGCAGCCGACCCAGTCCCCCACCTCAAGCCGGTGGCCGGCCGGCAGCCGCAGGTAGGCGTGCTGGTCGTTCAGCCCCTCGATCCGGGCGCCGGTGAAGGGCTGCGCCGTCGTGGCGTCCGCGCGGCGCAGGCGTACGGGTGTGGGCATCGCCGTGTCGAACGACGCGTCGCGCTTACCGAAGCCGAGCACCGCCAGCTCCGGCCCGGGCCGGGACAGCACCTGCCCCCACAGTTCGAGCGCCGGGCGTAGCGATTCGCCCCGGTACGGCGAGAGCACGAAGGGTGTGCCGTCCGCGGGCGGACCCGTCTCGTGTACCGCGTAGCAGCCGCTGCGCAGGACGACCTGCACCGGCTGCTCGCTCGGCCAGCCGTCGCGGAACGCCGCCACCACCAGGTCGAAGTAGGCGCTCCCGCCGGCCGACAGCATCAGCCCGTCCGGCACCAGGCCCCGCCTGACCAGCCACTCTCCCGCGTGCCTGACGTCGGTGAGGAAGTCCCGCACCCGCTCGCGCACGCCCGGCTGGCCCGGCGGTCCGATGGTGCCCTCGAACGCCGCCACGCCGGCCAGCCGGAGTCCGGGCGCCGCCGCCACGGCGGTCGCCACCTGCTCCACCTGGGCGAGGGTGCGGCACCCGGTCCGCCCGCCGGGGTGGCCGACCTCGATGAGCACCGGCAGCCGGCCACCGGGGGGCGCCCCGGCGAACTCGTCGGCGAGCAGGGCGACCGTGGCCGGCGAGTCGACGTAGCAGATGACTTCGAAGTCGGACGTGGTTTCCAGCTCGGTGCGCAGCCAGGCAAGGGTCGCCCGGTCCACCAGCTGGTTGGCCAGCAGCACCCGGGGCACCCCGAACGCCCGGTACAGGCGCAGCTGCGAGCCGGTCGCGGCGGTGATCCCGTGCGCGCCCTGGGACAGTTGGCGGGCGAACAGCTGCGGCGCCAGGGTGGTCTTGCCATGCGGCGCCAACTCGACGCCGCTGTCGCGGCAGTAACGGGCCATCAGGGCCAGGTTGTGCTCCAGCGCCTCGGCGTGCAGCACCATGACCGGCGCGGTGAAGCCACCGCCGAACAGCGGCCGGCGCGCCGCCACCAGCTCGGCGACCGTGCCGCCGATCGCGTCGACCGGCATCCCCTTGGTGTCCGGCCCGATCCGCGTGTCGCCCAGTCGCCGCAGCGCCTGGTCGTTCATCGGGCCTCCCGGACGGTCGAAGGAAATCTCATGCGCCCACCGCCAGAAAGGCCTCGGCCTCCGTGCGGTTCGGCTGCCCGCCGGTGCCTCCGGCGTACCGGGTCGACAGGGCCCCGCAGGCGCAGCCGAGGGCGACCGCAGCGGAGAGATCCGCACCGTCGAGCCAGCCGGCGAGGAAACCGGCATCGAAGGAGTCACCGGCGCCGGTCGCATCCACCGCATCGACGCGACGGGCCGCGCCCTGGACCACCGTCCCGCCGTGGACCGCAGCCGCACCCTCCGCGCCGCTCTTGACGACCACCAGCGGCCCGTGGCCGGCGATCAGCAGCGCCGCGGCCAGCTGGTCGTCGGCCGGCGGAGCGTCCGGTACCGGTGTGCCGGGGCGAGGGTTGACCGCCGGCAGCGCGGTCGCCAGCCGGGCCGCCTCCTGACGGTTGGGCAGCAGCACATCCACCATGGGCACGGCGGTAGCCACCGTCGACCACCGTTGCTCCGGGTCCCACCCGGTGTCCAGCGACACGGTCGCGCCGGCGGCATGGACGCGGGCGATCAGGTCGGTCAGCCCCGCGCGCAGCCGGGGCTGGAGGAACGGCGAGGCGATGTGCACGTGGCGGGTCCGGCGCAGCAGGTCGTCGGGGACGTCGGCCGGATCGAAGGCCGCGAGCGCACCGCGGGCGGTGAGGATCGCACGGTCGTCGGGGCGGGCCAGGGCCACGCTGATCCCGGTGGGGACGTCGCCGAGCACGCGCACCGGCGCGGTTTCCACACCCGCGTCGGCCAACTCGCCGAGCACGAACCGGCCGAGAAGGTCGTCGCCGACGGCACCGGCCATCGCCGTACGCAGGCCGAGCCGGGCGGCGCCGACCGCGGTGATCGCCCCGGAACCGCCGAGCACCAGGGTGCCGTGCTCGACGATCCGCTCGTGCTGGCCGAACGCCGGTTCCACGTCACCCCCGTGCAGGATCAGGTCGGGGTTGGCATCGCCGACGACGAGCAGGTCGAGCGGGCGGCGCGGGGCCGGCGCCGGGGGCGGGAGGGGTACCGGAATGTCGTGCACGGGCCTAGCATGTCAGTGCGCGCGCGGGTGCTCAAGTACTGCGCGGATTTGCCCACTCGGGCTCGTCTCAGGGGGCGAATCGCGCAATGGTGCTCGCCATAACGGCCGCGACGCGGTTTAAACGCGCTCGTTCGTGCACGTCGGACAGCGGCGGTCACGTTTTGAGCAGAGGTCATTGACACCCGCCGAAAGCGGCCGTTAGATTCCGAGCACGCTATACCGGACGTCGTTCGAAATACGGAACAAGATGCCGCAGCGGGCCGCGGCCTCTCGGCCGCCACCCGATCACCGACTTCTCATACCCGAACCGCTTTGCAGCCGTGGCAGGCGGGCGAAGGTCCCTGTCTCCGCGACCAGCCGTCACGCTGCAGCATCAGAAGGGGAGACTCCATTGACCGCACAAGAGCCGTCTGGACGTACGCCGACCCGGCGCGATTTCCTCCGCACTGGTCTGGGCCTGGCCACACTGGCGGGCATGGGGCCGCTGCTGAGCGCCTGCGGTTCGGACAGTGACACCGGCGAGAGCGCGGACGGCACTGTCACCATCACCATGTGGCACGGCCAGGCCGACGAGGCCAAGGCGACGATCGACAAGATCGTCACGGCGTTCCAGGCCAAGTACCCGAAGATCAAGGTAGACGCGAGCAGCGGCGGCGTGCTGGCCGACAGCATGCTCCAGAAGATCACCACCGCACTGTCCTCCGGTCACTACCCGGACATCGCCTACATCTTCGGCCCGGACATCGCCAACGTCGCCCGCAGCCCGAAGGTCGCCAACCTGCAGCCGTACGTGACCAAGCCCGAGGTGAAGTGGGACGACTTCTACCCGGCCGCCCGCGAGGCGGTGACGGTCGACGGGAAGGTGCGCGGCTTCCCCGCTCTGGTCGACAACCTCTGCGTCGCCTACAACAAGAAGGTCTTCCGGGAGGCCGGGGTGCCCGAGCCGACGGGCGACTGGACCTGGGACGACTTCGTCGCCCTGGCGAAGCGGCTGACCGACCCGGCGAAGGGACGGTTCGGCACCGGCTGGCCGGCGGTCGGCGACGAGGACTGCGTCTGGCGCATCTACCCCATGATCTGGGACCTGGGCGGCTCGATCGTGGACGACTCGGGCAAGAAGATCGGCTTCGACAACGACTCGGGCCTGAAGGCCCTGCAGATCATCCACCAGCTCGGTGCGGACAAGTCGGTGTACGCCGACACCAAGCCCGGCAGCGAGACCATGTACCAGATCTTCAACAGCGGCAAGATGGCGATGGTGGCCACGGGTCCGTGGGAGCTGCCGGCCTTCGTCGACGCCAAGACCGAGTACGGCGTGGTGCCGCTGCCCAGCTTCTCCGGCAAGCGGATGACGATCGCCGGGCCGGACACCTGGACCGTCTTCGACAACGGGTCGGCCAAGATCAAGGCGGCCGTGCAGTTCCTGCAGTTCCTCACCGACGCTGAGCAGGACGTGCAGTGGGCCACCCAGGCGGGCAGCCTGCCGCTGCGCAAGAGCACAGCTGAATCCGCCGAGTGGAAGCAGCACGTGAGCTCCACGGTCGGGCTGGACGTCTTCTCCGACGCGCTGCAGTACGCCAAGACCCGCCCCACGGTCCGCGCCTACCCGCGCATCTCGCAGCCGCTGGGCCAGGCGATCGTCAAGATGCTCCTGAACAAGGACACCCCGGAGACCGCGCTGCAGGAGGTTGCCCGGGCCGCCAACGCCGCGCTGGTCACCGGGTAGGGCGCGCGTGAGCACCCGAATGAGAGTGGCGGTCGTCCCGCCTCCCACAGTCGCCAGCCCGCAGCCGCGGATCAAGCGGAGGCGCGGTCACGGGGAGGCGGGCGCCGCCTGGGCGTACGTCTCCCCGGCGGCGCTGATCATCCTGGGGCTCGGCATCCTGCCGATGGCGTGGTCGCTGGTCCTCTCCATGCAGAGCTCCGACCTGATCACTCCCCCGCAGTGGATCGGGCTGAAGAACTACGAGGTGATCAGCCAGGACCCGAGCTTCCGGGCCGCAGTGGTGCACACCCTGGTGTACACCGCGCTGTTCGTGCCGTTGGCCATCGCGGCCGGGCTCGGCCTGGCGCTGCTGCTCAACCGCGAAATCCGTTTCATCGGCTTCTACCGGACGCTGGTGTTCGTGCCGTTCGTCGTTTCCGCCACGGCACAGGGCGTCCTGTTCTCGTTCATCTTCGACTCGCACTTCGGGCTCGCCAACGCCATCCTGCACCGGTTGCACATCCCGACGCAGGGATTCTTCGCCGATGAGCATCAGGCCCTGTACCTGCTGGTCCTCATCGCCCTGTGGAGCGGCGTCGGCTTCTGCGTGGTTGTCTACCTGGCGGGCCTGCAGGACATCTCGAAGGATCTGATCGAGGCGGCGGCGATCGACGGCGCCGGACGGGTGGCGACGTTCCGGCACATCATCTGGCCGGCGCTGCGGCCCGTCACCGTGTTCCTCGTCGTGTGGGAGACGTTGCAGGCGCTCCAGGTCTTCGACATGGTCTTCGTCACCACCCGGGGCGGCCCCCTGGAGTCCACTACGGTGGTCGTGTTCTTCGTCTGGCAACAGGCGTTCGAGGTGTTCAACGCCGGTTACGCCGCAGCCGCCGCCTACGTGCTGGCCTTCGGCCTCCTGGTGCTCAGCATCGGTATCCGGTTCGCCCAACGCCGTGACGACAAGGAGGTGAGCCGGTCGTGACTCCGGTATCCGGCCGTAAGCGTCGGGGTTGGCTGCCGTTCAGTCCGTGGCATTTCGTGCTGGCTCCGGTCGCGCTGGTCTTCGGGTTGCCGTTGCTGTGGCTGGTGCTCAGCTCGTTCATGACCAACGCGCAGATCAACAAGTTCCCGCCGACCATCATCCCGGACTCGCTGCACCTCGACGGCTACCGGTACGTGCTGCAGAACGCCCTCTTTCCGCGGTGGTTCCTCAACTCCACGATCGTCGCCCTGGTGGTCGTGATCGGGAACCTGCTCTTCGGGATCCTCGGCGGTTACGCCTTCGCGCGGCTGCGCTTCGGCGGGTCGAAGCTGCTGCTGACCCTCATGCTCGGCACACTTGTGATCCCGTTCCAGATCACGATGATTCCGACGTTCCTCATCATGAAGAAACTCGGACTCGTCGACACCCTGGGCGCGCTCATCGTCCCGTCGCTGGTCACGCCGTTCGCCGTCTTCCTGTTCCGGCAGTTCTTCCTGTCGCTGCCTCGGGAGATCGAGGAGGCGGCGTGGATCGACGGCTGCTCGCGGCTACGCACGATCTGGCACGTGGTCGTGCCGATGGCGCGCCCGGCGCTGAGCACGGTGGCCGTCCTGACCTTCCTCACCACCTGGAACGACCTCGCGTGGCCACTGATCGCCATCAACGACGACCACAACTACACCCTTCAGCTCGGGCTCGCCACGTTCCAGGGGCAGCACCGTACCCAGTGGTCGGCGGTCATGGCGGGGAACCTCATCGCGGTGCTGCCCGTATTGATCGCCTTCCTCGCGGCGCAGCGGACGTTCATCCAGTCGCTGACGTCCAGCGCGATCAAGGGCTGAGGTCGGCCCGGGCGTCCACGGCCCTCGGCCCCGGCCCCGACTCGGCGAACGGCCGCCTGTGAATCACACGACGATCCGAATGGGATGGGACATATGACGACAATTGCTTTTGTCGGTGCCGGCAGCGTGGTGTTCACCCGGCAACTGCTCGCGGACATCTTCGGCTACCCCGAGCTGGCGGACGTACGGATCGCGCTGCACGACATCGACGCGGACCGCCTGGAGACGGCCGAGGGCATCGCCCGGCAGGCCGCCGAGCAGTTGGGTGTCCACCCGGCGATCAGCGCATCGCTGGACCGGCGGACGGCCCTGGAAGGCGCCGACTTCGTCATCAACATGGTCCAGGTCGGCGGGATCGATGCCACCCGGGTCGACTTCGAGGTGCCCAAGTCCTTTGGGATCCGGCAGACCATCGCGGACACGCTCGGGGTCGGCGGCGTCTTCCGGGCCCTGCGCACCTTTCCGGTGCTGCGGGGCATCGCCGAGGACATGGCCGCGGTCTGCCCGGACGCGTGGCTGCTCAACTACACCAACCCGATGGCCATGAACGTGTGGTGGCTCGCGGAGGTGGCGCCTCGGCTCAAGGCGGTCGGTCTGTGCCACAGCGTCTACTGGACCGTCGCCGGGCTGTGCGACCTCGTCGGCGTCCCCCTTGAGGGAACGACCTACCAGGCGGCCGGCGTCAACCATCAGGCGTGGCTGTTGCGTTGGGAACGCGACGGCCAGAGCCTGTACCCGCGACTAGACGAGCGGATCGCCGCCGACCCGGAGCTGCGCCGGCGGGTGCGCGTGGACATGTACCGCCGGCTGGGTCACTACCCGACGGAGACCAGCGAGCACTCCTCCGAGTACGTCCCGTGGTACCTGCACGACGAGCGGGAGATCGAGCGGCTGCGCATCCCCGTCGACGCCTACATCGGCATCAGCGAGGAGAACGTCGCGGACTACGAGCGCACCCGCGCTCTCCTCGCGGCGGGGCAGGTCGTGCCGTTGGAGCACAGCGCGACGGAATACGCGCCGCAGGTCATCCACTCGATGGTGACCGGGACGACCCGCGTCATCCACGCGAACGTGGCCAACCGGGATCTCATCACGAACCTGCCGCGGGGTGCCGGCGTGGAGGTTCCCGCCACCGTGGACGGTCTGGGGCTGCACCCGCACCACGTCGGCGCCCTGCCGCCACAGTGCGCGGCCCTCAACACGTCGTTCCTCGCGGTGGCCGAGCTGACCGTCCGCGCGGCTCTCGAGGGCGACGCGAGGATGGTCCGCCAGGCGGTGATGATGGACCCCAACGCCTCGGCGAGCCTGCGGGTCGACGACATCTGGGACGTGTGCGACGCGATGGTGAAGGCGCACGGCGACCTCATCCCCGAGGCGTTGCGCACCTGCCCGTCGGTGCGGTGACCCCCCCTGACCGCCCACCGTCCCCACCTGCGGCATTTCCCGGTAGATGTGGCAG
>NZ_QGGF01000258.1 GCF_003857015.1 Micromonospora globispora | reverse complement strand
GGGTACGCCTGGCTCGGGCTGGTCGGCACCGCCGGCGCGTACGCGCTGTGGTTCCGGGGCGCGGCGCGGCTGCCGCTGACCCAGGTGTCCGTGCTGGGCGCGCTGAGCCCGCTGACCGCCGCCGCGCTCGGCTGGCTGGTGCTGGCGCAGGCGCTCAGCCCGGTGCAGCTCGTCGGCTTCGCCGTCGCGATCGCCGCGATGGTGCTCGGCCAGCTCCCCGGTCAGCCGGCAAGCAGGCGGGGCTGGTCGTCGCCGGAGGCGAACCGGAGCTCGGGCAGCGCGCCGCAGGGCACCTCGGCGGCCGCCGCGAGCGGCAGGGTGAACCGGTGCTCAGCCGCCGCGCCGGCCGCGGCCGACTGGTCGAGCAGCCAGCGCACCTCATCGGCCGTCCAGCCCAGCCCGGTGCGCCGGGCGATCTCCCGGACCAGCCGCAGGCCCACCCGGGTGTCGTCGTCGTAGAACCGCATGCACCAGTGATGCGCCCACATGCCGAGCGCGCGGAGCCCGGCCGGGTCGAGCGAGGCGACGAGCCGGCCGCAGGCGGTCTCGGAGAAGGCCCGCCCCGGGTCGTCGGCCCGGTCCCGTTCGATCGCGCCGTACGCGGCCGGCGCCACCACCCGCATCCGGTCGTAGAAGCCCTGCACCACCGCGCGGTCCAGCCCCGTCCGTCCGGACCGCATCAGCGGGCACCTCGCCCGGCCACGCTCGCCATTCCCCGCACCTTTTCTTGAGTTGGTGGCGGGACGGTACCGACCACGACCGACAGTTTTCGACCGGAACCCGTTGTCCGACAAGGGAAAGCGCCGTTGAGCTGGGGCTCGGCCCGGCGCGTCGGTGGCGGCGGGCCGACGGATGGGACCGGGTCCCCCGGGTGGTCCGGGAGCCGCCCCGAGGGGCCCGCCACGGCCAGGTCCGAATCCCGCCAGCCGAGGCCCCGGCCAGCGAGGCAGTATCGGTGGCGTGGAGTTGGACTTCGAGCGGTGCTACCGGGCGGTCGACAGCCGCGACCAGCGTTTCGACGGCTGGTTCTACACCGGCGTGACGTCGACCGGGATCTACTGCCGGCCGTCCTGCCCGGCGATGACCCCGAAGCGGCAGAACGTACGGTTCTTCCCCTCGGCGGCCGCCGCGCAGGGTGCCGGGCTGCGGGCCTGCCGCCGGTGCCGCCCCGACGCGGCACCGGGCTCGCCGCAGTGGGACGTCCGCGCCGACGTGGTCGGCCGGGCGATGCGGCTGATCGCCGACG
This sequence comes from Micromonospora globispora, assembly GCF_003857015.1. Lineage (GTDB taxonomy): Bacteria > Actinomycetota > Actinomycetes > Mycobacteriales > Micromonosporaceae > Micromonospora > Micromonospora globispora. The sequence goes on along the minus strand of NZ_QGGF01000258.1, from coordinate 23,987 downwards.
GGGTGGTCGACCGGGACGGCGTACCGGGGCTGGCCGCGCGGCTCGGCTACACCGAGCGGCACCTGCACCGGATGCTCCGCGCCGAGATGGGGGCCGGGCCGCTCGCGCTGGCCCGCGCCCAGCGCGCCCAGACCGCCCGGATCCTCATCGAGACCACCGGGCTGGGCATGGCCGAGATCGCGTTCGCCGCCGGGTTCGGCAGCGTACGGCAGTTCAACGACACCGTCCGCGAGGTGTACGGGACGGCCCCGTCCGAGCTGCGGGCCACCCGGGGAAGCCGCCCCGCGGCAGGCGGGGCGGGGACGATCACGCTGCGGCTGGCGTACCGGCCGCCGTTGCACGCGGCGGCGCTGCTGGACTTCCTCGCCGTCCGGGCGCTGCCCGGTGTGGAGCAGGTACGCGACGGGACGTACCGCCGGTGGTTGCGGCTGCCGCACGGGGTCGGTGAGGCCGCGCTGACCCCGGCCGACGGGCACGTCGCGGCCACCCTGCGCCTGGCCGACATGCGCGACCTGGCGCCCGCGGTGGCCCGCTGCCGCCGCCTGCTCGACCTCGACGCCGACCCCGTCGCCATCGACGAAACCCTGGCCGCCGACGCTGCCCTCGCCCCGGCGGTGGCCGCGGAACCCGGCATCCGACTCCCCCGCGCCGTCGACGGCTTCGAGATGGCGCTGCGCGCCATCATCGGCCAACAGGTCTCCGTGCGCGCCGCCCGCACCACCCTCACCCGCCTCCTCCAGGCCACCACCCCCACCGCTGACCCCGATGATCATGAAGTTGTTGCCACCGAACGCGGCGTGTCGGGACAACAACTTCATGATCAGCGCGAGCACGGGCGGGAGCTGCGGAGGTTTGTCAGTGCCGAGGAGGTGTTGCGGTTGCCGGATGAGGCGTTCGGGATGCCGGGGGTGCGGCGGGAGACGATCCGCGGGCTGGCCCGGGCGGTGGCTGACGGAGAGCTCGATCTCGATCCGGGTGGGGACCGGGAGGAGGCCGTACGGCGGCTGACCGCGCTGCCCGGGATCGGCGCCTGGACCGCCGGTTACGTGGCGATGCGGGCCCTCGGCGACCCGGACGCCTTCCTCCCCACCGATCTCGCCGTGCGCCGGGGCGCGACCGCGCTCGGCCTGCCCGACGACCCGAAGACCCTCGACGCGTACGCCGACCGCTGGCGCCCCTGGCGGTCGTACGCGGTGATCCGACTCTGGAGAGCAGCATGACCACACTGGACAGCAGTGTCCTCCCGACGCCCGCCGGCCCGCTGAGCATCCTCGCCGGCCCGGACGGCGCGGTCCGCGCGGCCGGCTTCACCGCCACCCCGGCGAGCCTGCTGCCGCTGACCCACCCGAGCCTCCGCGGCGATCTGCGGGACCGGTCCGACCTCGGCCCGGTGACCGCCGCCGTCCGCTCCTACCTGGACGGCGACCTGGCCGCGATCGACGCGGTGCCGGTCGAGCAGCACAGCGGCGGGGTGTTCATGACGCACGCCTGGCAGGTGCTGCGGGAGGTCAAGCCGGGCGAGCCGGTGACGTACACCGGTTTCGCCGGGCTCGCCGGCCGCCCCGCCGCGGTACGCGCCGCCGCGGCGGCCTGCGCCCGCAACGCCGCCGCCCTCTTCGTCCCCTGCCACCGGGTACTGCGCACCGACGGCAGCCTCGGCGGCTACCGCTGGGGGCTGGACGTGAAGCGGTGGCTCCTCGACCACGAGGCTCGGCAGCGCTGAGTGACGGAAAGATGACAGAGGCGTGACCGTGGCGCGACTCGCTGATCTGAGCCGTCCCGGACACGCGGGCCACGGTTAACTCGTGGTCGCGGCGTCACCGGGTGCCTACGATCGGCTGATGACTGATACGGCGAGGACGGCCCGCGCCGGCATCCCCGAGCGTCCCACCCTGGACGGGCTCGAGGAGAGCTGGGCGCGCCGCTGGCAGGAGGAGGACACGTACGCGTTCGACCGCTCCAAGGAGCGGGCGGACGTATACGCGATCGACACCCCGCCGCCGACCGTATCCGGCGAGCTGCACATGGGACACGTCTTCTCGTACACGCACACCGACACCGTGGCGCGGTTCCAGCGGATGCGCGGCAAGGCCGTCTTCTACCCGATGGGCTGGGACGACAACGGCCTGCCCACCGAGCGTCGGGTGCAGAACGTCTACGGGGTGCGCTGCGACCCGAGCCTGCCGTACGACCCGGACTGGGTCCCGCCCGCCGCTCCGGTGGACGACGCCGCCCGGAAGAACCCGGTCTCGGTCTCCCGGCGCAACTTCATCGAGCTGTGCGAGCTGCTGACGGTCGCCGACGAGGAGGCCTTCGAGGCGCTGTGGCGCCGGCTCGGGCTGTCGGTGGACTGGTCGCTGACGTACACCACGATCGGCTGGATGGCCCGGGCGACCTCGCAGCGGGCGTTCCTGCGCAACCTGGCCCGCGGCGAGGCGTACCAGGCGGAGGCGCCGACGCTCTGGGACGTCGGCTTCGCCACCGCCGTGGCGCAGGCGGAGCTGGAGGACCGGGAGCGGCCCGGGGCGTACCACCGGCTGCGGTTCCACGGGCCGGGCGGGCGTGAGGTGCTGATCGACACCACCCGACCGGAGCTGCTGCCGGCGTGTGTGGCGCTGGTCTGTCACCCCGACGACGAGCGGTACGCCGACCTGGTCGGCGCGACGGTGCGTACGCCGGTCTTCGGGGTCGGGGTGCCGGTGCGCGCGCACCCGCTGGCGGACCCGGCCAAGGGCACCGGCATCGCGATGGTCTGCACCTTCGGTGACCTGACCGACGTGGCCTGGTGGCGGGATCTCCAGCTCGACACCCGGGTGGTGATCGGCCGGGACGGCCGGCTGCTCCCCGAGCCGCCGGCCGGCGTGCCCGCGGAGCCGTACGCGGCGCTGGCCGGGCAGACGGTCAACGGCGCCCGGCGGACCCTGGTCGAATTGCTGGCCGACGCGGGTGACCTGGTCGGCGAGCCGCGCCCGATCACCCACCCGGTCAAGTTCTACGAGAAGGGCGATCGGCCACTGGAGATCGTCTCGACCCGGCAGTGGTACCTGCGCAACGGCGGCCGCGAACCCGAGTTGCGCGCGGAGCTGCTGGCCCGGGGCGAGGAGCTGCACTGGGTGCCGGAGCACATGAAACACCGGTACGAGCACTGGGTGAGCGGCCTGACCGGGGACTGGCTGGTCAGCCGGCAGCGCTTCTTCGGGGTGCCGGTGCCGCTGTGGTACCGGCTCGACAACGCTGGCGAGCCGGACCGGTCCCACCCTCTCACACCGGACGAGTCGATGCTGCCGGTCGACCCGTCCAGTGAGGCGCCGGCCGGATTCGAGGAGTCGCAGCGCGGCGTGCCGGGCGGCTTCGTCGGCGACCCCGACGTGCTGGACACCTGGGCCACCTCGTCGCTGACCCCGCAGATCGTCGGCGGCTGGGAGACCGACGAGGATCTGTTCCGCCGGGTCTTCCCGATGGACCTGCGCCCGCAGGCGCACGAGATCATCCGGACCTGGCTCTTCGCCACCGTGGTCCGCTCCCATCTGGAGCACGGGGTGCTGCCGTGGCGGGATGCGGTGCTCTCCGGCTGGATCCTCGACCCGGACCGCAAGAAGATGGCGAAGTCCAAGGGGAACGTGGTCACCCCGATGGGGCTGCTGGAGCAGCACGGCTCGGACGCGGTCCGGTACTGGGCGGCCAGCGGCAAGCCCGGGATGGACCTGGCCTTCGACCCGGCGCAGATCAAGGTGGGCCGCCGGCTGGCCACCAAGCTGCTCAACGCGTCGAGGTTCGCCCTCGGGCTGGGCGCCGCCGACGCGTTGCGCGCCCCGGCGACCGAGCCGCTGGACACCGCCATGCTCGCCGAACTCTCCGGCGTGGTCGCCGCCGCGACCGCCGCCTTCGACGGGTACGACCACACCGCGGCCCTGATGGCCACGGAGGCGTTTTTCTGGCGGTTCTGCGACGACTACATCGAGCTGGTGAAGGAGCGCGCCTACGGCTCCGGGCCGGGGGCCGACTCGGCGCGGGCGGCGCTGGCCACCGCGCTGTCGGTGCAGTTGCGACTGTTCGCACCGGTGCTGCCGTTCGTCACCGAGGAGGTCTGGTCCTGGTGGCGGTACGGCTCGGTGCACCGGGCCCCCTGGCCCACCACGTACGAGGTGGGCCGGGCGATCCAGGCTCCCGGTGATCCGGCGCTGCTGCGCCTCGCCGGGGACGCGCTGAGCCAGGTGCGCCGGGCGAAGTCGGAGCGGAAACTGTCGATGAAGGCGGAGGTGCCGCTCGCCGAGGCGCTCGGCCCGGCCGCGGTGCTGGATCAGCTCACCCTCGTCGCCGACGACCTCCGCGCCGCCGGCCGCATCGGGAAACTCGACCTGCTCCCCAACCGCACGCCGGAACTCGTCATCGCCTGCGCCTTCTGACCCGCCCCCGCCTCCCGCTCGCGCCGATGCGGGGAGCGGGCGGGAGGCGGGTGGGGTGGGTCAGCTGGTTTCGCCGGCGACGGAGAAGGAGCGGAGGCGGTCGACGGCCAGCACCGTGAAACCGACACTGACCAGGGCGGTGAGCACCGCGGCGACCGGGACGGAGACCGTGGTGGAGAGCAGGTCGGTGGGGGCCATCCGATCCGCGAGGGCGATCACCCACTGCTGGATGGAGAGCACCTTGGTGCCGTCCACGAACCGGCCGAGCAGCCCCTCCCAGATCAGCACGTAGACCAGGCCGAGCAGGACCGGCCGCCGGGTGACCAGGCTCAGCGCCAGGAACAGCGCCGAGTACGCGAGCGCGCCGAGCGCCGACGCGGCGGCGAGCGCCAGTCCGAGGCGTACCGAATGCGCGAGGACGCCCGCGACGTAGAGCGGGACGGCGACGGTGGCCGCGGTGACGCCGGCCGCGACCGCGAGCTTCGGCAGCACGATCTGCCAGCGCGGCAACGGCTTGGTGAGGATGTGCACCACCGTGCCGTCGTCGATCTCGGCGCCGAGCACGCCGGTGCCGACGATCAGCGCGACCACCGGCAGCACCACGGCCAGCCCGAGCCCGACCAGCACCGGCGGCCCCCACTGGCTCGGGTCCACGCCGAGGGAGCGGGAGGTCACCGCCAGCACCAGCAGCAGCGCCGGCAGCGGGAGCAGCAGCAGGAACCGGCGCCGGCCGAAGAGTCCGCGCGCGGTGATCCAGGTAACCGTCGACATCGTCAGGCCCCCACCAGGTACGAGAAGACGCTCTCCAGGGACTCGTCCTCGGGTGTCAGCGCGCGGACCCGGATGCCCCGGGCCAGCGCGATCTTCGGTAGCGCCCGGGTGAAGGCGCCGTAGTCGCCGGCCCGGACGGTGAGCCCGTCGCGACCCAGTTCCACCCCGGTCACCGACTCCTCGGCGATCAGGGCGACCGCGAGGGCCCGGTCGTCGGTGGAGCGGACCGCGAAGACGTGCGGCCGGTTGGTCATCAGCCGGCGGATGGTGCGGTAGTCACCGGAGGCGGCGAGCCGGCCGGCGACCATCACCTGCACGGTGCCGGAGACCTGCTCGACCTCCTCCAGGATGTGCGAGCTGAACAGGATGGTCCGGCCGGCGTCGCCGAGGGAGTGCAGCAGCGCCATCATATGCAGCCGTTGCCGCGGGTCCATCCCGTTGAACGGCTCGTCCAGGAGCAGCACCTGCGGGTCGTGCACCAGGGCGGCGGCCACCCGGGTGCGCTGCCGCATGCCCTTGGAGTACGTGCCGATCCGCCGGTCCTGCGCGTCCTCCATCTCGACCAGGGCGATCGCCCGGCGGGCCGCGGCCTCCGGGTCGGGCAGCCGGTGCAGCTTCGCGCTGGCCAGCACGAATTCGTACGCGGTGAGGAAGGTGTGCACCGCCTCCCGCTCGCTGACCAGCCCGAGCCGGCGGTAGACGCCGGGGTTGCGCCAGGTCGGCTCGCCGTCCAGGGTGACCGCGCCGCGGGAGGGGGCGAGGAAGCCGGCCATCATGTGCAGCAGCGTGGTCTTGCCGGCGCCGTTCGGGCCGAGCAGCCCGGTCACGCCGGGGCCGAGGCGCATCGTGACGTCGTTGACCGCCACCACGTTGCCGTACCAGCGGGAGACGCCGGCGAGGTCGAGGGTGGACGCGGGCGTGGTCGGGACCGCCGTCTGCGGGCCCGCAATGATCGTGGTCATCGGGCGGCCACCTTCCGGTATCGCAACAGCAGCAGGGCGACGCAGCCGGCCACCAGCAGCACGGCGGCGCCCACGTAGACCGGCCCGAAGTCGCCGATCATCTGGTCCGCCGCCGCGCCGGGTTCCAGCTTGTCGCCGAAGGCCCACAGGCCGACGGCATGGAGGAGGAAGGACGGCGAGGCGAGCATGGCCAGCTCGTTGACCGTCCGGGACGGCATGATCGACAGGACGCCCACGATCGGCGCGGTCATCAGGAACGCGGCCACGATGCCGCCGGCGGCGAACGCCCGCTTGCTGGTGAGCGAGGCGATGAGCAGCCCGACCGAGGCGAAGACGAGCGCCCACAGGGCGGCGTAGAGCAGGCTGGGAAGCACGTCGCCGAGTTCGGTCCATACCCCGTGCAGCCCGTCCTTGGTGGTGAACGCGGCGCCGAGGAACATCACCAGCTGCGGCGCGCCGAGCAGCAGCCAGAGCGCGGTGACCAGCGCGCCGAGCTTGGCCAGCGCGTAGTCGCCGCGGGGCAGCGGCCGGGAGAAGTAGAGCGGCAGCACGCCGCTGCGCAGGTCACGGGAGACCAGCTCCGGAGCGACCACCGCGACGAAGAAGATGACCAGCCAGCTCATAGTGTCGACGAACCGGGCGTACGTCATGACGGCCTGGCCGGTCTGGCTGCGCACCGCGGTCACCCCCGCGGCGACGACCAGCACGATGCCGACCACCAGCCAGGGGAAGATCTTCGCCTTGGCGCTCCGCCCCAGCCCGAACGCGGTCCGCAGGCCGTGCACGTAGAGCGCGCCGAAGACATGCCGGCGGCCCAGCCGCGGGCCGGTGTAGCGCTGATAGCCGATGTCGTGGATGACGCCGGTCGGCTCAGGCATGGCTGGGCTCCCTCGTGGCGAAGAGTTCGGCCACCCGGTGCCGGCGCTGGTCCAGCCGGTGCAGCGGCAGGTCCAGCTCGGCGACCGCGCCGAGGATCAGGTCGTACGTGGCGTCGTCGGCGAGCGGGACGAGCAGCAGCCGCCCGTCGCGGGACACCGGCAGGTCGAGCGCGGCGAGCCGGGCGGCGAGGTCGTCCGTACCCTCGCTGACCTCGACGGCGAGCACGTCGGTGGCGGTGGTCATCGCGGCGACCCGGTCGGCGCGGAGCAGCCGCCCGCCGTCGATCGCGACCAGCGTGTCGCAGATCCGTTCCACCTCACCGAGCAGGTGCGAGCAGACCAGCACCGAGATGCCGAACTCGGTGCCGATCCGGTGGATCAGCGCGAGCATGGCGTCCCGGCCGGCCGGGTCGAGGCCGTTGGTCGGCTCGTCGAGGAGCAGCAGGTCGGGGTCGTGCACCAGAGCCTGGGCGAGCTTCACCCGCTGCTTCATGCCGGTGGAGTAGCCGCCGACGGCACGGTGGCGCTCCTCGTGGAGGCCGACGTGGCGCAGCGCCTCGGAGGCCCGTTCGCGAGCGACGGTGCGCGGCAGCCCGCTGATCCGGCCGAGGTGGGTGACCAGCTCCGCAGCGGAGAGGTCGGGCGGGAGGGCGTCGTGTTCCGGCATGTAGCCGACCCGGGCGCGCACCGCCGCCGGGTCGGTGGTCGGGTCGAGGCCGAGCACGGAGACCCGGCCGCTGGTCGGTGCCAGCAGGCCGAGCAGGATCTTGATCAATGTGGACTTGCCGGCGCCGTTCGCGCCGACCAGGCCGATGATCCCGGGCTCGACCGCGACGGTCAGGTCGGCCAACGCGCTGACTCGACCTCCGTACGTCTTGGTCAGCGACTCGGTCGCGATCAGTGTCACGCTGCTCAGCGTAGGAACCAGGTGCCCCTCGGTACATCCGGCGCGCCCCTGATCCTGCCGCGTTCCCCCACTAGGGGTACGCGTTCGCGGGGCAGTGGGCGGGGCTCCGGGCGAACGGCCGGTGGCCGGCAGGTGGAGTGCCGCTCTCGACCGATCGCCGGTGGGCTGAGAAACTGTGTGCCGGCCGGTGAGTGGGGGTTCGATGAGCAACGGGTGGGTGCTGCCCGAGGACGTGTTACGGGATGCGCCGGCGTACGCGCCCCGCACCAGCGAGCTGGCCGACCTCGAACTGCTGCTCAGCGGGGCGTACGCCCCGCTGACCGGTTTCATGACCCGCGCGGATCTGGCGTCGCTCCGCCGCCGTGGCCGGCTCGCCGACGGGACGCCCTGGTCGGTACCGGTGACCCTGCAGGTGCCGGCCGCGCTCGCCGAGGGTCTGGAGCTGGACGATCCGCTGCGCCGGGCGCTGGTGCTCACCGACGGCGAGGGCGCCCCGGTGGCCGCGATGGACGTGACCGACGTGTGGCCCGCCCGGGACGGCACGGTGGGCGTCGGCGGGCGGGTCCGCCGGTTCGGCGACGGTGGTCACGGGCCGTTCCAGCGGCTGCGCCGCAGCCCCGACGAGGTCAAGGCGCTGCTGCCCCCGGGCCGGGTGCTCGGGGTCTTCGCCGACCGTCCGCTGCACCGGCCGCAGCTCGCCCAGATCGCGCACGCCGCCCGCACGCTCGGCGCGCACCTGCTGGTGATGATTCCGGTGGGCGAGGAGTCGACCGGTGGGCTGCCGGCCGAGGCGCTGGTCCGTACCGTCTTCGCCGCCCGGGACCGGATGCCCCCGGCCACCCTGGTCGCGGTGCCGCTGGCCCGGCGGCGCGACGAGATCAGCGACGCGCTGCTGCGGGCCCGGGTCGCCGCCGCGTACGGGGTGACCCACCTGCTCTCCACCGGCGAGATGCTCTCCGGCGCCGGCCTGCGGGTGCTGGTGCCCAGGGAGCTGGCCTACGACAACCGGGACGGGCAGTGGCGCTGGCGGGAGGACATCCCTCCGCGCAACCGCCGGTCGGCGCTGAGCCAGGAGGAGATCGAGGACCTGCTGGACCGGGGCTTCCCGCTGCCCGAGTGGCACACCCCGCCGGCGGTGGCCAAGGAGCTGGCCCGGGCGCGCCCGGCGCGCCGGCACCGGGGCCTGGTGATCTTCTTCACCGGCCTCTCCGGCTCCGGCAAGTCGACCATCGCGCGGGGCCTGGCCGACGCGGTGCGCGAGGGCGGCGACCGCACGGTCACCCTGCTCGACGGCGACGTGGTGCGCCGGGAACTCTCCAAGGGGCTCGGCTTCAGCAAGGCCGACCGGGACACGAACGTCCGCCGGATCAGCTGGGTGGCCGCCGAGATCGCCCGGCACCGGGGCGTCGCCATCTGCTGCCCCATCGCCCCGTATGCGGCGGGGCGGGCGGCCGCCCGGGAGATGGCGACCGCCGCCGGGGCCGGCTTCCTGCTGGTCCACGTCGCCACCCCGCTGGAGGTGTGCGAGCAGCGCGACCGCAAGGGCCTGTACGCGCGGGCCCGGGCCGGCCTGCTCACCGGGATGACCGGCATCGACGACCCGTACGAGGAGCCGACCGACGCCGACCTGGTGGTGGACACCACCGACATGACCATCGCCGAGGCGGTCCAGGTCGTGATGAACCACCTGACCGAGACCGGCTGGGTGGAGCCCCGCCTCCAGCCCGCCTGATCCGTCCGACGTCCGCCGCCGTCCGCCTCGCCGGGCGGCGGCGTCGGCTGCGCTCGCCACCCGCTCCTTCCGTCGTCCCCTGCTGCGCGCTAGTGTTCAGCTTTGTTGGAACACGTTCGACCGCGTGGGCACGTGGTCACGAAGCCCGGAGGTACGGCGGATGCTGGCGCGGCAGCGGCAGGCGGCCATCCTGGAGCGCGTCCGCAGCACCGGCGGCGTACGCGTGACCGAACTGGCCGCCGAGTTCGGCGTCTCCGACATGACCATCCGGCGGGACCTCGACACGCTGCACGAGCAGGGCCTGCTGGCCAAGGTGCACGGCGGGGCCACGATCGCCGGCCCGAGCTCCACCGACGAGCCCGGCTTCCGGGCCAAGTCGGTCCGCCAGTCCGCCGAGAAGGCGGCCATCGCCACCCGGGCCGCGCAACTCGTCCAGCCCGGCGCCGCGATCGCCCTGTCGGCCGGTACGACCACCGCCGAGCTGGCCCGTCGCCTGGTCGACGTACCGGGGCTGACGGTGGTGACCAACTCGCTGCCGGTGGCCGAGATCCTGCACGTCGGCGGTCGGCCGGACCAGACCGTGGTGCTCACCGGCGGCCTCCGTACCCCCTCCGACGCGCTGGTCGGGCCGCTGGCCGTGTCGGCGATCGCCTCGCTCCACCTGGACCTGCTCTTCCTCGGCGTACACGGGATCAGCGGACGGGCCGGCTTCACCACGCCCAACCTGATGGAGGCGGACACCGACCGGGCCCTGGTGGCGGCCGCCGACCGGCTGGTCGTCCTCGCCGACCACACCAAGTGGGGCACGGTCGGCATCTCCTCGATCGTCGGGCTGGACGCCGCGAACGTGCTCATCACCGACGACCGGTTGCCCCCGGAGGCCCGTCGGGTACTCGACGAGAAGGTGGACGAGCTGATGATCGTGCGGAGCGCGGGGCGGGCCACGGAGGAGGCGGAGTGAAGCGTACGCAGATCGAACTGGCCGACGGCCGCGAGCTGATCTACTTCGACGAGCGGGACGACGCAGTCCGCGACCAGCCCGACCGGCGCGAGCTGCCCCCGCCGCCACCGGCCTCCCAGCTCCGCTACGACCCGCTCACCGACGAGTGGGTGGCGGTCGCGGTGCACCGGCAGACCCGCACCTTCCTGCCGCCCGCCGACCAGTGCCCGCTCTGCCCGTCGACCGCAAGCCGGCTCACCGAGATCCCGGCCCCCGGCTACGACGTCGCGGTCTTCGAGAACCGCTTCCCTTCGCTGAGCCAGCGGGTCGCCGATGAGCCGGCCGAGATCACCCCGTTCACCCCGGTCCGCCCGGGCCGCGGCCGGTGCGAGGTGGTCTGCTTCACCGACGACCACAACGCCTCGTTCGCCGGCCTCTCCCCGCGCCGGGTGCGCAGCGTGCTGGACGCGCTCGCCGACCGGACCACCGCCCTCGGCGAGCTGCCCGGGGTCGAGCAGATCTTCCCGTTCGAGAACCGGGGCGTGGAGATCGGGGTGACCCTGCACCACCCGCACGGCCAGATCTACGCGTACCCGTTCGTCACGCCGCGGACCCGCACCATGCTCGCCGCCGCACGCCGGCACGCCGAGCGGACCGGCGGCAACCTCTACGCCGACGTGCTCGCCGCCGAACGCGCCGCCGGCGAGCGGATCGTCGCCAGCAACGAGCACTGGACGGCGTACGTCCCGGCGGCCGCCCGCTGGCCGTTCGAGGTGCACGTGGCTCCGCACCGGCCGGTGCCAGACATCCCCGCGCTGACCGACGCCGAGCGGGACGCCTTCGGGCCGCTCTACCTCGACGTGCTGCGCCGCTTCGACGGGCTGTTCGACCTGCCCATGCCGTACATCGCGGCGTGGCACCAGGCGCCGGTGCACGTCGACCGGGAGCTGGGACACCTGCACCTGCAGCTGTTCACCATCCGCCGCGCGAAGGACAAGTTGAAGTACCTCGCCGGATCCGAGTCGGGGATGGGCGTCTTCATCAACGACATCGCCCCGGAACGCGCCGCCGAACTGCTCCGCGCCGCCTGACTCCGGACCCGGGAGACAGGGCGCGGGGGGCCCGGGACAGGGCCCCCCGCAGGGAAGGGACGGCTGGCTGTGCGCGACAGCCGGGAAGGCTGGCTGATCGGCACTCATGCCGCGAGGCGACCGCGGTCAACCTTCCTGGACGAGACTGGCATCGCGTCCACCCTGGTCAACGAGGCGGGACCAGGTCGGGTGACGGAGCCCGGGTACGACGGAGCCCGCCGGCGGGTGCCGGCGGGCTCGGTCGGTGACGCGGGACGAAATCAGACGGACAGCTTGCGGGCCAGGTTCTCGTCGAGCGCGTTCATGAACTCGTCGGTGGTCAGCCACGGGGCGTCGCGCGAGATGAGCAGCGCGAGGTCCTTGGTCATCTGGCCGCCCTCGACGGTCGCCACGATGACCTGCTCCAGGGTGTTGGCGAACTCGGTGACCGCCGGGGTGTTGTCCAGCTTGCCCCGGTGGGCCAGGCCGCGGGTCCAGGCGTAGATCGACGCGATCGGGTTGGTCGAGGTCTTCTCGCCCTTCTGGTACTGCCGGTAGTGCCGGGTGACGGTGCCGTGCGCCGCCTCGGCCTCGACCGTACGGCCGTCCGGGGTCATCAGCACGGAGGTCATCAGGCCCAGCGAGCCGAAGCCCTGCGCGACGGTGTCGGACTGCACGTCACCGTCGTAGTTCTTGCAGGCCCAGACGAAGCCACCCTCCCACTTGAGCGCGGCGGCGACCATGTCGTCGATCAGCCGGTGCTCGTAGGTGATGCCGGCAGCGGCGAACTGGTCCTTGAACTCCGCCTCGAAGACCTCGGCGAAGATGTCCTTGAACCGGCCGTCGTACGCCTTGAGGATGGTGTTCTTGGTCGACAGGTAGACCGGGTAACCGCGGTCGAGGCCGTAGCGCATCGAGGCGCGGGCGAAGTCCCGGATCGAGTCGTCGAAGTTGTACATGCCCATGGCGACGCCGCCGCCGGGGAAGTTGGCGACCTCCATCTCCATCGGGGCGCCGCCGTCGGCCGGGGTGTAGGTGATGGTCACCGTGCCCGGGCCGGGGACGACGAAGTCGGTGGCCTTGTACTGGTCGCCGTGGGCGTGCCGGCCGATGATGATCGGCTTGGTCCAGCCGGGGACGAGCCGCGGCACGTTGGACATGATGATCGGCTCGCGGAAGACGACGCCGCCGAGGATGTTCCGGATCGTGCCGTTCGGCGACCGCCACATCTTCTTCAGGCCGAACTCCTCCACCCGGGCCTCGTCCGGGGTGATGGTGGCGCACTTGACACCCACGCCGTGCTGCTTGATGGCGTTGGCGGCGTCGACGGTGACCTGGTCGTCGGTCTCGTCACGGTGCTGGATCGACAGGTCGTAGTAGTGCAGGTCGACGTCGAGGTAGGGCAGGATCAGCTGCTCCCGGATCTGCTTCCAGATGATCCGGGTCATCTCGTCGCCGTCGATTTCCACGACCGGGTTGTTTACCTTGATCTTCGCCATCGGCCGGCGCTCCTCTCGGGGGACACGTGCTCAAGCAGTACGAGCGTACTGGAAACTGACCGGGGCTCCCCAGCCGGCCTCACCCCTGCCACGGGGTCGCCCGCAACGGGGCGCGGTGACATCCTTCCCGGATGCCGCTGACTCACACGGTCGGGTCTATCACGGTCACCGCACTGGTGGACGGAGCGGGGCCCTTCTTCCAGCCCCGGGAGGAGGCGTTCCCCGACGCCACGCCCGCGCACTGGCGGGCCGCCGACGCGCGGGACCCGGCGACCGTCACCCGGGACGGCCGGTGGTGGCTGCCGTTCCGCTGCTTCGCGCTGCGCGCCGGGGACGGGCCGGTCACCCTGGTCGACGCCGGCATCGGGCCGGCGGACTCGCCCGCCGCCAGTTGGGCGCCGGTACCCGGTCGACTCCCGGAGGAGCTGGCCGCCGCCGGGATCGACCCGTCGGACGTCCGGACGGTGGTGCTCACCCACCTGCACAGCGACCACATCGGCTGGGCGGGTTCCCTGTTCACCCAGGCGGACCACCTGGTGCAGCAGGCCGAGCTGGACGCGCTGGAACTGTTCCACCCCGAGCTGCCGGCCCGGCTGGTCGGGCCGTTGCGCGCCGCCGGCCAGCTCCGGGTGGTCGACGGCGACACCGCCCTCACCCCGGCGGTACGCGTGCTGAGCACGCCCGGGCACACCCCCGGTCACCAGTCGGTGCTCGTCGACGCCGGCGACGACCGGCTGCTGGTCACCGGCGACCTGCTGGTGCACGCCGTCCAACTGGTCGAGCCCGGCCTGGCGTACGCCCACGAGGAGGACCCGCCAACGGCCCGCGCGTCCCGGATGGCCCTCCTACCCGCCCTGACCGCCCACGGCCCGGCAACCCTGGCCAACCCCCACCTGGGCGACCCGTTCGTGCCGCTCGGGTAGGAACGGCGAAGGGGCACACCGGCGGACCGGTGTGCCCCTTCGCGCGGGTGTCACATGTTGGAGATGTCGCTCTGCTTGGCGCGGACGGCCTCGGCGGCCTCCTTCAGGGCGGCCAGCTCGTCGGCGTCCAGGTCGGTCTCGACGACCCGCTTGACGCCCTCGGCGCCGATCTCGGCCTCGACGCCCAGGTAGACGCCGGAGATACCGTACTGCCCGTCGACCCAGGCACAGACCGGCATGACGTCGCCGGAGTCCTCCGCGACGGCCTTGGCCATCCGGGCGGCGGCGGCCGACGGGGCGTAGTACGCCGAGCCGGTCTTCAGCAGCGCGACCACCTCGGCGCCACCGTTGCGGGTCTTGACGACGAGCTCCTCGATCTGCTCGGCCGGCATGACGTCACGCAGCGGCTTGCCGTTGACGGTGCTCTTGGACGGCACCGGGACCATCGTGTCGCCGTGCGAGCCGAGGGTCAGCGTCTTCACGGACTTCACCGGTACGCTCAGCGCCTCGGCCACGAAGTTGGTGAACCGGGCGGTGTCCAGCATGCCGGCCTGGCCGAGGACCCGGTTCTTCGGGAACTGGGTGGCGAGCTGGGCCAGCGCGGTCATCTCGTCCAGCGGGTTGGAGACGACGAGAACGACGGCGTTCGGGGCGTACTTGGCGACGTTCTCGGCGACCTGGCGGACGATCTTGGCGTTGGTCTCCAGCAGGTCCATCCGGCTCATGCCCGGCTTGCGCGGCAGGCCGGCGGTGATCACGACCACGTCCGAGCCCTCGATCGCCTCGTAACCCTCGCCGTTCGGGCCGGTGGTGACGCCGACGACCTTGGTCTCGAAGCCCTCCACCGGACGCGACTGGTTGAGGTCCAGCGCGATACCCGCCGGCTTGCCCTCCACGATGTCGGTGATCACGACGGTGTCGAAGACGTCGTACTCGGCCAGGCGCTGTGCGGTGGTGGAGCCGTAGAAGCCGGCTCCGACGACAGTGACCTTCTTACCCATGGTCGTCCCACTCCCTGATACCAGTCGGTTTTCCGGACCGTATCAGCCATCCTGGCACCGATCAGGCCAGGGGCGGACGGTTATGACGTGCTTGGGTGGTCAGTCCTGCCGCTCGGCGCGCTCGACGACGTTGGTCAGCAGCATGGCCCGGGTCATCGGGCCGACACCGCCCGGCATCGGCACGAGCTTGCCTGCCACCTCGGCGACCTCCGGGTCAACGTCGCCGGTGTAGCGACCCTTGCCGTCCGGGCCGATCACCCGGGTGATGCCGACGTCCACCACCGTCGCGCCCGGAGTGATCATGTCGGCGGTGAGCAGGCCCGGCACGCCGGCCGCCACGATGACGATGTCGGCCGCCCGGGTGTGTGCGGCCAGGTCGAGGGTGCCGGTGTGACACAGCGTCACGGTGGCGTTCTCGCTGCGCCGGGTGAGCAGCAGGCCGAGCGGGCGGCCCACCGTGTTGCCCCGGCCGACCAGCGCGACCTTGGCGCCGCGCAGCGCCACGTCGTACCGGCGGAGCAGCTCGACGATCCCGCGCGGCGTGCAGGGCAGCGGGCCCTCGTAGCCGAGCACCAGCCGGCCCAGGTTGACCGGGTGCAGGCCGTCGGCGTCCTTGTCCGGGTCGATCATCTCCAGCGCCCGCTGGGTGTCCAGGTGCGCCGGCAGCGGCAGCTGGACGATGTAGCCGTGGCAGGCCGGGTCGGCGTTGAGGCCGGCGAGCACCTCGTCGAGCTGCCCCTGGGTGGCGTCAACGGGCAGTTCCCGCCGGATCGAGGCGATGCCCACCTCGGCGCAGTCGCGGTGCTTGCCGTTGACGTACGCCTGCGAGCCGGGGTCGGCGCCGACCAGGACCGTGCCCAGCCCGGGGGTGATGCCGCGCTCCGCCAGTGCCTTGACCCGCACCCGCAGCTCGTCCTTGATCTCCGCCGCGGTCGCCTTGCCGTCCAGGATCGTCGCCGTCACGTCCAGATCGTCTCACGTTCCCGGTCCCCCGACGGACGACCAGCGAACCGTGGCGACCGGTTACCCACCTTTCGCCACTCTGCGTCACCGCTGTCCGGCGGGTCAGGCGCAGGGAACGTCGGGGGTCGCGGTCAATTCGGCGTCGGTGGCGTGCTCGACGAGCGCGGTGAGACGCGCTCGGCCGCCGACCGAGAGCAGCCAGGTCGAGGTCCGCCCGTCCGGGGAGGCCGCGGAGAGCTCCGTCCAGGTCACCGGCCCGCGGAGACCTGCCGCGGAGACCTGGCGGGCCAGGTCGGCGAGGGCGGCCTCGACGGTCGGACCGCGGCCCGCATCGTCGGCCCCCGTCTTCGGTGGACGGCCGCCCGGCGGCGGCACGTACCTCTTCGACGCGAGGCCGCGCGACCCGTTCCGACGGATCGGCCCGGACGACGGAGGCCCCGCCCCCGGAGGAAGGGGACGGGGCCTCCTGCATTCGCCTCGGATCAGAGCTGGGCGAGGTCGAACGCCCAGATGCCGCGGCCGTGCGTGGCCACGTAGACCGAGTTGTCGACCGCGTTGTACTCGACGTCCATGCCGACGGTCAGCGGCAGGCCGGTGCCGAGCCGCTGCCAGTCGGTCGCGCCGGGCGCGCGGTAGAACGTGGCCAGGTCAGTGGCGAGCACCAGAGCGCCGTTGGACAGCTCCTTGATCGAGCTGGCCGGCACGTCCGGCAGGTTCGCCGAGACGTCCTTCCAGGTCGCGCCCGCGTCGGTCGTCTCGTAGACGTGGCCGAAGCCGGCGCCCGGGCCCTCGGTGAACCGCCGGGAGAACCCGTTGATCGCCAGGAACGCGTGCGACGGGTTGGCGGGGTCGACCCCGACGCCCTGCACGAACCGGTTCGGGAAGTCCGCCGACAGGGTCAGCTGGTGCCAACTGGCCGGGTCGTTCACCTTGCCGACCGCGACGCCCCGGGCGAAGTGGTCGTTGTTGCACGGCCCGCACCAGCCGACGTACGCCGTGCCGCCGGAGACGGCGACCGACGTGGCGGTGTGGCCCGCGCCCAGGTCGAAGACGTTCGTCCAGCCCTTGCCGTCCTGGATGGAGTAGCCCTTGGTGTTGACCCAGACGTGCCGGCCACCGGCGACCCAGCCGTTGGCGTCGTGGTCGTCCGGCGCGAACGGTGCGATGAACCGGGCCGGCTCGTCACCCGGCGACGAGGTGTACGGCCGGATGTCCCGCGAGGTGGAGGTCTCCAGCGTGCCCGGGCCCGGGTTCTCGTTGCAGTTCTCGGTCACCCGCATGGCCAGGTTGGTGTACTCCTGGACCTGCTTGCAGCCGTTGGCCGGGTCGGCCTGCGCGTCGCCGCCGTCACCGCCGAAGTGCGAGCCCATCACCGTGTCGCCGGGGCGCAGGATCGAGGCGCCGTTGTCCTGCAGACCGCCGGAAACCACGGTGCCGGCCTTGGCCGGGTCCTTGCCGACCGCGACCGAGTAGTACTGCAGTGCGTCCATCGAGCCGTCGTTCAGGCTCTTCCAGTCGGTGGCGTGCCCGTCCTTGTTGGTCTGGCCGTTGATCGGCCGGCGGTAGACACCACCGTCGTTGCCGACGTAGACGAACCCATCGCCCACCGCCACCGAGTGCTGGTCCGGGTGGGTCGAGTCCGGGCAGGTGTTCTTGCTGTCGCTGATGTTCCAGCAGGAGAAGTAGAAGTTCCAGTACGGGCCGATGGTCTTCCAGGTGGCACCGGCGTCGGTGCTCTCGTAAACCTCCTCCAGGCCCGCCCAGAGGTGGTTCGGGTTGGCCGGGTCGACCGTCAGGAACTGGTTGTACCAGGCCTGGATGCCCGGCCCGTAGCCCTTGCCGATCACGGTCTGCTTGAGCGCGGAACCGGAGCTGCCCAGCTTCTGCGAGTCAGCGATCTTGCTCCACGGACCCGAGGGCGAGCCGTTGTTGGAGACGTAGATGCCGTCGAGGTAGCTGTTCACGTTGCCGGTCGGCTTGTTCAGCAAGCTCGGCGACTGGTTGATCGCGTACAGCTTGCCGCCGTCGGCCGAGAAGGCGAACGTCACGTAACCGATGTCGTCGGCCGGGATGGCACCGGTCGGGTTGACCTTCGTCCAGCCGCCGGCGGTGTAGTCGGCGGTCTCGTAGAAGCCGTTGTAGGTGTCACCCGAACGCCAAGCCGACGCCACGACGACGTGCTTGGCGTCGCGCGGGTCGCCGGCCACGTCGTTCACGATGTTCTTGTACGCCGCGTTGGCCGTGCCCGCGTTCGCCCCGCCCGGCAGGTAGCTCGGGTTCGGCGCGAACTCCAGCTTCCAGGAGCCGGAGGTGCTGCTCATCGCGTGCGAGTACAGACCCCGGTTGGTGGCGGCCCAGACCTTGCCGTCGAAGAACCGGAGCTTGTTGATGACGGTGCTCTCCAGCTCCGAGCCGCCGACCCGGTCGCTGCTGCTGAACTGGCTGCTCTTCGGGCTGCCGAGCCGGTAGACGCCGGCGCCGACGTACGAGGTGCCACCGGTGTTGGCCTCGCCGGTGGCGTACCAGAGCGAGCCGTCGGAGGCGAGGACCAGGTCACCGCTGGAGAGGGTGGGCAGCTGGTCGGCGATCGGCGTCCAGTTGCCGCCGCCGGTGGACGAGCGCCAGACGCCGCCGTCCGCGCCGGCCGCGTAGACGTAGCCGCTCTTGTCCGCCGCCAGGCCGGTCACCCGGCCGGTCACGTCACCGGCACCGCCGGAGGAGTTCGAGGCGTAGTCGCGGTAGCGCGGGTCGTCCGCGTCGTACCGGATCTTGGTCACCTCGCGCCAGTTGCCCTTGGTCACCGACAGCGAGCCGAGCTGGCTGTACGCGGCGGAGTAGGCGCCGGGCGAGACGATGCCCGGGGCGTACCGCGGCTGGGCGAACTGCTCGGCGATGGTGCGGGCCTCGAAGGCTTCCTCGCCGGCCTCCGCCGGGTCCTCGCCGGCGAGCATCTCGGCGCGTTCGCGCGGCTGCATGGGCAGGCCGGCGCCGGGCTCCTTGGCTAGGCCGAGGGCCTCGAGGACCTCGTGGTTGGTGGCCGCGACGCCCCCGAGCGCGGCGGTCAGCACCAGCGCGCCCGCGATTATCGCCGGCTTGCGCCAGCGGGATTTCGACATGCGAATCCTCCAGGATTCAGTGGACCCGGGCGGGTGGCCCGGGGAGGGGAACCACGGATCGCGGATGGCGACCCAGGGTGGTGGTGATCAGACGAGCACTGTCCAGAGCGACCTGTCCGGGCAGCGGGCATCGACGGAACGTCAGGCGCCCGGAAGCGGCGACCGGGAAGGGTCAGCGGAGCGCGGCCGGTGGGGCCCGGGTGGGCAGGGTGCCCCGGGGCGGCAGCGGCGCGGCCGGCTGCCGGTAACTGGTCGACGTAACGGCGGCGGTCGGCGTGCCGCCGACCCGCACCGCGACGTCGAGGAGGAGATCGTCCGGTCCGTCGGTAAGACCGACGCCGGCGCGGTGGTCACCGCGCAGTCCGCCAGGAGCCTCCGCCCGCGCGTCCGGCGGAGCGTCGCGGTGCCCGAGGCGATCCACGAGCGCCCGGGGGTCACCGGACGGCGGTGCGGCAGGTTCTGGCGTGGTGACCGGGGCGTCGACGTGCCGCGCGTCGGGAGGAACGACGGGCGGCGCGTCGTGGACGATCGACCGGTGCGCGGCGGTGACCACCGCGCCGGGTAGCGGGGTCTCCCCGCGGACCGGGGCACCCAGGCCGACCAGGACGAACGCCATGGCGACGGCGACGGCGGTCAGCCGGTCCAGCACGCGCATGGGCAGTCCTGCCGGGAGTGAAGGGTGTCGCAGGCCGCTCGGGCGGGCGGCCGGACCGGCCGCGGGCCGGAGACGGGGCCGCGAGGAGAACGGGGAGGGTCGATCGGGGGATACCGAACCACGCTAGCAACAACGGTTGTTGATGGGCAACGGCTCGATGATCGTCCTTTCGGTCGTCACCGCCGGACCCCGCGGACCGCTCCCCAGTGGAGACTCAGCCGGGGAAGCGACGCGGCCGGTGCCGCGCCCTTCCCCGGTCGAGGTCGAGATCAGTGGAAGAAGTGGCGGGTGCCGGTGAGATACATGGTCACGCCGGCCTCCTTCGCCGCGGCGATGACCTCCTCGTCGCGGATCGAGCCACCGGGCTGCACGATCGCCCGGACGCCCGCGTCGATGAGGATCTTCGGCCCGTCGGCGAACGGGAAGAACGCGTCCGAGGCGCAGACCGCGCCACGGGCCCGGTCCGCGCCGGCCCGGGTGACCGCGAGCTGCGCCGAGTCGACCCGGTTGACCTGGCCCATGCCGACGCCGACGGTGGCGCCCTCCTTGGCCAGCAGGATCGCGTTGCTCTTCACCGCGCGGACCGCCCGCCAGGCGAAGACGAGGTCGCGCAGGGTGGCCTCGTCGGCCGCCTCGCCGGTGGCCAGCCGCCAGTTCGCCGGGTCGTCCCCGTCGGCGTCGATCCGGTCCCGCAGCTGGACCAGGACGCCGCCGGTGACCTGCCGCCACTCGGCCGGCAGCGGGTTGAAGGCCGGGGCACGCAGCAGCCGGATGTTCTTCTTCGCCTGGAGGATCTCGACCGCGCCCTCGTCGAAGCCGGGCGCCACCAGCACCTCGGTGAAGATCTCCGCCACCTGCCGGGCCAACTCCACGCTCACCGGGCGGTTCACCGCGATCACGCCGCCGTACGCGGACACCGGGTCGCAGGCGTGCGCCTTGCGGTGCGCCTCGGCGACGTCCACGCCGACTGCGATGCCGCACGGGTTGGCGTGCTTGATGATCGCCACCGCCGGCTGGTCGGCGAAGTCGTTCGCGGCCCGCCAGGCGGCGTCCGCGTCGACGTAGTTGTTGTACGACATCTCCTTGCCGTGCAGCTGCTCCGCCTGCGCCAGACCGGCCGGGCTGGCCGGGTCGGTGTAGAGGGCGGCCGCCTGGTGCGGGTTCTCGCCGTAGCGCAGCACCGCCGAGCGGCGCAGCGTCAGGCCGGCGAACTCCGGCCACCAGTCGTCGGCCGGGGCGAGCTCCTGGGCGAACCACTCGGCGACGGCCACGTCGTACTCGGCGATCGCGGCGAACGCGCGGGCGGCGAGCACCCGGCGCTGAGCCAGGGTGAACCCGCCCTCGCCGAGGGCGGCCAGCAGCGCCGGGTACGCGGACACATCGGTCACCACCGCGACGGAGGCGTGGTTCTTGGCGGCGGCCCGCACCATCGCCGGGCCGCCGATGTCGATCTGCTCGACGCACTCGTCCTGCGACGCGCCGGAGGCGACCGTGGCCTGGAACGGGTAGAGGTTGGACACCAGCAGGTCGATCCCGCCGATGCCGTGCTCGTCGAGCTGGGCGACGTGCGAGTCCTTGCGCAGATCGGCGAGGAGACCACCATGGATCTTTGGATGCAGGGTCTTCACCCGGCCGTCGAGGATCTCCGGGAAGCCGGTCACCTGCTCGACCGGGGTCACCGGGACGCCGGCCGCGGAGATGGTCGACGCGGTGCTGCCGGTCGAGATGATCTCCACCCCGGCGCCGTCCAGGGCCTGGGCCAGCTCGACCAGACCGCTCTTGTCGTAGACGCTGACCAGCGCCCGCCTAATCGGGCGACGCTCGTCCTGAGTGCTGCTCATGCCGCCCCCTCGCTTCGCCCGGCGCCGGCATGAGGCACCACCACGCCGTAACCATGGTTCGCTCGCTGACGCTCGCTCACGGGACCGTGACCTTTCTTCCGGTGATCGTCCAACCTTCGCGGACCAGCCGGCCGACCTGCTCGACGAGCTGGCGCCGCTCGGCCTCCTTGATGCGCTCGGTGAGCGTCTCCTCGTCGTCGTCGTCGCGCACCGGCACGGCGACCTGGGCGACGATCGGGCCGGTGTCCATCCCGGCGTCGACGAAGAAGAGGGTGGCTCCGGTGATCTTCACGCCGTAGGCGAGGGCGTCCCGGGGGCCGTGGATGCCGGGAAAGGCCGGCAGCAGGGTGTTGTGGGTGTTGAGATAGCGGTCGCCGAAGGCGGCCAGGAAGTGCGGGCCGACCAGCTTCAGGAAGCCGGCGCTGATCACCAGGTCCGGCTTGTGCTCCGCGACGTGCGCGGTCAACGCCCGGTCCCAGTTCTCCCGGGTGGGGTGGTCCTTGAGCCGCTCGACGAAAGTCGGCACGCCGGCCTTCGCGGCCCGGTCCAGGCCCGCGATGCCGTCCCGGTCGGCGCCCACGGCGACCACCCGGGCCCCGTACGCGGGGCCGGCGCTGGCGTCCAGCAGCGCCTGGAGATTGCTGCCGGAACCGGAGACGAGGACGACGAGGCGGGCGACGGACGCGGGCTCGGTCACGCGGCCACCCTATCGGTCAGGTCGGGGCGTCCGGCGCTCGGGCAGCGACGTTTCGGTTGATCTCTACGGTGGCGCCGGCGCGATACGCTGCCGGTCGCTTGGTGCCCGGCGTACGCCCGGCTCCGCACCCTTCAACCGACCGGCGCCGCAGCGGTGCCGATGGAACGAGGAGTCCGCCCCATGCAGCCCGGATACCCGCAGCAGCAGCCGCCGCAGATCGACAACAACATGACGATGTCGATCGTCTCGATCTTCCTGTTCTGGCCCCTGGCCATCCCGGCCATCATCAACGCGTCCAAGGTGAACCCGCTGCTGCAGCAGGGCGACTACGCGGGTGCCCAGGCCGCGGCCGCCGAGTCGAAGAAGTGGTCCAAGTGGGCGCTCATCATCGGCCTCATCGGCTGGGCCATCTCCATCCTGTGCTGCATCCTCGGCGGCGTGGGCGCGATCATGGGTGGCAACAACTCGAGCTACTGACAGCCGATCCCCCAGTCTGAGGAGCCCCTTCCGATGCAGCCCGGTTACCCCGGTCAGGACCCGTACGGCCAGCAGCCGCCGCAGGACCCGACCTCCCCGCAGTACCAGGACCCGTACGCCCCGCCGCCCGCGGCGCCGTACGGTCAGCAGCCCCCGGCCGGCCAGCCGTACGGCCAGCCGCAGGACCCGTACTCCCAGCCCCAGCCGCCGCAGTACGGGCAGCAGCCGACGTCGGGCCAGCCGTACGGCCAGCCGACCTCCGGGCAGCCGTACGGCCAGCCGACCTCCGGGCAGCCGTACGGCCAGCCCACCTCGGGCCAGCCGTACGGGCAGCCGCCGCCGTACCAGGACCCGTACGCCGCGCAGCAGCCCTACGGCGCGGCGCCGACCTACCCGAACGCCGGCTACCCCCAGCCGCAGGGCCAGCAGAACACCCTCGGCCTGGTATCGATGATCCTCGGTATCGCCTCGATCCCGCTGATCTGCTGCCTGTACCTCGGCATCCCGGTGGGCATCGCCGCGGTCGTCACCGGCTACCTCGGCCGGCAGAAGGCCGCACAGGGTCTGGCCACCAACGACGGTCAGGCCAAGGCCGGTCTGATCTGCGGCGCCATCGGGGCCGGCCTCGGCATCGTGCTGATCATCCTGGCCGTGGTGGGCAACTTCAACCTGCCGACCGAACCCTGATCGGCGACCAGCCGCAGGGGCGCTCCGGAGCATCCGGGGCGCCCCTCGCCGTCTCGGGGCGCCGCCGGGGTCCAGATCGCCCGCCGGGTTACGCCGGGCGTCCTGGTCAGCGACGAGGGGCTGCGGGGCGGCGTGCGCCGGGTTCGGCCCCGGCCGGGCGGGCCAGAACCTTGGTGGCGGCGGCACTGAGCAGCGCGCCGGCGGCGATGACCACGGTGGCCACTCCGGCCACCTGCCAGGGCACCGGGCCGATCTCGGCCAGCCGGCCACCGCCGAGCGGCCCGCCGGAGACGGCGGCGTACGCGCCGAACGCCACCATCTGGTCGGCCGCCTACCTCCTCGGGCCCGGGTTCGCCATCGGCACCGACACCGCGGTGCGGACCAGCGAGGTCTCCGTCGGCGCGCTGCCGGCCGTACCGCTGCTCGCCGGACTGCCGCGCGGGCCGGTCGACGGGCTCGGCG
>NZ_QGGF01000050.1 GCF_003857015.1 Micromonospora globispora | reverse complement strand
CGGCCCCGGGACGGCGAGCCCGGCGACGGAGGGTCCGGCGGCGACGAGCCCGGCGACCGAGGGTCCGGCGGCGACGAGCCCGGTGACGGCGGAGTCGGCGACGGCCGGAGCGGCCGGCTGGACGCCCGCCGGGACCGCCTGCGGGCCGAGGCTGTCGAGCACGGCCCGCTGGACGGGCGTCAGGGGGCGACCGAAGAGGTGACCGAGCAGCGCGCTGACGCGTACCCCCTCGTTGGCGATCCAGTGGACGGCGTCGTCGCCGTCCGACGGCCGCCACCGGCTGCCGTCGGCCTTGAGCCAGTTGCCCTCGGCGTCGGTCGCCGGGATTCCCGAGTGGTGCAGGGCGACCACCTCCCACTGGTCGTTGAAGACCGGCGAGCCGGAGTTCCCGGGCTCGGTGTCGGTCGCGTAGTGCAGGAAGTGGTCCAGCTCGTTGACCAGCCCGTTGTTGCGCAGGGCGACTTCCTTCAGCCGGCCCTGCGGGTGCCCGACGATGTTCAGCCACTCGCCGATGACTGCCTTGCCCTGCTGGTGGACCAGCCGGTTCCAGCCGAACTCGTCGCCGGGTGGCCGACCGGCGCCGGGCGCGACGGCGACGAGGCTGTAGTCGAGCTCCTCGTCGGTGAGGAAGAACGCCCCCGGATCGAGCTGGTACCCGGCGACCTTTCCGGCCTCGTGGTCGATGCCGTCCTCGCAGTTCAGTTCGAGCACCGCGGCGTCGGCGGCCGGCTCGTCGGGCAGGACGTGGTTGTTGGTCAGCAGCAGGGCCGGCGCGACGAGGAAACCGGTGCCGATCGGAATGCGGCGCCCCCGCACGTCCGCGGCGATCCGACCGACGGTACGGGCGGCCCGGGCGCCCCGGGAGAGGAAGTTGACCGCCTGCAGGTCGTTGGTGTCGGCGATGATGCGTTCCAGCAGCGCCGCGCGGGCGACGGGCTCGCCCTCCGGGAGCGCCCGCAGGATGGCCTCCGGCGTGACGGCGCCGGCGCGGGCCAGCCGCCGGACCCGGGCCTCGACCTGCTCCCCCGTGGCGACCACCCGGGTGACCCCGGTGGCCTGCCGGCGCTCGATTTCCGTCCGCTGCGCGGTCGTGCGGCGGTACCGCTCGGTCGCGGCCTCGATGTGCACGGTGTTCTCCATGACGGTTCCCTCCGCTCAGCGCTCGTCGAAGAAGAGCTGCTCGGGCGGATGGGTGAGGCGGATCTTGGTGCCGTCGACCGCGACGATGGTGTCGAGGCTGGTCCACTGGCCGCTGGGCAGCAGGGTGATCCGGTCGTCGCGCGCGTCCAGGTAGTCGACGAAGCCGCTCAGCGAGGGATCGCCGTCGTTGAGCGTGAAGTAGTCGGCCAGGCGCCGGAAGAGCTTCGGCAGCACGACGACGTCGCCTTCCAGGTCGGCGAGACCAGCCGGCAGTGCCGCACCGCTGGCGGTCTGGTCCGACCGCCACAGTGGTCCGCCCGCCGCCCGGGCGGCGACCACCGCCCGGGCCATCGCCTGGCGCAGGTCCGCGTAGAGCTTGCGGTAGAAGGTCGGGTACGCGTGCCCGCGGGCGAGCTGCCGGTAGTTCACCGTACGGCGGAGCATGGAAACGGTGACGTGCACGCGCTCCCCGCTCGGCTGGTCCGTCGGTGGGATTCCGCGGCCGGC
This sequence comes from Micromonospora globispora, assembly GCF_003857015.1. Lineage (GTDB taxonomy): Bacteria > Actinomycetota > Actinomycetes > Mycobacteriales > Micromonosporaceae > Micromonospora > Micromonospora globispora. Next base: position 1,717 of record NZ_QGGF01000050.1, on the reverse strand, counting down.
CAGCGCGACGCACCGGCCGTACACGTCGGCCCCACGGGTGAAGACGTAGCCGATCATCTCGGTGGGCGTGGCGTCGGTGACGGTTTCCCGCTCGTTCCGGCGCACCGCCCGGAAGCCCAGGCCGGACAGCAGGGCCGCGGCGCTCGCCCGGCCGAGGTCGAGGGGTTGGTGCGTGGGGACGCGGCCGGCGGTGTAGTGGGTCTCCAGCGCGTCGATGCCGTCGAGGCGGAGCTGGGCGCCGCCCGAGGCGTTGCGGCGCACCCGGTGCGGGCCGTCCACCCGGTCCCAGTGCGCCGGGTCGGCGGGCTGGAACCGGACCGAGTCGCCGTCCGGCGCCGCGCCGACGACGTGAAAGGACCCGGTGATGAGCAGCATCGGCATGGCGGTGCCTCCAATTCCGTTCGCTACCGGAATGGAGGCGCCCAGCGCCGCTCAGATACCCCGCCGGAGTGTCGCCTTTCCTACTCGGGCCGCAACACCGCCCCGACGCCGGGCTGCGCGTGCCTGCGGGCCTTCCGCAGCAGCGACCGCGCGGCCGCGCGACCGTTCTCGCCGGTCCGCGACATCCGCCCGGCGATCAGGCCGGCGACCACCGGGGTGCTGAACGAGGTGCCGCTCCACCGCGCCATGCCGTGGAACGTCTCGACCCGGGGCGGGTTGTCGTACGGCGGCTCCCGGTAGGTGTAGGTCCCCGTCGGGAAGGCGTTGACGAGATCCTGGCCGGGCGCGTAAACGTCCACCCAGCCGCCGAAGTTGCTGAAGCCGGCCCGGCCCCGCCCGGTCGCCGCCAGGGCGCCCACCGACACGGTGTACGGCGCCGCCGCGGGCCAGAACGGCTTGCGGTCCGCGTCGTTGCCCGCCGCCACGACGAGGACCACTCCCTTGTGGTGGCGCAGCCGCCGCTCGTGGAACACCTGGAAGGTGAGCAGCCCCGATGCGTCGTACGTGTAGGTCCCGGCCGACATGCTAATCACGTCCGGGTGGTGGCAGTCCAGGACCGTGTCGAGCGCCTGGACGAGGTCGGACTCCAGGACGCCGCCGCCGAAGTGGAACACCGAGCACACGTGGGCCTCGGCCCGGGGCGCGACACCGCGTACCACGCCGGCGATGAAGGTGCCGTGGCCCGCGTACTCGTCGAGGGTGTGGTTCGCGGTGTCGACGCCCGGGTCGGGCTGGCCGGTGACCCCGGCGAGCCACGGGCTGCGCACGGCCGCCTCCGGGTCGAAGCCGGTGTCCACGATGACCACCTTCACGCCTTCCCCGGCGGCCCGGTCCAGCGCGTGGCCGGGGTCCGGCGGGCTGCCGGCGGGCACCGGTTCGGGCTCCACCGCGGGGCAACCGCCGCCGTTGCCGCAGATGTGCACCACGTGGTTCAGCGACACCGCACCCGCACCGAGGCCCTCGACCACCTCGGTCCGGCGCTCGTCCGGGCGGGAGGGGTCGACGACCCGTACCGCTCCCCCGTCGAGCAGCAGCCGCAACGTCCGGATGGTGTCGTAGTCGCGCAGGTCGTCCCGCCGGTCGGGGCGGAAGTCCAGGCGGATCGCCCGCACCCCGGCGATGACCGGTTCGGTCGCCGGCTGTTCGGTCGGCCGCGCACGGCCGCCTCCGGGTCGAAGCCGGTGTCCACGATGACCACCTTCACGCCTTCCCCGCCGGCCCGGTCCAACGCGTGGCCGGGGTCCGGCGGGCTGCCGGCGGGCACCGGTTCGGGCTC
>NZ_QGGF01000546.1 GCF_003857015.1 Micromonospora globispora | reverse complement strand
GCCCGACACAGTCCACGCCGACCACCTCGCGGGCGGTGCCGTCGGCCTCCTCGACCAGCGCCCACAGGGTCACCGGGTAGCAGCGGGTGGCCTCCGGGGTCAGCCGCCACCGGGCGTACCAGCCGGGTCGAGCGGGGACGATCTCGACGATCCTCTTCATGACGACCTTCCCTTCCGCGTGCATCGGAAGTCTTCCGGTCCACCCCGATCATGGGGGCGCGCCGGGTGAAGGCCCCTCACCCCCGCCGAATGAAGCTCCCGGCCGCTTGCGCCGGACCCGGCCCACCGGCCGTTTCCTTCCCGGCGGTGACGGGAAGGCGACCGTCGGAAGCAGCGGAACCGACGAGGAGCGAGGTGCGACGATGCGCAAGCAGATGGAGGGCGACAACCAGCGCCGCCGGACCCTGGCGCGGGAGGCCCGGGAGCGTGGGCGCCGTCCGAGTGAGGTCCGCGCGAGCCTGAGCGCGTCCAAACAGATCACCTCCCTGGACCAGGGCCAGCGGCAGGGTCCGCCGCCCGCCGGACGGCGCAAGCCGAACATCCACCGAGGTGGCCCCGCCCCGCCGCCGGCTGCGGTGGCGCAGCCCGGTCGGCCGCTGCCCCAGCCCGGGATGGGCGCGCCGGAGGTGGCCCCCGTGGGCTACCAGGAACTGGTCGGTGACGTGAGCCGCCGGGCCGGGGTCGACTTCCGCACCGCCAAGGTGGCGGCCGAGGCCACCGTGCTGGCGCTGGCGTGGGCGTTGGAGGAGCAGGAGCGGGAACGGCTGCTGCGAGCGGTACCGCTGTCGCTGCACGACGTCGTACCGGTCGACGGCATCGAGCGGCATCAGGACCTGGCGGGGTTCCTCGCCGAGGTGGCCCGGATCAGCGGCCGTACCCCGGAGCAGGCCCGGTACCAGGCCGAGGCGACCCTGGCCGCGCTCGCCGAGCAGGACGGTGACCTGGTCGAGTCGCTGCGCGTACCGGACGGGTTGCGGGACCTGCTCGCACCGCCGGAGCCCGGCGGTGGCGTGGTGGGTCCGACCTCGGCCGTCGCGCCCCTCACCGATCAGGAGCTGCGCGACGCGCTGTCCGGGTTGCCGTACTGGTCGAGCGACCGGCAGTCGCTGGTCCGCACGATCGAGCTGCCGTCGGGGAACCTGGACCGGGTGCTCGACCGGCTCGACCGGCTCCGCACGGAGATCGGCCGTGGCCCGCAGATCGGCCGGCCGGACCCGGACAGCGCCGTGATCACCGTGCGGACCCAGCAGGTTGAGGGCGTGTCGGCCCAGGACGTCGACCTGGCCCATCGGGTCGACGACGCCATCGACGAGGCCGGGGCCGGGATGAACTACGGCTGAGGCAGCCGGGGCCGGCGGGCGCGTCGCCCGCCGGCCCGACCGGCCGTCCACCGACCGGTTCGGCTAGCGTTTCCGGCCATGGGGAGCGCCGCCGACGACCTGAGGCTGGTCGTCGATCCGGTCCGCCGGACCGGGCGTACGCTGCTCGCGGCCGGCGTCGAGCAGTCCTACGTGGACGTGGCGGACCCGCGCCACCTGCACTTCGAGTACGTCCGCCGGATGGCGGCGGTGGTCGACCTGGCCGCGCCGCGGGGCCGGCCGCTGGATGCCCTGCACCTCGGCGGCGGCGCGCTCACCCTGCCGCGCTGGCTGGCCGCCACCCGACGCGGGTCGGCGCAGCTTGTCGTCGAGCGGGAGCCGGCCGTCGTCGAGCTGGTCCGCCGCGAGCTGCCGCCCCTGCCGCCGGAGGTCGCCGTCCAGATTGCCGACGCCCGGGACGCGGTGACCGCCGCCCCGCCCGCCCGGTACGACGTGGTGCTCGCCGACATCTACCGGGCGGCCCGGATGCCCCGGCACGTGACCAGCGTCGAGTTCGCCGCCGAGGTGGCCCGGACGCTGCGCCCGGACGGCGTCTATCTGGTCAACGTCACCGACCTGCCCCCGCTGGCCTTCTCCCGGGCCCAGGTGGCCACCCTGCGCACGGTCTTCGCCGACGTCTGCCTGGTCGCCGACCGGCGGATGCTGCGCGGCCGCCGGTACGGCAACCTGGTGCTCGCCGCCGGCCTTCGACCCGGCCGGCTGCCGGTACGCCGACTGGCCGCCCGGGTGGCCGCCGATCCGCTCCCCGGCGCCGTACTGCACGGCCCGTCCCTCGACGCCTTCGTCTCCGGCGCCCAACCGACCACCGACGCCACGCTCGCCGAGCGCTGACCTGGGCAGTTCCGCCCGCCGCGCACGTTTCCGCCCGGCCCGGTCGGGTAGCCGCGCCGGATGAGCAACGCCGAGGACCGGTCCGTCGCCCGCCGGGCGATGATCGTCATCGGTCTCGTGCTGGCCACCATGTTCGGGCTGGCGCTGATCTGGGCCACCCGGCGGGTGCTGGTCTGGGTGCTGATCGCGGCGTTCTTCGCGGTGGCCCTGAAGCCGCTCGTGGACGGGCTGGAGCGGCGACTGGTCCGGCACCGGGCGCTGGCCACCCTGCTCGTCTTCCTCGCCGCGTTCGGCCTGCTCACCGCGCTCGCCGCGGTGATCCTGCTGCCGCTGCTCGACGAGGTGGGCCGGTTCGCCGACCGGGCACCGGAGCTGCTGCGGGAAACCCGGGCGGGGCGGGGGCCGTTTGCTGAGCTGTTGGAACGACTGCGGCTGCGGGAGTACGCCAGCGCCCACGCCGACCAGATCAAGCGGTACGGCACCCAGCTGAGCCAACCGGCGGTGGGCCTGATCCGGGGCGTGCTCCAGACGCTCGCCGGGCTGCTCACGGTGATCGTGCTGGCGTACCTGATGGTGCTGGAGGCGCCGAAGATCATCGCCGCAACGCTGGCCCTGGTCGGGGACGGCTCGGCCCGGCGGCTGCGCCGGCTCGGCCGGGACGCCTCCCGCACCATCACCGGCTACCTGAGCGGCAACCTGTTGATCAGCGTGATCTGCGGCGGGCTGACGTTCCTGGTGCTCGTCGTCACCAAGGTGCCGTTCGCCGGGGTGATCGCGCTGCTGGTCGCCATCGCCGATCTGATCCCGCTGGTCGGGGCGACCCTGGGCGCGATCATCGCGGCCGGTGCCGGGTTCCTGCACTCCCCCACCGCGGGCATCGTGGTGCTGGTCTTCTTCGTCGTCTACCAGCAGGTGGAGAACCACCTGCTGCAGCCCGTCATCATGTCCCGCGCGGTCCGCCTCAACCCGCTGACTGTCCTGGTCAGCGTGCTGCTCGCCGCCGAGCTGGCCGGTCTGGTGGGGGCGCTGCTGGCCATCCCGGCGGCAGGGATCGGGCAGATCCTGCTGCGCGAGTTCACCCCCAGCGGGCTGCGCACCGTGCCGCCGCCGGCGAGCGGCGCCGACGAGCGGCCCGGCAAGCGATCGGCCGGCGGCGGCCACCCGGGGAC
>NZ_QGGF01000545.1 GCF_003857015.1 Micromonospora globispora | reverse complement strand
ACCCCGGCCGACCCGCCGCCGGGCTTCCACGGCACACTGCGGCCGTACCAGCGGCGGGGGCTGGCCTGGTTGGCGTTCCTCCAGTCGCTGGGGCTGGGCGGCATCCTCGCCGACGACATGGGGCTGGGCAAGACGGTGCAACTGCTCGCCCTGCTGGCCGGGGACCCGCCCGAGGCCGGGCCGACCCTGCTGGTCTGTCCGATGTCGCTGGTTGGCAACTGGCAGCGGGAGGCGGCCCGGTTCGCGCCGGAGCTGCGGGTGCACGTGCACCACGGGGCCGAGCGGGCGCGGGGTGAGGAGTTCGCGGCGGCGGTGCACGCCGCGGATCTGGTCCTCACCACCTACTCGGTGGCCGCGCGGGACGCGTTTGACCTGGCCGGGATCGACTGGCACCGGGTGGTGGTGGACGAGGCGCAGGCGATCAAGAACGCGTCGACCCGGCAGGCCGAGGCGGTCCGGTCGTTGCCCGCACGGCACCGGGTCGCCGTCACCGGTACGCCGGTGGAGAACCGACTCGCCGACCTCTGGTCGATCATGCAGTTCGCCAACCCAGGGCTGCTCGGCCCGGCGGCCACGTTCAAGAAGAAGTTCGCCGAGCCGATCGAGCGGCACGGCGACGCCGAGGTGGCCGGGCGGCTGCGCCGGATCACCGGCCCGTTCGTGCTCCGCCGGCTCAAGACCGACTCGTCGATCATCTCCGACCTGCCGGAGAAGCTGGAGATGGAGGTGCTCTGCAACCTCACCGCCGAGCAGGCGGCCCTCTATCGGGCGGTGGTCGACGACATGATGGCGAAGATCGAGTCGAGCGACGGGATCGAGCGCCGTGGCCTGGTGCTGGCCACCATGACCCGGCTGAAGCAGGTCTGCAACCACCCGGCGCAGCTGCTGCGGGACGGTTCGGCGCTGCCCGGGCGCTCCGGCAAGCTGGAGCGGCTGGAGGAGATCGTCGACGAGGTCCTCGCGGCGGGGGAGAAGGCGCTGCTCTTCACCCAGTACGCCGAGTTCGGCGGCATGCTGCGCGGGCATCTGTCGGCCCGCCTCGGCCGGGAGGTGCTCTTCCTGCACGGCGGGGTCGGCAAGGCCGACCGGGACGCCATGGTCACCCGCTTCCAGTCGGCGGACGGCCCACCGCTCTTCGTCCTCTCGTTGAAGGCCGGCGGCACCGGCCTGACGCTGACCGCGGCGAACCACGTGGTGCACGTGGACCGGTGGTGGAACCCGGCGGTCGAGGACCAGGCCACCGACCGGGCGTTCCGGATCGGTCAGCGCCGCCGGGTGCAGGTACGGAAGTTCGTCTGCGCCGGCACGGTGGAGGAGAAGGTGGCCGCGATGATCGCCGACAAGCGCAGCCTGGCGCAGCGGGTGGTGGGCACCGGTGAGCAGTGGGTCACCGAGCTCTCCACGGGCGCGCTGCGCGAGCTGTTCGCGCTGGAGCCCGGGGCGGTGGTGGAGTGACCACGCCGGGATCGGAGGCCACCGGCCGGTTCGCCGAGTTCGGTCCGCCCCGCCGGGTCGAGGGCGGGCTGCGAGCCCGCAGCACGCGGGGCGCGATCGGGCAGTCGTGGTGGTCGCGACGGTTCCTGGAGGTGCTGGAGTCCTTCGCGCTGGGCACCCGGCTCACCCGGGGCCGGGCGTACGCGCGCCGGGGTCAGGTGCTGCACCTGGACGTCGCCCCGGGACTGGTCACCGCCTCGGTGCAGGGTTCCCGGCCGGAGCCGTACCAGGTGCGGATCGGGCTGGCGGCGTTCCCGGCGGAGTTGTGGAGGCGGATCGAGGCGGAGCTGGCGGCGCAGGCGTTCTTCAGCGCCCGGCTGCTCGCCGGGGACCTCCCGGCCGAGCTGGAGGAGCTCTTCGCCTCGGCCGGCGCTCCGCTCTTCCCGGCGGCGGTGGACGAGCTGGCACAGCGGTGCTCCTGCCCGGACTTCGCGGTCCCGTGCAAGCACCTCGCGGCCACCTTCTACCTGCTCGCCGAGGCGTTCGACGCCGACCCGTTCCAGTTGCTGCACTGGCGGGGCCGCAGCCGGGACGAGCTGCTCGGCCGACTTCGCACCCTGCGGGGCGCCGGTACGACGGAGGCGCCGGTCAGTGTCCGTGCTCCGTCCACGATGGAGAGCTCGCCGGCCGCCGGTGCGGCGCGGGTGCTGGGCAGCCTGCCCCCGGCCCCGCTGGACGAGGCGGTGGACCGGTTCTGGGTGTCGCCGGTGCCGCTGCCCGATCGGCCGCCGACCCTGGTGACCGCACCGGATCTGCTGCTGCGTCAGCTCGGCCCACCGGGGCCGGCCATCGGTGGCCCCGGCCTGCTCGAACGGTTGCGCCGGGCGTACCGGGATCTCGGCCGACCCCGACCGGCGGCGGAGTGATCGCGACCGGAGCGACCGCGACCGGAGTGACCGCGCCTGGCGGGCTCATAGCCAGCGCCGCCGGAAGCGCCACATGAGTCCGGCGTTTGCTATCAGCACCACGGCGCAGATCGCGCCGGCCAGCCGCCCGGCCAGCACGGTCATTGCCGGCAGTGAGGCCCACAGCACGATCGTCAGCAGCATCAGGTACCGGCCCCGGCGGGCCCGCGCCCGGTGGTCGAGCCGGGCGAAGAACTGCGGGTCGCTCTCCCGCAGCTGGCGGGTGATTTGTTCGAACCTGCGCTGATCCTCTTTGCTGAGCATGGCGGTGCCTTCCCCTCACGGCTTCAGCGGTCCGGCGGCATACCCGCAACGGAGGGCGGTCACGCCCCTGCTCGTGATTCCACTTTCGCCTCGGCACGGCGACCCGGTCGGCGGCGGAGCGGAGTGCGGATCTTTCCGATCGGACGACCGCAGGGCGGGCTTATCCGGGCCTTAACTTTCCCTGTGCCGTTGAACGGCATAAACAGCGCCGCAGTGGCCGAAAATGTTACGTCCGGGCCGTCCGATGCGAGGTCGGCCCTGCTCGGGACGCCGGTGGCCGGACCGGGACGAACCGACCGCTGGGAGCCCCGCCTGAGCACCGTCTTAAGTGCCCTCCCGAGCCCCCTTCCGCGCGCCTTGAGGGGTCCGGAACCCGTGGCTACCTTCCTGGCAACTTCCTCCGCAACAGGCGCCGCCCCGCCGCCCACCCCGGACCTCGGCGGCCGGCGCGCCTCGAAGAAAACGGGATTGGTACATGGCCGACCAGAATGTGCCACCACGCCGACCGCGGGACGACCCCGGCCGACCCGAATCACCGCACCCGACCCCGGGCGGGCACCGCGACCCAAACGTCAGCACGCCGTACGCCGCCGCCAGCCTGCTCCCCGCGTAAGGCGCACGGTGGGTCGGGGCGGACGGCTTCCCCCACCAGGACCGCCCCCCCGCTCCCCGGCGGCGGACTGCCCACTCTCGACGATGACGAGGAGCCGGGACGCCGGCT
>NZ_QGGF01000510.1 GCF_003857015.1 Micromonospora globispora | reverse complement strand
CGGCGCCGTACCGGTCCCTGGCGGTGCTGGTGGCCGCCCTGCTCACGGCCGCCGGAGGTGCGCCGGCGCCGGAGCGCCCGTGGGCCGCCGTACCGGCCGGGCCGGGCGCGGAGGCGTTCCTGACCGGTGACCGGCTCTACGTGGTGGAGCCGGCGGTCCCGGGTGGGAACGAGGGCCGGCAGCTCGTCGCGTACCGGGTGCCGGAGACCGGTCCACCGCCCGAGCTGTGGCGTACCTCGCTGCCGGGCGACGGCGCGGTGGTCGGACTGCTGGAGCGGGCGGGGACGGTGCTGCTCATCGGGCCGGTCGGCGGCGACAGCGGTCCGTACCGGACGTCCGCCGTGGATGCCGGCACCGGCCGGCCGGGCTGGCAGCAGGCCGGGGTCGCCGTCCCGGCGGGCGACGTCGTGCTCATTGAGAGCCTCGGCCAGGAAGGGGTGACCGCGATCCGTCGGGTGGATCCGCCGACCGGTCGGACACTGTGGTCGGTGCCGACGCCGCAGGAGGGCCTGAGCCTCAACGCCGGGCCGGACGGGATCGACCGGATCGTGCTGGCCCCGGCCTCCGGGGACGTGGAGGTGCGCGACGCCGCCTCGGGCGCCCGGCTGGTCGCCCGCAACATCCGCCCCGGCGAGCTGCCCACCTGGCAGCGCACCCAGGTCGTCGGCGACCTGCTGCTGGTGATCCGCAACGGCGACGGCACCATCACCGGGTACGACCTGGACCGGCTGGACCGGCGCTGGACGGCGCGGCTCTCCCTGGTGGGCTACGTCGACCGGTGTGGCCTGCTGCTCTGCGCGTATCGGCAGACCGGCGGGATGTGGGCGCTCGACCCGGCGACCGGCGCCACCCGGTGGACCGACCCCCGCTGGCAGGCGGTGCTGCGGGAGGTCGGCGGCCGGCTCCTGGTGAGCTCGGCCGACGCCGTCGGCGCGCGGTACGCGGTGGTGGAGGCGGCGACCGGCCGACTCCTGGCCGACCTCGGGGCCTGGGAGCTGGCGGGCGGGGACGATCCGGCGGACCCGCTGATCGGGGTCCGGCGGCGCGGGGACGGTCGGCTGCTCGTCGCCGAGCTGGACGTGTCGACCGGGCGGGCCCAGGTGCGTGACGCGTTGCCGGACGTTCTCGGGAACTGCCGCACCCGCGGGCATGTGCTGATCTGCCGCCGGGTCGCCGGCGGCTTCGGGCTGTGGCGGCTGCCGTGAGCCCGGTGATCGAGCTGGGGGAGATGCGCCACGGCGAGGAGCTCGACCCGCCGTCCGATCCGGGTCGGCCGCCGGGTCGGGCGATGCGCGCCGCCGCCCTGGTCGTGGCCGTCCTGCTGACCCTGGCCGGCTCCGCGGCGGGGCCGACCCGGGAGCGGCAGGTGGCGGTGCCCGCCCCGCAGGGCGCCACCTTCCTGCTGGTGGCCGACCGGCTCGTCGTCGCCGACGGTCCGGGCACCGTCGGCAGCGGGGGTCGGCTGGTGACCGGACACCGGCTGCCCGGTGGCGAGCCGCTGTGGCGGTTCACCCTCCCGGCCGGGGACCACGTGCTCGGGCTCAGCACCGTGGCCGGCGCGCTGCTGGTGACGAGCAGCCCCGCCGGTGCCGGCGACACGATCTCCACCGCGCTGGACGTCGACACCGGGGCGGTGCGCTGGCGCCAGCCGGGCTACCCGGTCCCGACCCAGTCCGGCACCGTGCTCTTCGAGACGCCCCGCGCCGACGGGACGGGCACGATCCGGTCGGTCGATCCGGTCTCCGGCAGGCCCCGCTGGTCGCTGCCGCTGCCCGGCAACGGAGTCGCCTACCGGGTCGGCGACCGGGGGGTGGCCGAGATCGTGCTGGTCACCGCCGCCGGTCGGGTGGAGATCCACGACGCCGGCTCCGGGGTGCTGCTCCGCGCCGGCCGGGTGCCGCCGGCCGCGGACCGGGTGTCGTACCGGTTCACCCAGGTCGTCGGCGACCTGCTGCTGGTCGACGGCGCGCCGGGCACCGTCACCGCGTACGGCCTGGACCGGCTGGACCGGCGCTGGAGCGTCCCGGTGGAGCCGCGGGCCGCGGCCTGGTTCGCGGACTGCGCCGGGGTGGTCTGCCAGCGCGACCAGGTCGCCGTGGGCGTGCGGGCCATCGACCCGGCCACCGGGCGCCTGCTGTGGCGGGACGATCGGTGGCTCGGGGTCAGCCCGGTCGGCGATCGGCTGCTCGCCGCCGCCCCGGCCGTCGGGCTGGAGCTGGAGCTCGCGATGCTCGACCCGGGTACCGGCGGCGTCGTCGCCCGGCTGGGCCGGTGGCGGCTGAGCGGCGGGGACCGGTACCAGCCCCGGCTGCTCGGACTCCGCCGGCTGTCCGGGGACCGGACCCTCGTCGCCGACCTGGACGTCCGGGCCGGGGAAGCCCGGGTGCGGGCGGTGCTTCCCGGCTCGTGGGACGACTGCGCGGTCGGGCCCGGGGCGCTGGTCTGCCTGCGCACGGCCGGCGGACTGGCCGTCTGGCCCGCCGACCGCTGATCAGCCGATCACCAGTTTGCCTGGGCGGGAGGCGGCGGCAGCGGCACCGACGCCGGCCGGATGACGTACGCCATGCCGCCGCTGCCGGCCTGCCAGGCCGCCTCGAACCGGTCCCGGTCCACGGTCCGGCGGACCGCGTCGTCGTCCGGGGCGTACGGGTCGTTGAGCACCGGGTCACCGCCGGCGGTGAAGCCGACCAGCACCATCAGGTGCCCCCGCGTGTCGTAGTCCAGCCCGGGCATTTGACCGGACCGGAACGCGGCCGACAGCACCAGCGGCACCCCGGCGGCGATGAACTCCGCCGCCTCGACGAGGGAGCGCAGCCGGGTGACGAAGGCGTCCACCCCGTGCAGCCCGGCGTACGCGGTGTTGAAGGGCCAGTTCCCGGCGCCCGCGTACGCCCGGTCGTAGCAGTGCCGGGCGGCGTGCACCACCACCGGTCGGGGGCCGGGCGGCGTCACCCAGGCGTACCGGTCGGGCGCGGGCCCGGCGGCCCAGAAGTCCAGCACCATCGAGATGCAGGTGGGGCTGCACCAGGAGTCCCCGCCGCCGCCCCAGCGGGTCTCCGCGCCGCCGTGCAGCCGCTGCGAGTACCGGGGCACGTCCAGGGTCCGGCCGTGCCCGGCGCCGCCGGTGTCCGCCCGGTGCGCGCCGATCGTCGGCGCGTCGTGCCGCCCGGAGGCGACTGCGCCGACGGTGCGCAGCACCGGGGTGACGTCGGCATCGGCCGGCCGGAGCAGTGTCGCCCGGAGCTGCCAGCCGGTCACCGTCGCGTCCCTCGCCGTCGTTGCAAAAAACCTTCGGGTACGCGATGCTTCCCGGCACCCAGCGACAAGGGATGGAGACGCCATGACCGGTACGCCCTCCCGGCGGGACCTCGCCTACCGGGGGTTCCG
>NZ_QGGF01000543.1 GCF_003857015.1 Micromonospora globispora | reverse complement strand
ACGCGCTCTCCGCCGGGGCGGACGGCGACGGCGACTCCGCCGGCACGGTCGGCGACGGCGAGGCGGACGGGGAGGCCGGGGCCGTCGCGAAGGTGGCGCCCGCCCGGGCCGTCACGGTGGCGCCGGTGCTGCCGCCGAGGATCAGCTTCTGGTGCTCGTCCTTGCCGCCGGAGTAGAGGAAGACCCGGCCGAAGGAGACCGAGTCCTGGGCCGAAACTGTCACCGTCACCTCGCCGGCGCCGTCCCGGGTCAGCCAGAACCGGCCGCCGTTGGTGGTGGTCCTCACCGGCCGGCCGGCCGCGTCGACGGCGCTGCCGTGCTCTGCCTTGACCGCGATCTCGCCGGCCGGGCCGCTGACCGTGAACGGGCCCGCCTTGGCGCCGGCCGTCGCCGACGCGGTGGCCGGGTCGATGGTCAGGCCGGCCTTCGGCTCCGGCTGGTCGGTAGCGTTCCCGACCAGATAGTCGTGGATCCGCTTGATCACCGCGTACTCGTTCTCGGCGCCCAGCCCCGGCCGCCAGTCACCCAGCCGTACGCCGTCGCTGAGTTGCCAGACGGCGGTCTGGGTACCGAAGTAGAGCAGGGTGTCCCGGCGCGGGCCGGTCAGCCCCGGTGGCAGGGCGGCACCGGCCTTCGACAGCAGGGACGCCGGGTCGGCGTTCGGGTAGCCGTGGGTGAGCACCCACTGCACCTTGCCGAGGTTCTTCACCTCGGACTCGCCCCAGGTGCCCTCGACGTACTCCCCGTTGCGCGCCACCGGCGTGCGGAAGTCGATGCAGAAGACCGGCACCGTCCCGGTCCTCGTCTCCAGCGCCAGCGCCGACGTACCCATGCTCCGGCCGTTGAGCTGCAGCGTGACGCCGGTGCCCGGAACCGCTCGGGCCACGCCGGTGGCCGGCCCCTCGGCGACCGCCGGTCCGCTCGCGCCGAACGCCAGCGCGCCACCGGCGACGACCGCCGCGACGGTACGCACCCAGCGTCGTCCTCGTTTCTGGAACATCAGATTCGTACACCTCTCCCCAGGGGTGGACCCGCGCCACGCGGGCTCGACAGGTCGCCGTTCCCGCGGGATTTCGCACCACCCGCGGACGAGAACGCGACGGAGCATTATGGACAGTCGAATCGACGCCTGTCATCCCCAACGGGGACAGCCGTCACGTTCGCCCTGGATACGGGAGAGGAGGAATCAATCACACCAGGCGGCGGTCGGCCGCCCAGCGCGACAGTTCGTACCGGTTGGACATCTGGAGCTTGCGGAGCACGTTCGACACGTGCGTCTCCACCGTCTTGATCGAGATGAACAGCTCCTTGGCGATCTCCTTGTACGCGTACCCCCGGGCGAGCAGCCGGAGCACCTCGCGCTCCCGGTTGGTGAGCTGGTCCAGCTCGGGATCGGCGACGGGCGCGTCGGGCCGGGCCGCGAACGCGTCCAGCACGAACCCGGCCAGCCGGGGGCTGAACACGGCGTCCCCGTCGGCCACCCGCCGGATGGCGTCGGTCAGCTCGTCCGGCGAGATCGTCTTCGTGACGTACCCGCGAGCACCCGCCCGGATCAGCCCTATCACGTCCTCGGCCGCGTCCGACACGCTCAGCGCCAGGAACCGGACCTGCGGGTGGGTACGCCGCATCGCGTCCAGCACCGCCCGGCCGCCCCCGTCCGGCATGTGCACGTCCAGCAGCACCACGTCGGGCTGGGTCGCCGCGATCCGGCTGACCGCCTCGGCCACCGTGCTCGCCTCGCCAACCACCTCGACGTGGCCGCCGAGCTCCGCGCGGACCCCGGCCCGGAACATGGCGTGGTCGTCGACGAGGAACACCCGCAGCCGCCCGTCCCGGGGCTGCGCCCCCTCGACCGGACCCATCGACTGCTCCGCCATGGTCATCTGTCCCTTTCCGCTGTGGAGCCCGTGCCGGTGATCGGCAGCATCAGCCGGACCTCGGTCCCCTCCCCCGGCCCGGACCGGATCTCCGCCCGGCCGCCGTGCCGCTTCATCCGCCCGATGATCGATCCTCGAACGCCGTGTCGGTGATCCTCCACGGTATCCGGGTCGAAGCCCTTGCCCCGGTCCCGTACGAAGACGCTGACCTGTTCCGGTTCCACCTCGGCGTAGAGCGAAACGGTCCGCACCTCGGCGTGCCGGGCCGCGTTCACCAGCGCCTCCCGGGCGGCGGCGACCAGCGCGCCGACCCGCTCGTCGGTCTCCCGGTCGCCGACCACCACCGCCTCGACGGTGATGGCGAAGGTGTCCTCCACCTCGGCCGCGGCCTGCTCCAGCGCCGCGGCGAAGCGCTCGGCCGGCGAGGCGGTCGGCTTGTAGAGCCAGTTCCGCAGCGACCGCTCCTGCCCGCGGGCCAGCCGCTGCACGGTCTTGACGTCGGTGGCGTTGCGCTGGATCAGGGCCAGGGTGTGCAGCACCTGGTCGTGCACCATCGCGGCCAGCTCGGCGCGTTCCTGCTCCCGGATGCGGCCTTCGCGCTCCGAACGGAGCTGGTTCCAGGTCCGCCAGAGCACCGGCGCGGCCACCACGCCGACCCCGGCCAGCCCGACCAGCGCGAAGATCACGCCGTTGAGCACGGCGTCGAAGTTCTGCGCCGGCGAGTAGACCGCCGCGACGCCGATGATGCCGACGGCGACGAGCACCCCGCCACCGATGAAGCGGAGCACGAAGGCCCGCCGGTCGCTCTCCTCCACCACGGCGCCGAGCCACGGCACCGGCATCGACTCGCCCCACTGGCGGCGGCGCTCCGGGGCGGACTGGTGCCAGATCACCCCGGTACCGACCGCGATGATCGCAACCAGCCAGCCGGCGGTGCCGGCCGCGCCCACCGAATCGAAGACCATAACCTGGGTCAGCAGCACGCCCAGCCCGATCGCCACGAACGGCAGGAGCTGGGCGAGGTCCCGGCGGGGCGGGACGGTGTCGCCCGGGCGCAGCGGGACCACAGCCCAGAAGGCTGCGTAGAGCAGCAGGCCGAGGCCGCTCAGCCCGAGCAGCACCATGAAGGCCACCCGCACCCGGACCACCGAGATGCCGAGGTGCTCGGCGATGCCGGCGGCCACCCCGGCGGCCAACCGGTGCTCGGGGGCCCGGTAGAGGCGGGGCGGATGCGGAGTTACGGTGCTGCTGATCGGAGGCTCCCGGGTCAGGGGACGACGGTGTGGCCCGGTCCGGCCGGCGCCGGTTCGATCGTCACACGGTTGGACCGCCCCGGACCACGGGGACGCCCCCGACATTCGGGCGGCCGGGATCTCAGGGTGAGGTCAGGGTCGGGTCCCGAGGACGCTCGGGCGGCCGGGGCAGCAGGATCGAGGCATGACCGAGGACGCTGCCCGTCCGCCCCTGCCCGGGGCGGCACCGCCGGACGGGCCCCCGCCACCCCCGACGCCGGCATCC
>NZ_QGGF01000687.1 GCF_003857015.1 Micromonospora globispora | reverse complement strand
CCCGGGACCCGCTCACCGGCGAGGAGCTGCACCCGGCGCTGCGCCGGGTGCGCGCGACGCTCGCCGGCCGGGCCGACCGGCGTACCCGTTTGCTGGCGGCCGTGCTGCCGCCGTCGGTGCTGCTGCGCTGGCGGACCAGGGCCGCCGACACGTCGACCCGCCTGGTCACCGCGAACGGGCTGGTGCGGCAACGGCTGCTGCGGTGGGACCCGCGTCGGCTGGTGGCCGGCCGCCTGGCCCGCTGACCCGGTCCGTCCGTCCGCCGGCGCTCCCCCGTCGGCGGACGGACGGACCGCCCTGCTCCGCTCGGGCAGGGCGGTCGAGATCACGATGAGGTCCGGCGATGGCGACATCCCGGCAGCCCGGACATCGCCGGGTCGGTGTGGTGGAGTGGATCAGGTCTTCGTCCGGCGCGAGGCGCGGCGCGGCGGGATCGGGGAGGGCGTGCGGGGGCGCGACGATGCGACCACGCTCGCCGGAGCGACTCCGGCGACACGCCGTCGCGGCAACCCGCCTCAGCGGCGGGACGTGGTCAGCGGTGCCCCTCCGGGCGCTGCCGCCACCGGTCCTCCATGCGGTCGAGGAACGACCCCCGCCGGCCCGTACGACCACGGGGGCGACGGCGGCTGGTCGTGCCGCCCACCACGTGCAGGTCCGGCGACTGGGACCGACGGTGCGACTGCACCGCGTAGCCCAGCGAGGCCAGCATGACGACGAAACCCGCCACCGCCAGCAGTGGCGTCTTGATCACGGCACCGTAGATCAACAGGGCCAGACCAGCAATGACCACGCCGGCAGCGACGAGCACGCGACGCCGCGCGTGGAAACGCGGGTCGCTGGCGCGCACGGCCGAGGCGAATTTGGGGTCCTCGGCAAGCGACCGCTCGATCTGCTCGAACAGCCGCTGCTCGTGCTCCGAGAGCGGCACGGCACTCCTCCCCGGTCACGTTGGTCGGCCCGGTCGGGCCGACAGACCGTGGCAGCCAACCGGCTGCTTACCCGCAAGTCTACGAGGGCCCCCGCGTGTCGGAAAGCGGGACGACCTACGGCCGGGTCGGATTTTCATTTCGACGCGGATCACGCTTGCCGAGAAGACTGGCCGGACCTATGACGGACCGCCCGAATCGGGCAGCGGCGGCGTCGACGGCCGCCTCCGCCTCCCGCCACCCACGCTCGGGAGCACCCAGGGTGAGCTGGCGCGGCGTCTCCTCGGCGGCGGCCAGCCCCTCCATCCGCACACCGACCAGCCGGACCGGCTCCCCCGGGTCGAGGGCCGTCCAGAGCGCCCAGGCCGTGTCGAACATCTCCCGGGCGGTGTCGGTCGGCACCGGCAGGGTGCGGGACCGGTTGACGGTGCGGAAGTCGGCCAGCCGGACCTTGAGCGAGATCGTGCGGCCCACCTGGCCGGCCGCGCGTAGCCGGGCCCCGACCTTCTCGGCGAGGGCGAGCAGGGCCCGGCGGATCTCCAGCGGGTCGGTGACGTCGACGTCGAAGGTGACCTCCGCGCCGATCGACTTCTCCACGTGCTCCGGCGTGACCGAGCGGGGGTCCCGCCCCCAGGCGAGCTCGTGCAGGTGGGCGGCCGCCGCCTCGCCGACCGCCCGGCGGAGCAGGCCGAAGGGCGCCTCCGCGAGGTCGCCGACGGTGTTCAGGCCGAGCCGGCGCAGCCCTTCCGCGGAGCGCTCCCCCACTCCCCAGAGCGCCGCTACCGGGAGCGGGTGCAGGAAGTCGAGCACCCGGTCGGCCGGCACCACCAGCAGGCCGTCGGGCTTGGCCCGGGTCGAGCCGAGCTTGGCCACGAACTTGCTCGGCGCCACCCCGACCGAACAGGTCAGCTCCTGCTCCTCGGCGACTCGGCGGCGGATCAGCCGGGCGATCTCCACGGGTGAGCCGAAGAGCCGGCGGGCGCCCGCCACGTCGAGGAACGCCTCGTCCAGGGAGAGCGGCTCGACCAGCGGAGTGACGTCCCGGAAGATCTGCATCACCGCCCGGGACGCGGCCGTGTACTGGCTGAAGTCCGGCGGGAGGTAGACCGCGTGCGGGCAGAGCGCCCGCGCCCGCGCGGTGGGCATGGCGCTGCGGACGCCGTACCGCCGGGCCTCGTAGCTGGCGGAGCTGACCACCCCGCGCGGCCCGACGCCGCCGACCACCACGGGCCGGCCGCGCAGCTCCGGCCTGCGGCGCACCTCGACCGAGGCGAAAAAGGCGTCCATGTCGACGTGCAGGATCGGGCAGCCGGTGTCGTCGGCGTCCGGCCCGAAGCGCGGATCACCGCCCCGGGGCAACGACTGGCTGCGGCCCATGACGGCAGGCTAGCCGCCCGCTCCGACAACCCGGAGGCAGCCGGGTCCGACCACCCCGGGAGCCGCCCGTCCGGCAACCCGGGCGGGTCAGCCCCGCAGGACCAGCAGCGGGATGGTCATCTCCGCCGCAGTGTCCGACCCGTGGTACGCCACCAGCCGGGACTCGATCGGCTTCTCCGAGCGGGTGGCCACCACGGCGTACGTGCCACGGCAGGCCACCACCACGTCGCCGATCCGGCGCAGGTGCTCCTCGGACACCGGCCCGAACCAGCCGGTGGCCACCGCCTCGGCCCGCTCCATCACCCGGGCGGCGTCCCCCAGCACCGCGGACCAAGCGGCCACCACGTCGGCGGCCGCACCCGGCTCGACGTGCAGGTAGCGGACCCGGGGCTCGCCGGCGACCACCCGCACCCCGGCCCGCAGCTGCGGGTCGGTGTCGAGGTCGAAGCGGTGCGCCTGCGGCACGTTGAGCTGCCCGTGGTCGGCGGTGACCAGCAGCGCGGCGTCCGGGGGCAGTTCGTCGACCAGCCGGGCGAGCAGCCGGTCCACCTCGGCGGCGGCGAGTCGCCACGGCACCGAGTCGACGCCGCTCAGGTGACCGTGCCGGTCCAGGTCCGGGTGGTAGCCGGAGACCAGGGTGGGTCCGGTGCCGGCGGCCAGGGCGGCCAGCATCTGCCCGGCGAGTGCGTCGACGTCGGAGGCACCCCGGTAGTCGCCGCCCCGGTTCGCGGCCAGGGTGAGGCCGCTGCCGCCGTACTCGGGGCGGCTGACCACGGTGACCGCGACGCCGGCCGCCCGGGCCCGCTCGTACTGGGTGGGCACCGGCTGCCAGCGCAGCGGCTCCGGGTCGCCGGTCCACTCGATGTGGCTGAGCACCCGGTCGGTGTCCGGGACGCGCACCTTGAAGCCGAGCACCCCGTGCGCGCCGGGCGGGACGCCGGCACCGAGGGTCACCAGGCTGGTCGGGGTGGTGGAGCAGACTCGAACGCTGACCCCCCGCACCGCCGTCATCTGGGCGGTGCTTCGGGACGAGCTGGCCCGCCGGACCGGCGAGCGGCTCACCGTGCTCGACATCGGCGGCGGCACCGGCGGCTTC
>NZ_QGGF01000188.1 GCF_003857015.1 Micromonospora globispora | reverse complement strand
AGCGCCGGGATCCGGATGCCGAGGATGCACCCGCACATGCTGCGCCACACCTTCGTCACCACCATGCTCGACGCTGGCCTGAGCCTGCGCGACGTGCAGATCGCCGCCCGTCACGCCGATCCGCACACGACCATGCGCTACGACCGCGCCCGCAAGAACCTCGACCGGCACCCCAACTACATCCTCGCCGCCTACATGGCCTCCGGAACGTAGCGACCACAACGAGCTGATCTGCCGATGAGGGGTCGTCAGTAGAGGGTGCCTTCGTGGCCGCCGATCGGAGGCTCACCGGGTGGCGAGCATGAGCGCGATGACGCCGAAGTTCATCCGGATGAGTGTCGGGCCTGCTCCAGGTTCGACTGGTGGGGGCCGGAGAGCCAGTCTTGACCCAGACGCGCGTCGACCGGTTCCTCTCCTCGCCGCAGCGCGTCGATGTACGCATGATCGGCGGCGAGGCGGGCCGCCACCTCGGGACCCTCGGCAACGGCCCCGTGGCCGGGGACCAGGACTTCGATGTGGCTGGCAGCCTCACCCAGCCGGTCGAGTGCCGTCTCGTAGGCGCCTACCTGATCGGGGCGGCGAGGGTCGAGGAGCGGGATCAGGACGTCGGAGAGCATGTCGCCGGCGAGCAGGACGCCACGGTCCGCGAGGAGGACCGCGGCGTGGCCGATGGCGTGCGCCTGATGCTCGACGATCTCGCCCGGCACGGGTCCCCCGTCCGCGGGCAGCGGGGAGAGGAGCCCGATCAGATCGAGAGGGATGCCCGACGCGCTCTCCGCCGCCATCGTCTGCGCCCGCTCCCGGGCTTGACTGGCAGCGTGGGCGCCGGCGGGGGTGGCGTAGCGCGGCACGTCGCCGAACCGGGAATGCCAGAGCAGATGGTCCCAGTGGGGATGGGTGGAGAACCCGGCGACCACCGGAATGCCGAGCCGGTCCACGTCATCGGCGAGCTGGTTCAGATCGGAACCGTCGATGCCGGGATCGACCAGGATCAACCCATCCTCCCCGCGCACCACGACGGCATTGCTCCAGACCCACTCGCTCTGCCGGACCCAGACGCCGTCGGCCACCTGATTCAGCATTGGTTCACTTTGTCAGGTGTCTCCGTCCGGCGCGAGTCGCGACGCCCTTCGGGTCTGGATTCGGGACCGGCGGGCGTCCCCCGAAACGCACTCACATACCGCGATCCGCGCGCTACGCAGCGTCACGCCGAGCTGGCCCGGTTGCCGTCCGGACGTGCCGATGAGCGGACGTTGGCGTCTCAGCCGAGGTTACGGGACGGAGCGGAGACGGAGCGCGGTGCTGGGTCCACCGGCCGTGGATGGGTACAAGACGACGGTTGCCGGCGCACAGTCCTGGCGCGCGCCAAGTCGGCATTGCCCGACAGGCAAGTTTGCCCATCAGGCAAGTTTGGGCGTACAGTGGCGGCGTGCAGTCAGATGAGGCGGTGGAGACCGGGCTGCGGGCCAGGAAGAAGCTGACAACCCGGCAGGCACTCGCGCGGGCTGCGCTGCGGCTGGCGGTCGAGCGAGGACCGGGTAACGTCCGGCGGGAGGACATCGCCGCCGCGGTGGACGTGTCGTTGCGCACGTTCACCAACTACTTCTCCAGCAAGGAGGAGGCGATCGTCTCACTCGCGATTGACCGGGCCGCCGGTATCGGCGTGGCACTGCGCGGCCGGCCCGCCGCCGAGCCGCTCGGTGAGGCGCTCATCGCGGCCTTCGTCGAGCAGCATGCGCAAGCGACGCCGAGCCGGGAGTGGATCGCCCAGATCCGGGTCATCGTCTGCGCCCCCGAGCTGCAGGGCGCGTACCTGACCGCGCTGGCCGGGATCGAGCGCTTGCTGGCCGAGGCGATCGCGGAGCGTACCGGCACCGACGTCCGCCTCGACCTGCATCCTCGGGCGGTCGCGGCCGCTGCCTGCGCTGCCGAGCGGGTGGCCATCGGCTACTGGCTGGACTCGGATAGGGTCCTCCCGCTGGCCGAGGTGCTACGCCAGGCGATCGGGCAGGTGGTTCGGTGAGGATCAGCGGCGTGCGGGTCTTCGACGGTGAACGCGTGCTGCCGAACCAGGACGTCGCGATCGACGACGGCGTCATCACCCGGGTGACTGCGGCGGTTGCCGGATCAGCTGATGTGGACGGGCGGGGTCGCACGCTGCTGCCCGGGCTCTTCGACGCACACGTGCATCTGGCCCCGCAGCCCGAGGCGGCGCTGCGCCAACTCGCCGAATCGGGCGTCACCACGGCGCTGGACATGTTCAGCGGTGGCGAACCGCTCGCCCACATGCTGCAGCTCAGGCAGGCCGACCCGGCACATCTCGCCGCCCTACGAACCGCCGGCACCGGCGCCACCGCGCCCGGGAACATGCTGGAGAAACTGGCTGGGCACCCGTTGCCGACCGTGCACAGCCCGGCCGTCGCGGACGCGTGGGTGGACGAGCGCCTACACGAGGGCGCCGACTTCATCAAGATTGTCTACGACGTACGCGAGGGCGGCCCGCTCGACCTGGCCACGGTGCGGGCGCTGGTGGACGCCGCGCACGCCCGGGGCGTGCTCGCGGTCGCGCACACGATCGCCGAGCCGCGGGCGCGGGAGGCCATCGCCGCTGGCGTGGACGGGTTGGCGCACCTGTTCATTGGCGACAGCGTCGACGAGGACTTCGGCCAGTTTGCCGCCGACCACGGCGTCTTTGTCGTGCCGACGCTGATCGTCCTGCGCGGCCTGTGCGGCCACCGCCCACACGAGGACCTGCAGGCCGACCGCCGGTTGGCTGACCGGGTCAACCGGGGCAGGCCGCCGATCCCGATCAGACCGGCCGATCCCAGCCGCAACCACCTCTACGCCGCCGCCATTACTGCGCTGCGCCAACTGGCCGCGGCCGGCGTCCCCGTGCTCGCCGGCACAGACACCGGCCTGCCCACCGCCGCGTTGGGCGTCTTCGGGTACGGTGCCACGCTGCACGCAGAGCTGGAATTGCTCGTCGAAGCCGGCCTAAGTCCGATCCAGGCGCTCGTCGCCGCCACCTCGGCACCAGCCCGGGCCTTCCGACTCACCGACCGCGGCCGTATCCGGCCCGGCATGCGGGCCGACCTGGTACTGGTGAACGGCGACCCCACCCAGGACATCCGCGACACACGTAACCTCGTCGCCGTCTGGAAGCGCGGGGCCTGCCTGAAACTCGCCGAGTCGGGCAACTGAACCCCGGCAGGCAAATGCACTCGTTACACCCACCTGAACCTGCCGACCGCCGCCGCGGACACGTTCCCGCGCCGACGGTTCCCGAACTCCGACACTCTTCTAATGGGTTCCGTCAGCCTGCTGGTGCAGGATGGCTCCGGTAGCGGCTGGCGGGTCAGCACTCCACTCTTCGGGCCTTCGAGGTCTTGCGGCAGACCGTGCGCCCGCCGGTCGTGAGGAGG
>NZ_QGGF01000539.1 GCF_003857015.1 Micromonospora globispora | reverse complement strand
GATCCGGCCTATGCCCCGGCCGCCGCCGTCGGCCGCCGAACCGGGCTTCGGGCGGTGCAGCGGGCGCAGCCCGGTCAGCCCGAACCGCGCCGCCAGGGCGTCCGACACGCCGGGGTCGGCCACGTCGGCGTTGGTGTGCGCGACGTACAGGGCGACGTCGGCCTTGATCAGCCGGTGCACGATCCGCCCCTTGTACGTGGTCGCGGCGACCGAGGAGACCCCGCGCAGCAGCAGCGGGTGGTGCGCCACGATCAGGTCCGCCCCGGCGGCGAGCGCCTCGTCCACCGTCTCCGGCACCACGTCGACCACGCAGGCGACCCGGCGTACCGGAGCGTCCGGCTCGCCGAGCACCAAGCCGATCCGGTCCCACTCCTCGGCCCAGGCGGGCGGGTAGCGGCGGTCCAGCTCGACCACCACGTCGGCCACCGTCGGCCCGGATTCGGTTGTGCTCACGGCGGGCCAGCTTACCGGCGCGGGCCCGGTCTCCGGGCCTCGGTCGCTCGGCGCAACCCCTGTCAGCACGGAAAGCGCCGCCAAGAAGCCCCGCCGCCCTCAGGCGACCGGGGCGACCGGGTACGGGGTGCCGCGTAGCGCGGCGAGCCCGATCCCCCAGGGGAAGGCGTCCACGTGCCGCTCCCCGGCGCCGGGCGGGTGCAGCGAGACGACGTGGTCACCGAAGACCACCCGTACGCCCCACTCGTCAAGCCGCGCCAGGTTGGCCCGGAACGCCGGATGGGCGGCCATCGCCGCGTTCGTGTACGGCACCGCCGCGATCGGCAGCCCGAGCCCCTGACCCTCGATCAGCAGGCCCAGGGCGAGGGTGTCGGCGATCCCCACCGCCCACTTGTTGATCGTGTTGACCGTCGCCGGGCAGACGAGCATCGCGTCCGCCGGTGGCAGCACGTCGGGATCGCCCGCGTTCTTGTAGCTGGTGCGGACCGGATGACCGGTCTGCCGGGCCAGCGCCGTCCGGTCGACGAACTTCGCGCCGTCCGGCGTGGTGACCACGCAGACGTCCCAGCCGTCCTGCTGGGCCAGCTCGACCAGCCGGCCGACCTCCCGGGCCAGCGGCGAACCACAGGCGATGACGTACAGCACCTCACGGCGCCCGTCGCTGATCTGCGGAGCGTTCATCCGACGCTCATACCCCGACTCCCATGTGCTCAGCCAACTCCGCAATCGGCACGGGTGGCGCACCTCGTGTGCGACGCAGCACGTCGGCCATCACCTCGTGGGCGATCGGCCGGCAGCGGATCTCCGACGGGGCCAGCCGGTCGCCGCGCAGCAGCATCTCCCCCGCGTTCGCCACGTCGCCGAGCTGGGCGAAGGCCCGCGCGATGTCGAGCAGGTGGTGGGCCCGTCGCTCCGGCAGCAGCGCATTGAACGCCGCCTCGGAGATGCGGTGGTGGGTCTCCACCGCCCGGGCCCCGTCACCCAGCTCGACCGCGGCGGCGGCCCGGTGCAGCTGCAGGTTCGTCGGGCCGAAGGAGGTCCAGTAGTGGTTGTGGTCGCCGCCGAGCAGCGTCGCGGCCTCCTGAGCGCCGCCGATCAGGTCGTCCACGGTGGCGGAGTCACCGATCCGGGCGGCGGCCATCGCGCCCTGGAGCAGCAGCATGCCGTAGACGGAGAGCCGCGCCGGGGTGACGTCGTTGCGGCCACCGGGGGCGAGCCGGTTGGCGATGTTGACGTTCAATTCCAGCGCCGGCCGGGCCCGCCCCATGGCGACCAGCGCGTTGCAGACGCGGGTGGTGGCGATGCCAGCCAGCAGCGGATCGTCGGCCCGCTGGGCGACCGCCATCGAACGGTCCGCGGCCAGCCAGGCCAGGTCGCACTCGCCGAGCTTGCGCAGCACGGAGGAGGCGATCTGATAGACCTGCCCGAGCAGGTGGGCGGCCTCGCGGGCCTGGTCGCCGCCGTAGCCGGCGTCGGCCGCCTGGGCGTCGCGCAGCAGCTTCGGCAGCGCCCGGGTCAGCATCCCGTAGCGGCCGTACTGGTAGGTGAGCCAGGCGTGGTTGACCGCCTTGCGCAGGTCATTCAGTGGCGGCGGGTACGGCGCCGCGTCGAAGTAGGCGCTCATCGAGTCGTACCGCTCCAGGGCGGCCCGGATCTCCTCCACCTCGACCTGGTCGATGCAGGTGAGCGTGTCGGTACGCCGCTCCGGGTCCTTGCCGAGCAGCAGTTGCACGTCGACCTGGAGGATGTCGGCGATCTCGTGCAGGACGGAGAACTTGTCCAGCCGGCGGACCCCCCGCTCGACCTTGTCCACCCAGCTCTTGGACTTGCCCAGCCGGTCGGCGAAGACCTGCTGGGACATCTTGCGTCGCCCGCGCCAGTACGCCACCCGTCGGCCTATGGGTAAATCATCCATCTCCCGCATCCCCTCCCCCTGCCGCGTCCGGCTGACCCCTCGGGGTCGGCGACCGTGGTCACCTGTGTGCCCCTCACGTTTCTCCTGGTCGCACAGTCTGTACGTCGGCTGTACGTCCGGTCCTCGTAGTTTTCGTGCAAGTTGCATCAGCCGTTTCGTCACTCAACGACCATGGGTTACGGCGGTGACGGAATTGGCGGTGCGACGTGGGGAGCGTCCGGTTCGGCCGGGAGGAGATGGGACACATGTGGGGGAATGTCGGACCGCGCGTCGCTCACCTGTCGTCCCTGGAGCGGGTCAGGCTGCGCCGGGTCGCCATCCGCTACGCCGCGCACGGCTGGGAGGTGACCCCCGGCGCGTGCCTCGCCAACAGCCGCTTCGTCTGCGGACGGGCCGGCTGTCCCACCGTCGGCTGCCACCCGGCGCTGGAGGACTGGGAGAAGGCGGCCAGCACCGACCCGGCGAGGGTCGCCACCTGGTGGCGCAGCCGCCCGCACGGCATCCTGCTCCCCACCGGGCGCGCCTTCGACGTCCTGGAGGTGCCGGCCGACCTCGGCCGGCGCGTCCTCGACGCGATCGCCACCCACCCCGCCGGTCCCGGGGTACGCGGTCCGGTCCTGGTCACCCCCACGGGTCGGTGGATGTTCCTGGTCCGCCCCGGCGACCCGCTCCGGCCCGAGCTGGAGCACTGCCTCCAGGTGGTCCGACACGGGGCGGGATCGTGGATCCCGGCGCCGCCCACCCGGCTGCCCGAGGGGACGGTGCGCTGGGCGGTCGCCCCGGAACAGGCCCACTGGCAGCTGCCCGACTCCTATCTGCTGCAGAACGCGCTGATCGAGGGGTTACGGTCGGCCGGCGTGCCGGTCACCACCGACCTCCGCCCCGGCCAGCTCCCACTGCCCCGCCAGTCCCTCTGACGTCCCCGCGACAGCGTCCCCACCGCCGCCGACCTCGTTGCACCGGATGACGGCGCGCGGGCGCCGTGACCGGAGGGCTGACGATGTCCAGGGACGACGCGGCACACCACACCGGCGGCACCGAACCGTCACCGCCCCACCGGCGCGGGC
>NZ_QGGF01000538.1 GCF_003857015.1 Micromonospora globispora | reverse complement strand
GGGGCGTCCCCGCCCGGGTTCGCCGGTCGGCGTAGCCCGGGTGCCACCCGGGCGGGGACGCCCCGGGGCGCAGTACCGACCGATCCTCGGTCCATGAGAGACAACGCCCGCACCATCACCGTCCTGGGACTGGTCGTCGGCGCCATCGGCATCGGCGTGCTCTGGGCGGCGGGGGTTGAGTTCCCCGTCGCGATCCCGCCGGGGATCGTCATCCTGCTTGCCGGCGCGCTCCTCGTCGGCCTGACCCGCTGCTGGTGGTGGTCACCGGGGGTGGGCGCGTTCCTGGGCGTGTTCGTCGCGGTCGGCTGGGCGATCAGCCCCACCGGCTGGGGCAACCTCACCGGCCGGGCCGGCGGCGCGGTGGCGCTCGGCCAGGCGATCCAACTGATCGGGGTGCTCACCGCCCTGGTCGCCGGCGTCACCGCGACGGTGCGGCAGCGCCGGGCGCGAGTGGCGGCCTGACGGGTCAACGGTGACCCGGTCCCTAACGACCGCCGGGCTGGTGCGGCCCCGGGGCGCACCGGGACAGCGCCGACGCGGGTCACCGCAGGGCGTCGGTCGAGCGCAGATGGTCGAAGATCAGCTGGTCCACCGGGGACACCCGGTGCCGATCGGCGTAACCGAGCCAGGCCAGCTCCTCGATTTCGCTCTCCGGCCGCAGCTCCCCCTGGTAGTCGGCTGCGTAGCAGGTCATCCGCACCAGCGTGCCGGCGGCGTGGCCGTGGGCCTGCGCGGCGAACGTGCCGACGTGGACGGCCGATGCCGGGAGCACCACCACACCCAGCTCCTCGGTGATCTCCCGGATCAAGGTGTCCAGGTCGCTCTCGCCGGCCTCCCGCTTGCCACCGGGTAGGTACCAGACGTCCTTGCCGCGGGAGCGGGTGCTCAGGATGCGGCCGTCCTCGATCCGGATCCAGGCCACCTTGTCGATCTCGCGCACGACACTCCTCCGGCTGGGCTGCGGCGACCCACTGTAGTTCGGTGGGAGCGGCGGTCGGCCAGGCCCGTCCGGTGGTTCCGGCTCAGCGGCAGGTCAGCCGCCGATCGGCGCCCCGCGCCACTGCCAGCGCTCGCGACGGGGCCGGCCGGGCAGCTCGATCCGGCCGGCGCACCAGCGCAGGGCGGCCCGCAGCTCCCCGGCGAGCGGGTCCAGCGCGTACAGGGAGAGGGTGACCGGTTGCCCGTCCGGGCCGAGGTGGGCGCGTTCCAACGCGTGCCGGGACCAGGCCACGTGCCGGTCCCGGGCGGTCTGCTCCTCGCCGGCCTCGACCAGCCGCCGGGCCGCGTACGCCCGGATCGGGTCGAGCATCCGGTAGGTGCTGCCCGAGGCGTGCGGTTCGGCCAGCACCATCGACTTGTCCACCAGCACGGAGAGCGGGTCGAGCGGGTCGTCGTCGAGCAGCCACTGGACGGTGGGCAGGTCCACCGGTCCGGCGAAGACCGCCAGCCAGCGCAGCAGTCGGGCCGAGCGGGGCCCCAGCGTCCGGTACGACCAGGTGACCGTCGCCTGCATGGTGAGGTGCCGTTCGCTGGCCGACCGGTGCACCGCCCGGGTCGCCGAGGTGGGCGGGTTGATGCCGATCGCGGCGGCCATCAGATCCACGGTGTCCTGCTGGTTGCCCGTCCAGCCGCCCTCGACCGGCGGCGGCTCGGGCTCGTCCCGGCCGGCGTCCAGGGTGCCGAGCATGTCGTCCAGGCGCTCGGCGAGCTGCCCGATCGAGAGCACCCGCAGTCGCGCCGCGGCCAACTCGATGGCGAGCGGCAGCCCGTCCAGCCGCTGCACCACCCGGCGCAGGTCGGCCTGCTCCGCGGGGTCCGGCGCGCGGCCGCCGCGGGCCGCCGCCGTCCGGTCCAGCAGCAGCGCCACCGCGTCGCTCTCCGCCCCGTCGGGGCTCGGGTCGACGGAGAGCGGCGGGATCCGCCACACCACCTCGCCGGGCAGGCCGAGCGACTCCCGGCTGGTGGCGAGCACCCGCACACCCCGGCCGCCGGCCAGCAGTCGGGAGATCACCTCCGCCGAGGCGCCCGGCTGCGCGTCGCAGGTGTCCAGCACGACCAGCATCCGGCGGGCGGCCGCGTACTCGACCAGGGTGTCCACCATCGGACGGCCCGGCTCCGGACGCAGCCCGAGCACGGCGGCGATCTCGAACGCGACGAGCCCCGGGTCGGTCACCGCGGCGACGTCGACGAACCACACCCCGTCCGGATGGGCCTCCACCACGCCGGAGGCGAGCTCCACCGCCAGCCGCGTCTTGCCGGAGCCGCCCGCGCCGATCAGGGTCACCAGCCGGTACGTCTCGACCAGCCGCTTCAGCTCGGCCCGCTCGGCCTCCCGGCCGACGAACGAGGTGACCTGGGTCGGCAGGTTGTGCGCCACCGCGTCGGCGGTGCGCGGCCGCGGGAACTGCCGCTCCAGACCGGGCGCGACGAGCTGGAAGAGTCGTTCCCGGTCGTCGAAGCCGCGCAACCGGTGCAGGCCGAGGTCCAACAGGGACGCTCCGGCCGGCAGCGGGTCGGCGTGCCGCGCGGTGGCGGCGGAGCAGAGCACCTGCCCGCCGTGTGCGGCGGCAGCCACCCGCGCGGCCCGGTGCACCTCGGGGCTGGCGTACTCGCCGTCGCGGGGCTCGGCGTACCCGGTGTGCAGCCCCATCCGGACCCGGGGCGCGGCCTCCGGGGTCGGCCAGTCGTGGCTGGCCAGGGCCCGTTGGGCGGTGAGGCAGGCGGTCAGCGCCGCGCCCGCGTCCGGGAAGGCCAGGAAGAACGAGTCGCCCTCGGTCAGCAGCTCCGCGCCGTCCGTGCCGGCCAGCGTGCGGCGCAGCAGCCGGCGGTGTTCCCGCAGCACCGGGCGGTAGCCCGGACCGAGCAACTGGGCCAGGCGCGTCGAGCCCTCGATGTCGGTGAACACGAAGGTCACCCATCCGCTCGGGAGGTGGAACCGTAGCGACATGCGTCGAACCTCCGCCCCCTGACGTCGGAATCATGCTGCCCTATGGTCGCGTCGTCACGCATCGTGAGAACGGCCGGGCAGATTCCGACCCAAGGTGCCATTCGACGTCGCCACCGGGCAAGGTGCGGACCGACGGGCAAGACGAGGGTGCGGCGTCAGCAGCCGCAGGCACCGCCGCAGCAGCCGCCGCCGGCGGGCGCAGGCGCGCCACCCGCCGCCCCGGCGCCGCCTCGGCCGGTGACCGCGACGGTGGAGAGCAGCTTGACCGTGTCGGCGTGCCCCTGGGGGCAGGACGCCGGCTCACCGGCCTCGGCCATCGGCCGGTTGACCTCGAAGGTGTCGCCGCAGGCGCGGCAGCGGAACTCGTACCGGGGCATGCCACCAGCGTACGGCCGGGCCTGACGTCGGCGGAGGCATGGGTGATACTCGACAGGTGGTGGACGGCGAGGACAGATCGACCATTCGGCCCCTGCGACCGGCCGCGCCGCCC
>NZ_QGGF01000537.1 GCF_003857015.1 Micromonospora globispora | reverse complement strand
TCCGCGAACCCCGCCGCCACCCGCTCCCGGATCGCCGCCAACCGGCCCGTCGGATCCGCGATCACCGTGTCCGTACGGAAACACGGCGCGAACACCCACGACCCCAGCACGTCCTCCGGCGAACCCAGGTCCTCCCACGTCACGGGGGTGACCTCCAGCAGCACCCCCCGATGGCGGAACTTGCCGAACTTGGCTCCCGGCTCGTCCCGCACCAGCAGCACGTCCACATCCGACGACGCCGGCAACACCGCCTCATCCGGCAGCCCCACCGTCGACCCGCTGAAGAACGCGCCCTGGATCCCCGGATCCCGCCGCGCCTGCTCGCGTACCCAGTCGACCGCCACCGCCCGCGCCGCACCCACCCGCACCCCGGCGATCCTGCCATCGGAGCGGGCCCGAGTGTCAGAAAGATCGGAACAACAGACTGGCCGGGTACGCAGGCACCAGCAGCCCAACGTCGGCGGTGAAGGACGCGGCCGCGAGGGCGCGGCCTACCGGGTGGTGGCCTGTTCCTGGGGTCACGAGGTCGGCCGCCACTGGTAGGTCCAGGGCGGTCCGGAGCCGACGACCGGCTGTCGCACGTACAGGCCGTCGCCGACGACGTCGATGTCGCCGGGTTGCAACTCGGCCGGTGGGTTCCCGTGGTCGTCGAGTTCCACGGTCGCAGTGCGTCCATCGGCCGGGCCACCCACGACCGGTACATCAGCTACGTCTCGCATAGATGCAGCATCACGCCCGGGGACCGGAGCTCACCCCGAATGCCGAAGTTCGGTCCGTCAAGGCGACGGCCGATACGACGCCGGCAACACCGCCTCATCCGGCAACCCCACCGTCGACCCGCTGAAGAACACACCTTGCACCGCCGGGTCACGGCGCAGCCGCTCGCCTACCCAGTCGACCGCCACCGCCCGCGCCTCGCCCACCCGCATCCCGGCGATCCTGCCATTAGCCGCAGGCGACCGCCGGCATCGTCAGCCTCCGGCGGCAGCGGCGCCACGTGGCTCTGCCCCGCCGTCACCTCTGCCCGCACCGACGTTTTGGAGCACCTGGGCGTACTCGGCATTCAGCAGGTCGCCGTACCGCCGTTGGCGACGGACCTGATCCCCGCGGCGTCGCGGACCGTGCGGAAGTTGGTGCGGAAGGCGTCGAACACGGTGGAGTCCTCGAGCTGCAGCAGGGTCTCGTCGGACTGACGCAGCGAGTTGTAGCTGAAGTTGTGACTGCCCACCCAGGTGATGGTCCGGTCCGCGCCGCCGTAGTAGTTGCCCTCGACCTGGAGGTACTTGCTGTGCGTCCAGACGCTGTCGCCGATGCAGTAGTACTTGACGACCGGCCCGCCGTAGGGGCTGCTCGTGGCGGCGAGGAGGTTCTTCATGGCGCCGGCTTCGGATCTGCTGTTCTGGTCGTACCGCTGCACCACCTCGACGTAGCAGCCCGCGTTGTCCAACTCCCACAGCTTCGAGGCGATGTAGGTGCGGCTGAAAATCGCCTGGTTGACCCGGATGACGGTGCGGTGGGTGCCGTCCTGCGTGCCCACGACGGAGTTGCCGAAGCAGGAGACGTTGTTGAGCGCCGTCATGATCGTGTCTTCGCTCGCGTCGTCGTACGGCTGTCCGTTGCTTTCCTGCCGCGGATAGAAATGGACCTTCGCGTTGCCAGAGGTCACCGCGGGCCGGCCGGTGTCGTAGGTGTTGTTGTTGACGCCCCGAGCCTTGAGATCGTCGAAGTAGCCGCTGTAGGCGTTGTAGATGTCGGTGTTTCCCACCAGTACCAGCGCCGAGTTCCACCCGCCGAGTCCGTCCCGACCGCTGTGCAGGTTGGCCGTCGACTGGACCACCACGTTGGAGGCTCCTTGGGTGCTGGAGAACAGGAAGAACTTGTCGTGGTTGATCGACCCGACCTTGCTCAGCACCCGGTCGCCGACGCAACCGCGACCCGGCGGACAGAACAGAATCCACGACGGCGCGCTGAGGTCGGTGCCGAGCGCCGTCACCAGGGAGGCGTACGGCGCCTTGGCGGGGTCGTTGTCGTTGAAGATGAGCTGAACGTTGACCCCCCGGTTCTTCGCCGCGATCAAGGCGTTGGGCACGGTGGGGTCGGACGCGTAGAACATCGACATCCTGATGCGGGAGCCCGCCGGCGCGCCGTCGATCAACTCCACGAGGCGCGTCTGGATCGCCGCCTGCTCAGCGGCTGTACCGAGCGGATTGTTGAAGACGGCGGTGGTGGTCGGTACCGCGACCGCGGGCTCGACGCCGACGGACAATGCCGCGGCCACGAGGCACGCGGACGCGGCGAACGACGACATGACCTTGCGTAGGGACACGGACCCCCTCCGGAGTGAACTCACGGCGCCTGCCAAATGAAATGGACATATTGAGAAGAGCATCGATCAGATGCTGCTGCCTTCCGGATCCTCCCCAGGGCCCGGCGTCCGCTACGAAGCCACCATCCACGCACCGACGAGCGGCCACCAGGCGAGCGGGGCCGGGTGGCCCCGACCGAACCAGGCCGTCCCGAAGGACCCCTCCACCAGGGCGGTGATGGCCGTGGCGGCGCGACTGCCGTCTCCATGGGTGGCGACTCTAGCCCGCGAGTTCACCCAGGCCCGAATCATGGTGACCAGGGGTCATCGGCGCGTTACGGACTGCGCAGCCGCTCCTTCCTGGCCTCGTCGAGCGGCCTTGTCGGTTTCTCCTGGTGTTGCGCCGCAAGGTCGGGATCGCCGGCGATTCCCAGGTTGAGGGCCCGGATGGGCGCCTCGCACGCGGGCCGGCACACTTGGCGGCGGTGGCGCGCATCCCGGTCTTGACGGTCTCGATGTCGCCCGTGCCGGACAGGGCGATCTCGTCCGCGCCCCTGGCTCAGCTCCAGGAACGAGGCGAAAATCACCGTCCCCTTGCACCCTCGAGCAACCGGGCGCCTACCGCGATGCGCCGCGCCCCCACGCGATCAAGCCGGTGATGAGCCATGCGACGAGGCCACGGCCTCAGTCCGACATCCGCGGCTCCTCAGCCCTGCTCAGCGCTCCCGCGACCCGCCACCAACGCCGCCAACGTGCGATTGGTCCGGTTCGACCGCACCGCCGCCCGCTGCTGGCCCGCCGTCACCTCGATGTACGTCTGCGACGACGCCAACGACGCGTGCCCCAGCAGCCGCATGATCTCCGCCGCACTCGCCCCGTCCTCCGCCAACCGCGTCGCGAAGGTGTGCCGCAACGCGTGCAACCGCGCCCCGCTCGGCACCCGGTCCACGATGCCCGCCCGCCGGTAGCAGGAGTCCACCAGGTACTGCAGCCCACCGCGGCGCAACGGCTCACCCCGCCGGTCCACCAGCAGCGCAGACCCCGGCCGGACGCTGCGCGCCCCGAACCGGCGCGCCCGACTGTCCAGGTAGGCCGCCAGCAACCGGTCCAGGTCGTCCTCGATCGGCACCACCCGCGGACGCCCACCCTTGCCC
>NZ_QGGF01000420.1 GCF_003857015.1 Micromonospora globispora | reverse complement strand
GCGTCGGCGTGCGGGCCCCGATCCTGGTCGTCGCGGCGTACCGCCCGGACGAGAGCGAGCACCTCACCGAGACGCTGGGCGCGCTCGCCCGCACCGCGCCGCTGCGGATCGCGCTGCCCGGGCTCGACGGCGCGGCGGTGGCCGAGCTCGTACGGGCCGAAAGCGAGGCCGACGACGCGACGGTGGCGGGGATCGCCGAGCGCACCGGCGGCAACCCGTTCTACGTGCGGGAGAGCGCGCGGCTGCTGAACGGCGAGGGTGCGCTGGTCGCGCTCTCCGAGGTCCCCGAGGGCGTACGGGACGTGCTGCGGCGGCGGCTCGCGCGGCTGCCCGGCGACGCGGTGCCCGTCCTGCGGCTGGCCGCGGTCGCCGGGCGGGAGAGCCCGGTGGACGTCCTCGTGCGGGCCGCCGACACGGGCGAGGACGGTGTCTTGGACGCGCTGGACGCGGGCGTCATCACCGGGCTGCTCGACGAGCCGGGGCCGGGGCGCGTCCGGTTCGTTCACGCGCTGGTAAGAGACACGCTGGTCGCCGACCTCAGCCGGTTGCGCGCCACCAGGATGCACGCCCGGATCGCCGAGGCGCTGGAGGGCACCGGCGACATCGCCGCGCTGGCCCACCACTATGCACGAGCGGGGTCGCCGAAGGCCGTCGGCTATTGCGTGCGGGCCGCCGAGCTGGCCGAGGCGCGCTACGCGCACCACGTGGCCGCCGCCCTCCTGACCGACGCAGTCGCGAATTCCGCCGAACCGAAGGAACGCATCAACCTGTTCGGCAGGCTGCTGCGCGCGCAGATCAGGGCCGGGGCCGTGACGGCGGCGCGGGACACGCGGCGGCAGGCCGTGGAGCTCGCCGAGTCCCTCGGGCGCGACGACCTGATGATCGCGGCGTTCACCGCCTGGACCGAGCCCACGCCCTGGCAGGCCCGCGCGTACGGCACCGTGGACCGGCCCATCGTCGACCGCCTCAGCCGCCTGCTCAAGCGGACGGACCTGACGCCCGAAGTGCGGTCCCGCCTGCTGACCGCGTACGCCGACGAGCTGGCGGGCGAGGACGATCCGACGGTGATGGAGGCGGCGCGGGAGGCACTCGACCTTGCCACCGATCCCCGCCTCCGGGCCGCGGCGCTCCAGGTGCTGGCGCGCGCCTCCGGCGGTACGCCCGGGCAGGACGAGGTCTGGCGCGAGCTGCTGGAGATCGGCCTCGAGCACGACCTGCCCGTCTACCGCGTGGCCGGGTTACTCAACCAGGCCACCGGCGCCGCCGCGGCCAATGATCCGGCGACCCTGCGCGAGGCGGTCGGGGAGGCCCTCGGCCTCGCGCGCACCTACCGGATGCCCGAGGCGGTCGGCGTCGCGGAGATCGCGCTGGCGACCCTGGTGCTCATCGAGGGCCGGTTCGCCGAGGCCGAGCGCCTCTACACCGAGGCCACCGAACGCATGGAACGTGCCGGATCCGGCCACGCCGCGGGCTTCCTCCGCCTCGCACTGGCCGCGATCTGGCTGAACGACGGCACGCTCGGCGACCACCTGGATGAAGTGTGCGCCCTCCACGAGATGTTCGGCCCGATGGTCGCGGACCTGCTCGCCCTCGCGCTCCACGCCGCCGGCCGTGACGACGAGGCGCGACGGGCCCGCACGTCGCCAGGCCCGAGCCCGATCCGCCCCGACTTCTACTTCACCTTCCTGACCACCCTGCGCGCCATGGCCGTCACCGCCCTGAACGACACCGCCCTGAACGACACCGCCCCGGTCGATAGCGACGCGGCCGAGGAGTGCTACGCCGCCCTGCTCCCCCATCGCGACGGTCCTCCGGCCGGCGCCACCAGCCTGTCGCTGGCCGTGCGCCCGGCCGCCCACACGCTCGGCGAGCTGGCGCTGCTGCTCGGCCGCGACGACGAGGCCGCCGCCCACTTTGCGCGGGCCGCCTCCATCGCCGACCGATGGAACGCTCCGCACTGGGCCGCCGAGGCCCGCGCACGCCTCTGAGTCGCGGGGCGAGATCGACGCGGAGCAGATCAGGTACGCGTCCACCCGCGCTGTCCAGCTGTGGCCGGAGCGCGGGGACTGGCCTTCTGCGGCTGCTTCGATGGAACGGCGAGGGCTCGATCTTCCGCTGATCCTATTCAACCGCACGCTGGGTCTGAGATAAAAAATGGCGTTTAACTCGGTCGTGCGACCTTTGCTTCCAGCGGCGTAACCGCCCCCATGCGACGCATGCAATGCCGTCATGGTCGGTGCTTTATCTCGGCAAGATCGGACGCACTCAACTCGGCAAATCCGTGCGTCGAGGGCGACGTGGCCGTGTTTGCGGTGGCCGACCAGGTCGCTGGCTGTTCAACTTACCGCTTGTCGGCGTACTCGTTGATGTGGCTGGCTGAATGGAACGGTGATCCGGAACTGTTCCGTTGAGGATCATCTTAGGTTCATGATCGACGGGGGGGGTGGGATCAGCGGGTGAGGCCTCGGAGCTTGTCCGGGTTGCCCTGCATGCGTACGCCGGTGATCCGCTCGCCGTCGAAGTCGAGGCAGATCGCCCCGGCCGGTTGCCCGTCGGCCAGGCCGAGGATGCCCGGCCCGCCGTTGATCTCGGTGATCACGAGCCGTGTGTTCTGCGTCTCCGGCTTGGCGAAGACCCCGAGCAGCCAGCGGGCGACGTTGTCGGCGCCTTCCAGCGGCCGGCGGGCCGCGGTCACCTTGCCACCGCCGTCCGACCAGCAGATCACCTCGGGCGCCAGGAGTTCCATCATCGCGTTCAGGTCGCCTCCGGCACAGGCCTTGCGGAACCGGTCCACTGCTTCTCGGCGTACGCCTTGGTCGACGTCGAAGCGAGGCCGGCGGGCCGCGACGTGCGCCCGCGCCCGGACCGCGGTCTGCCGCACCGCGACCTCGGACCTGTCCAGAATGGATGCGACCTCGGCGTGGTTGTAGCCGAAAACGTCGTGGAGCAGGAAGATCGCGCGTTCGGCGGGGGTGAGCGTCTCCAGGACGACGAGCATCGCCATCGAGATCGACTCGGCCATCTCGGCCTCCTGGCCCGCGTCGGGCGCGGTGAGCACCGGCTCGGGCAGCCACGGCCCGACATACGTCTCGCGGCGGGCGCGGGCCGAGGTGAGTTGGTTGAGCGAGAGGTTGGTGACGGTCTTGACCAGGTACGCCCGGGGGTTCGCGAGCTGGCCGCCGTCGACGTCGCGGCACCGCAGCCAGGCCTCCTGCAGGATGTCCTCGGCATCGGCGACGCTCCCCGTCATCCGGTACGCGACGTCGAAGAGCAGCCGCCGATGCTGAGCGAAGACCTGGCTATCGATCATGGGAACAGGCTAGACGTGACCGAGCGCCTGCGCCCGCAGCCCGTCCAGCACCGTCGCGTACGCGGGCTGCCACCCGAGCTCGCGGCGGGCCTTCTCGCTCGAGACCCGCATGGTGACGCCGAGCATCAGGTGCATGTAGGGCGCGACCGCCATCATCCACGTGGGCAC
Organism: Micromonospora globispora; assembly: GCF_003857015.1. GTDB lineage: Bacteria > Actinomycetota > Actinomycetes > Mycobacteriales > Micromonosporaceae > Micromonospora > Micromonospora globispora. Next base: position 22,136 of record NZ_QGGF01000420.1, on the reverse strand, counting down.
GGTGAACGGCTTGGGTGTGCCGAAGGTCTCGGCGATCGCCCGGATCATCTCCCCGAAGCCCATGTGGTCATCGACGACGTTGTACGCCTCACCGGGCCGGCCGCGATCGATCGCCGCGACGACGGCGGCGGCCGCGTCGGCCAGGTGCGTCCACGGCGAGATGTGACCGTGGTCGTTGAACGCCGGCAGTTGTCGCTTCCGCAGCATGTGCACCATCGTCTCGGTGCCCCCCGGCCCGTAGAAGAAGCCGAATCGCAGTGAGATCGCCTCCAGCCCCGACTCCCGGGGCAAGCGCTCCTTCTCCCGCATGCCCTCCAGGTGCCGGTTGATGTTCGGGTCCGTCACGGACGCCCCGAACTCGTCGGCCTCGGTCAGAACGCGGTCGCCGAAGTCGCGGTAGCCGTAGCCGACGGCGACGTTCTCGCCGATGAAGCGGCGTACGCCCGCAAGTTTGGCCGCCTCGATCAGGTTTGCGGTCCCGGTGACCCGCAGGTCGTCGGTGCCGAACATGCCCTTGTGCGTCATCGGCGGCTTGCGCAACGCGGTCGCGGCGTGCACCACGACGTCGGCCTTGATCCCCTCGAACGCCCGCAGCAGTCCGTCGCGGTCGAGCAGGTCGGCGCGGATCTCGTTGCCCTCGCCGCGGCCCACGCCTAGCACGGTGTGCCCGGCGTCGGTCAGCGCCTCGCGGATGTGCCGGCCGAAAACACCACTGGCTCCGGCCACGATCACACTCTGGTTCTTCATCTCCGTCATGGCCATGGGACAAGGCGGCCTTCCGATCCGTGACATACCCGGGCGTGACCCCGGTCACTCGAGTCCTCCACTCCGGGCCTTGAATTCCAACAGTGAGAGGATCTTGTGGCAGCTCGATAGTCGTCTCGGTGCCGAGTTGGCGATGCAGGCTTGAAAACGCCCACGGGAAAGCTGTGGCGACGCCTCAGTCGGTGCACCTCTCATCGGCATGATCGAGTGCACTGTCATCGGCATGACAGGACGTTTCGTCGGCGGCCAACCGACCGCCTGTAGGTTCGCTGCATCTGTCGCAGATCAGTTGGCGGACGAATGTCGCACGTCAGTTGTCGGATCACAGCTCAGTCCGCGCTTTCTGGAGCGGTAGCCGGGCCACGAGGGACCACTCGTACATCCGCCGGTCGCGGTGCATCTCGATCAGGTCGACGTGGCTGATCTGGACCGTGGCGGGCTCCAGTGGGACGCCGACGCGGGCGGCTACACCGACCCGACCACGGGCCGGCTCCTGCCGTCATGGGATGACGCCCTGGACCTGGTCGACGCCGACCCCGACGCCGAACCCGTGCACGTCGTCCGGTTCGGTGTGCAGGTCGACGCCAAGGGCGTGCTCGCCGGCACCAAGGACGCCGACCGGTGCGTCGGCTACATCACCAAGTACCTCACCAAGCAGGCCGCCGACTGCCATGAGGTGACCACTGGCCGGCAGCGGGCTCACCTGGAACGGCTGTGGTTGGAGCTGCGGCACACGCCGTGTTCGGAGCGGTGCGCCAACTGGCTGCTCTACGGCGTCCAACCGAAAAAGGCCCGCGCGGGTCTGCGGCCGGGCAACTGCAAGAACAAGGTCCACAAGCGGGAAACCCTCGGCATCGGCGGCCGACGCGTCCTCATCTCCCGCCAGTGGTCCGGCAAGACCCTCGCCGACCACCGGGCCGACCGGCGGGAGTGGGTCAAGGCGCTGCTCGGCGTGACCACCGACGCGGACACCGCCCCGGCCGGCGGCGAGCAACGGCACGCCTGGGAACTCGCCAAGCCGACTGATCCCGACGTGCCGCCCCTCGGCCACCGGATCCTACGCGCCACCTCCGAACGCATCCAATGGCGCGCCCAGCTCGACGCCGCCAGGCGCAACCAGGCACCACCCAGTGTTTCGGCAACTGCCACGAATGAGGAGGGAGCAGCATGAGGGCCCGGACCATCGAACCGCTGTGGACGGCTGAGGACGTGTCGACCTTCCTCGGCGTGCCGGTGAGCACCCTCTATCAGTGGCGGTACCGGCGGATCGGGCCACGGGCGTCCCGGGTCGGTCGGCACCTGCGCTATGACCCGGCCGACGTGCGGACTTGGTTGGACGAGGCGGCCGAGAGATGAGCGTGGTCAGGCGTCCTGACGGCAAATGGCGTGCCCGGTACCGGGATGCCTCCGGCAAGGAGCATGCTCGGCATTTCGACCGCAAGGTTGACGCTGACCGGTGGCTCGCCTCCGTGAAGACCGCATTGGCGCGTGGTGAGTGGGTCGATCCGGCTCTGTCCCGCGTCACGGTTGGTGACTGGGCTGCGCGCTGGCTCGACAACCAGGTGCAGCTCAAACCGTCGACGCGCCAGCGGTACGCCAGTCTGCTCCGGATGCAGGTCCTGCCGGTGTGGGGCCGCGTTCCGCTTTCGGCAGTGACGCACGCCGACGTCGGGGAATGGGTGCGCCGCATGACCGAGGCGGGACTTGCGCCCTCCACGGTTCGGCAAGCGCATCGGGTGCTCTCGTTGTTGCTGGCGCTGGCGGTTCGTGATGGCCGGCTAACCCGCAACGTTGCAACAGGTGTGCGCCTGCCACGGGTGGGACGGGCGGAGAAGGTCTTCCTGACGCACACCCAGGTCGGCAAGCTCGCCGCAGCGGCAGAGCCGCACGGGCTGATCGTTCGCGTGCTGGCATACACGGGGTTGCGTTGGGGTGAGCTGGCCGCCCTTCGGGTGCGGCGGGTGGATCTCGTACGGCGTCGGCTGCTGGTGGCTGAGTCGGTGACCGAGGTCAACGGACGGGCGGTGTTCGGCACGCCGAAGACGCACCATCGCCGGTCGGTGCCGCTCCCCCGGTTCCTGGTCGAGCCGATGGCCGCGCAGATAGCCGGCCGGGGCGATGACGAGCTGGTGTTCACGTCGCCGGGCGGCGAGGTGCTGCGCAACAACAACTTCCGGCGTCGGGTCTTCGATCGGGCTGCGGAGTCGATCGGCCTCGCCGGCCTGACACCGCACGAGCTGCGGCACTACTGCGGCCAGTCTGGCGGTGGCCGAGGGTGCCAACGTGAAGGCGGTCCAGCGGATGCTCGGGCACGCCTCGGCGGCCATGACGCTGGACGTGTACGCGGACCTGTTCGAGGACGACCTGGACCAGGTGGCGGACCGCCTCGACCGGGCGGCGGCTCGTGCTGCTGCGGACTCAGTGCGGACTGACGGCGTTGGTCCGGATCTTGACGCCGTTCGTCCGGGTCGCCGGCACCATGGCTGACCAGGGCGTTTCCATGGTGGGGCGGGCGGGACTCGAACCCGCGACCGAGGGATTATGAGACAGCCCGTCCGGCTTCACCGTGGCATCTACCTGCGACGCAGCTTGCGTAGGTACCCACTTGAGCCCGCCTCTTTCCCACCAATTGACGCAGCTTCGCGTCACGAACCGCGTCACACCTATCGCGGCCCCCAGTGGGTGGAGGACCCCGATGAGATGGCCACGACATCACCGCGTAAGCGAGAGCGAGAAGCAACAGGTCTGCCGTCCTCGCCGCCCAGGCGATACCCCAACACCCAAGCGTCGCGCCCGTCGGCAAACTCGGCGCCTAGCCTAGGTACCCGCTGCCCTCATGATCACTTCGCCTACCGCCGCCGCCTCAGGACGCCACCGATCGGTTCTCAGTCGGCGTCCTCGGCCGCTACGGGTAAGGATCCGGCTCGGGCGCCGCCCCGTCGAGCCACCACATCTGTCCTCCGTAGTAGATATGGCGCGCCCAGCTGTAGACCGTCTTGTGCCACAGCGCCATGGCCGCGTACTTGCTGGCGAACTCTTGGCCACCCCAGAAGCGGCGGATCCGGCCCACCGCCTCGTCAGGGTCGATGCCGAAGGCGGAAGTCATCTCCCGAGCGATCTGGCGGATGTATTCCAGTTCCTCGTCCCCGGCGGTCACGTTGAACTCGTTCATGGCCGCATTCTGTGTGGTTGCCGGGCCGCTCGGCAACCGATCCTCTCTCGGCGCTACCCAGTGAGGTGGTTTGTAGTGACCGGGTGCGTTGCGGGCGTCATCTGGGTATGTGCGACCCATGATCACGAATGGCGGCCGCCGTACTAGTCGAGCGGCTGACGTACGGGTTAGGAAGGGCCATGACAGCGTCCTCTAGGCTATCGGCCGGTCGCGTCATACGCGGAACGCTAGCAGCGCTTGCGTCACGTTCCGCGTCACAAGAGCCGAGAGAGGGCGGGCTCTTGAAGAGTTTTTGCTGGTGGGGCGGGCGGGACTCGAACCCGCGACCGAGGGATTATGAGTCCCCTGCTCTAACCCGCTGAGCTACCGCCCCGCTACCGCGCCGGATCGTAACCCGCCCGGTGGATCACCGGCCACCACGAAACGGTCGGTCTCTCAGCGTCGCCGCCGCCTCAACAGCACGATGGGCAACGCGAGGATAACAGTGAGCAGCCAGCAGACCACGATCACGCCCCACAGCCAGCCTTCGTCGCCGTCCGCCTCGCCGGCGATGAACATGCTGAGGGTCAGCAGCAGGCTGATGCCACCGAGGCCGAGGGTGGCCAGGCCGCTGAGGGCCATCAGCGGGACCTCCCACCAGGCGCGCTTCACCGGGGCGGAAGGCTGCGCGGACTGCCGCCGGTTGGCGGCCGCGTACGGCTGGGGGATCTGCTCCGGCGGCCGGGCCGGCATGGGGAGGCGGCGGTCGGCGGGCACCTGCTGGTCGATCATGTGGATGGCGCCGGGGTGCAGGTCGAACAGGGTCGGCTCGATGTGCACCGAGATGGCGTCGTAGCCGATCAGTCGGCGGCCGCCGTCCGGCCAGGCGAGGATGGCCGCGCATTCGGCGTACCGGACGGTGTTCGGGCCACCGGGGCCGACGTAGCTCACGCCGTCGACGCCGACCAGCAGCTCGCCGTCGCCCACCCGCTCCTTATAACTCGTACCGGTCACGGTGTGGGTGGAGGACGTCGGGGCCTCGGTGAAGCCGGCCCAGTCGGCGGTGTGGCCGTCCGGCACCATGAGCAGCGCGGTGGAATGGACCTCCTGCACCACCTGGTGCAGGTCGGCGAGGGTGACCGCCTTCAGCTCCGCCCGCAGCTCGTCGACGGTGCGGTTCCGCTCGCCGGTCAGCAGGTTGAGCGCGCAGCTGGGCAGCCGGTCCGCGTCCACCTCGGCGCCGGCCAGGGAATCCTCCCGCTGGGCCAGGGCGGCGTCCAGGTCGGCCTGCTCGATCCGGCCGACCCGCAGCTTGGCCAGCACGTCGATGAACCCGCCGAGCACGGCGTCCTGCTTCTCGGGCAGCGCGTCGGCGAGCGCCCGCAGACTGGCGTACCCGTCGCCGCGCGGCTCGTAGGCGGTGGTGATCGCGTAGGAGAGGCCGTCCTCCTGCCGCAGCGACCGGAACATCTCCCGTTCCAGCACGTCGCCGAAGACGCTCGCGGCGGTCCGGCGCCGCACGACCGAATCCAGCACCACGGCCCGCGAGCCATTGGGGAAGTACGCGGGCGTCTGCGGCAGGGCCGACGACGCGGCCGGCACCGGCTGCCGTACGCCGGCGGGCAGCGCCAGCCGCAGCCCGGCCGGCACCCGGTCGCCGGCGATCCAGAGCACCGCGTTCTCCCGGGTGAACCAGCGAGCCGCCCATTGCCGCAGGTCGTGCTCGGTCAGCGTGGCCAGGCCGAACTCGGCGAAGCTGACCATCCCGTGGTCCCGGGCGCCGTACCGCCACAACGGGATGTCCCGGGCCGCCGGCTTGCCACGGCTGCTCGACTCGGTCCGCAGGATCTCCTTCTCCACCTCCAGCCGGGCCATCGGCAGGTCGTGGATGGTGCGGCAGACGGCGGTGAGGAAGCCCGCGATGTCCGCCTCCGAGCCCTGCATGTAGAAGGAGGTCCAGGTCGAGGCGGTGGTGCCGTTGTAGTGGTAGTCGGCCAGTCCGAGCGGGGCCAGCGCGAGGTGTTCGAGCAGGTGGGTGATGCCTCGGCGGGGCAGCGTCTCGTCGGCGGTGCCGACCCGGAAGGTCAGCCCGGCGCGCATCGGCCCGGCGGTGGGGGCGAGCAGCGTGGGCACCCCGTCCACGTCGAGTTGCCGGATCATCGGAGGCCACCCTTCGCGTACGCCTCGGCGCGGAACTTGTCCAGCACCTGGGTCCCACCCAGGTAGGACCAGGGATACTCGCTGCCCAGGTGCCCGAGCGCGGCGAACTGGGCGGCGGCGGCCTGCCACTGGTCCATCAGCCCGAACCAGAGGGCGAAGACGGACCGGGTGGCGACCCAGCCGGGTTCGTGCCGGAAGTGCGGGTGCAGCACCGAGCGCTGCGCCGCCGTCCAGATGTCCTGCACCACCCGCGGGTCCCGCGCGTACGCCGCCCGCTCCCCGTCGGTGTCGAACGCGTAGTACCGCTCGAAGTGCGCATCGGCGAGCAGGAGGGCGTTCTGCGCGCCCTCGGGCGCGGCGAGCGTGCATTCGCGGGCGAACGCGAACGCCGCGTCCCAGCTACCGCCCCACTTCGGGCAGAGCTGCTGAAGCAGCAACGACTGCGACCGCCGATCGTGTGGCGCGTACCGGGCAAGCCGGTCGTAGCGGCGGCGGGTCTCGGCCTGGCCCAGTTCGAGGCCCCTGGCGGTGGTGAGCCGTTCCTGCCAGGCGATCACGTTGCCGGGCTCCCGGGCGCAGACGTCGATGAGGATCTGCTCGGCCTGCCGCAGGTGCTCGTGGAGCTGGGCGAACTGCTCCCGGCTGACGTACTGCGCGTGCTGGGCGGTGCGGATCGCCCAACCGGCCTGGATCAGGTGCGCCGCGAGCAGCGTCGCGGCCACGGTGTCTCCCGGGTGCTGCGCCAGCACCGTACGGAGGAACTGGCCGATCGCCGGGTCCTCGTCGACGGCCCCCACGAGCAAGGACCGACCGGCCCAGTCCCGGGAGTCCAGCAGCTGGCGGACCCGTGGCCAGTCCCACCCGGCCAGCGCCGCCCGCATCTCGTTGACCTCGGGAAAGGCGGCGGCCGGGTCGAAGGTGATCGCCGGGAGGGGTGCGGGCATGGCGGCGATCATAGGTGATCACGGACCGGCCGCGGCTCCTCCGTCCAGTCGGGACCGGGCCGTCAGCTGGGGCGGAGCGCGGCAAGGACCTCCCCGGCGGTACGCCAGCCGCTGGCCAGCGCCCCCTGGATGGAGGGGCTGTCCCGGTGGTCGCCGGCGACGAAGAGCCCCTCGCCGAGCGCGACCGGTTTGCGAAGCCGCCCCTGCGGTGGCGGCGCGGCGGGCAGCGCGTTGGGGATGGCGACGGTGGTGAGGTGGGTCCAGTCGGCGGTGGAGCGCCCGTACAGCCGCTCCAGCTCGCGACGGATCGCCGGCTCCGGCGGCGGCTGCGGCCCCACCACAGAGGTGGCGACCAGGTGCCGGCCGGCCGGCGCGTACGTCGGCGCCGCGTTGCTGATCACCACCGTGTTGGCGGCCAGCTCCCGCCGGTCGCCGTCGACCAGCAGGATCGGCTCGTCCAGCGGCGGGGTGTCGGTGCTGTGGTAGTAGGTCGTGTAGCTGTGCATCCGTACCCGATCCAGACCCGGCACTAGGGTGGCCGCGGCCGGCGGATCCACCGCGACCACGACGGCGCGGCAGACGATGTCGCCGGCCTGGGTGCGGACCCGGCCGGGGGCCACCTCGGCGACCGGGTTGTCCAGCTCGATCAGGTCGGCCGGCAGCGGGTCGGCGATGGCCCGGGGCAACGCGGCCATGCCCCGCGCGGGTAGGCCGATCCGGCCGCGGGCGAAGGAGCGCAGCACCATCGCCAGGACATGGCTGGAGGTCTCCAGCTCCCGGTCGATGAAGACGCCGGAGAGGAACGGCCGGAGCAGCTCCTCGATGATCGTGTCGGAGAGGCCGGCCCGGCGCAGCGCCGCCTCGCTGGTCGTCTCCGGGGCGGCGAGCAGCCGGTTCACCGGCAGGGTGGCGCAGCCGGTGGCGAGCGCGGCGAAGCGCAGCCGGTCCAGCAGGGAGCCGACGTCGGCGGTGGCGGTGCGGGGTGCGCCGGTGGGTTCGCGCAGCGGGTTGACCAGCCGGTCCAGCCGGTCACCGCGGCGGACCAGCACGCCGGAGGTGAACCGGCCCAGGTCGAGCCGGTCCACGTCGACCAGGGTGCCGAGCCGGGGGTAGGCGGTGTTGAGCACCTGAAAGCCGCGGTCGAGCAGGTACCCGTCGACCTCGTCGGTGGCCACCCGACCGCCGAGCCGGTCACCGGCCTCCAGCAGCCGCCACGGCACGCCGGCCCGGTGCAGCCGGCGGGCGGCGGCGAGGCCGGCCAGGCCGCCGCCGACGATGACCACGTCGGTCTCAGCCAGCACGGCTCACCTCCACCGGGGCCCGGCCCTCCTCGCGGTTCGTCCGGGACAGCCGGCTCGGCCACCAGATCTTCGGCCCGATGTCGTACGACAGGGCGGGCACCAGCAGCGACCGGACCACGATGGTGTCCAGCAGCACCCCGAGGGCGACCGCGACGCCCAGCTCGACCAGCACCACCAGCGGCAGTACGGCGAGCGCGGAGAAGGTGGCGGCGAGCACGATCCCGGCGGAGGTGATGACCCCGCCGGTGACGGCGAGCCCGGTCAGTACGCCGGCGCGGGTGCCCCGCTTGACGGACTCCTCGCGGACCCGGCTCATCAGGAAGATGTTGTAGTCGATGCCGAGGGCGACCAGGAAGACGAACGCGAAGAGCGGGAACGACTGGTCGACACCGGGGAAGTCGAAGAGGTACTTGAAGATCAGCGCGCAGAGGCCGAGCGTGGCCAGGAACGACAGCACGACGGTGGCGATGAGGAGCACCGGGGCGAGCAGCGCACGCAGCAGCAGGGCCAGGATGACGGCGATGACCACCAGCACCACCGGGATGATGACGTTCCGGTCCCGGGTGGAGGCGGCGGCGGTGTCCACGTTGATCGCGGTGAAGCCGCCCACCACGGCGTCGGAGCCGGGCACCCTGTGCACCGCCGCGCGCAGGTCGCGGATGGCCCGTTCGGCGCCGTTGCTGTCCGGCGGGTCGGTGAGGGTCGCCTGCAGCTGCACCCGCCCGTCGACCACCTTGGGCTGCGCGTTCGGGTCCGGCGGACCGGCCTGGCCCTGCTGGGTGACCGGGCGGACGTCGGCGACCCCGCGCACCCCCTTCGCCGCCTCGGCAACCTGCTGGGCGGTCTCCTGCCGGGTGAAGATGGTGGCCGGGCTGCCGGTGCCGGCGGGGTAGTGGCGGGCGATGACCTCCTGGCCGGCCACCGAGTCGGTCCGGTTGGTGAAGAGGTCCGACTGGCCCAGGGTGGTGGCGCCGAGCTGGGTGACGCCGAGGGTGAGCGCGGCCAGCACCACGGCGGTGACCAGCCAGACGGTCCGCGCCCGCCGGGCGACGAAGCCGGCCACCCGGCTCCAGATGCCGTGCTCGGTCTGCGGCTCGGCCTGGTCGAGGCGCGGCCGGCGCGGCCAGAACGCCCATCGCCCGCCGAGCAGCAGCAGGGCGGGCAGGAAGGTCAGCATCACCAGCAGGGTGGCGGCGATGCCGACCGCGGCCACCGGGCCGAGCGCACGGTTGGAGTTGAGACTGGACAGCAGCAGGCAGAGCAGGCTGACGATGACCGTGGCGCCGGAGGCGAGGATCGCCGGGGCGGCCCCCCGCCAGGCGGTCTTCATCGCGTCCCAGGGCCGCTCGTGCCGGTGGAGTTCCTCCCGGTAGCGGGCGATCAGCAGCAGCGCGTAGTCGGTGCCGGCGCCGAAGACCAGCACGGTGAGGATGCCCTGCGCCTGCCCGTTGAGCTTGATCACGTCGTTCTTGGCCAGGTAGTAGACGAAGACCGACGCCAGCGAGTACGACATCCCGGCGGCCAGCAGCGGGAATAGCCAGAGCACGGGGCTGCGGTAGACGATCAGCAGGATGATCAGGACCACGACCAGGGTGACCAGCAGCAGCGGCCCGTCGATGGCGGTGAACACCTCGATCAGGTCGGCGAGCAGGCCGGCCGGCCCGGCGACGTCCACGGTGAGCCCGTCCCGGTCGCTCCCGGCGATCGTCCGCAGTTCGTCGACGACCTTCCGGATCTGTTCGCCCTCGGAGTTGTCGATCGGCACGACCACCTGCACCGCCTGGCGGTCCTGGCTGACGATCGGCGGGGGGAGCGGACTCACCACGCCGGGCACCTGACCGAACCGGGCCGCGTCGGACCTGACGCGTTGCTCGTCGGCCGGGTTGAGGCCGGCGGTGCGCTCGTAGACGACGAGGGCGGGGGTGGTCTGCTTCTCCACGAAGCCGGCGGAGAGGTTCTGGGCCCGGGTGGCCTCGGCGTTGGTGGGGAGGAAGGAGGCGTTGTCGTTGGTCGCGACGTCGCCCAGCTTCCCGGAGTACGGCCCGGCCAGCCCGCCGACGACCAGCCAGCCGAGCACGACCACCAGCGCGATCAGGATGGCCCTGCCGCGGCCCCCTCGTCCGGCCATTCCACCCACACCCTTGAATCGACGCACCAATCGACGCAGCCGGAGTCTAAGTCGCCACCGACCATCCTGCCGGTCGAGCGCTCATTCCGTGCCGGAAACCGCCCATACCGCCCGGCACCCCCGGCTTTCGGGCACCCGCAACCGCGACCTGGGCGATGGTGAGTGCGCTGCGGAGCTGACGGCGTCAGCGGATCCCGCGGGTGGACCGGAAACGCGAAACGCCCGCCGGCGGGGCCGACGGGCATGCGATGGAGTGAAGCTCCCCCGTTTGGACTCGAACCAAAAACCTGCCGGTTAACAGCCGGCTGCTCTGCCAATTGAGCTACGGGGGACCGTAGATCACGCGGCGTCCGGATCTCTCCGGCGCCGTGCGACGGGACAAGAGTACAGGATGCCGGGGGGTGTTGGTCCAGAGGGTTACCGCACCGGCTTCCGGCTCAAAAATAGGCCCGAAAACAAGACAAATCGTCATCTGGGCACAAGCAGGCATGAGCGCGGAGCAGGATGGGTAGTTAGCCGCCGACAGACGACATAGGCGCGAGTTGGTCGCTCCCGACGGATCATGCGGTCGGGGACGACGGAGCGTCAGGTACGGAAGGAGCCGCCATGCGCGGAAAGATCATGTTTCTTGGCGGGCTGGCTGCGGGATTCGTCCTGGGCGCCCGTGCCGGCCGGGAGAAGTACGAGGAGCTGGTGGTCCGGGGCCGCAAGGTGCTCGACCACCCGACCGTGCAGGAGGCGGCGGGCGTCGCGCAGGCTCAGGCGACCCGGCTCTACAGCGAGGGCAAGGACAAGCTCGGCCAGACCAAGCTCGGCGAGAAGCTGGGCGGCAATGGCAGCAGGCAGGAGCTGACCGCCACGGACAAGCCGTTCGCCGGCACGCCGGCGACCGTCGGCGCCAAGGCCGGTTCGTCCGGCTCGGCTTCGTCCAGCTCGGGTTCGAGCAGCTCGACCTCCGGGTCGGCCAGCACGACCCCGCGCAGCAAGCCGTCGGGCACGGGCCCCAACAACAGCACCATCTGACACACCTCAGCAGCGGGCCGGTCGCCGTCGGGCGACCGGCCCGCTGTCGTCTGTCCGAACAGCACCCGGCCACCAACTTTCGCTGATCCTGAACAAAAGTACGGGCGATTCATCGAAAACTTCTGCACTGAAACTCTTCTCTTTCCTCGCGGCCGCAAATATCGTCCTGCGTAGAACCTGGCCAGGCTCTCCTCTCCCGTCCCAGCGACCTCCTCAGCCTCGTCCCGGCGCTGAGGCGGACCCGCCCGACCAGAGCGAGGTTCGATGCGCAGACCCTTCGGCCGCAGGGCCGCCACCCATCTCAGCCTGCTCGCCCTCGTCGGCGCGACGCTCGTCGCGACCGCGGAGCAGCAGCCGACCCCGGCGCAGGCGGCGCCGGTCCTCACCGCACCAGCACCCGTCAGCAACGGGGTCGAGTACAAGGTGCTCGTCTTCACCAAGTCGAGCGGCGGCAACGGCGCCGCCACCGCCGCCGGCGTACAGGCCATCCAGCAGCTCGGGCGCGACCGGCGGTTCACCGTCGAGGTCACCGACGACGCCCGCAAGTTCGACGAGGAACACCTGAAGCAGTTCCGGGCGGTGGTCTTCCTCAACACCGCCGGCGACGTGCTCAACGACGCCCAGCAGGCCGCCTTCGAGCGGTACTACCGCGACGGCGGCGGCTTCGTCGGTGTCCACTCCGCCATCGAGGCGGAGCCGGACTGGTCCTTCCTCACCAACGTGCTCGGCACCCGGTCCACCGGTGCCCCGTCGGCGGTGAGCAAGGCGACGGTGACCGTCGCCGACCGGGTGCACCCCGCCTCGGAGACGCTGCCGCAGCGCTGGAACACCACCGACCGCTGGTACAACTACGCGGCCAACGTCCGGGGCTTCTCGCACGTGCTGGCCACGGTGGACGAGAAGACGTACAGCGGCGGCACGATGGGCTTCGACCACCCCGTCACCTGGTGCAAGGACTACCAGGGCGGCCGGTCGTTCTACACCGGACTCGGTGCCACGCCGGAGAGCTACGGCAGCACCGACCTGCGGGCCCACCTCGGTGGGGCCATCCAGTGGGCGGCCGGGGTCACCGACGGCGACTGCGGCGCGACCGTGCTGGCCAACTACCAGATGACGGTCGTCGGCGCACAGCCCAACGTCAACGAGCCGATCGGCTTCGACGTGCTCCCCGACGGCCGGGTGATCCAGACCGACCGGCGCGGCGGCGTACGCCTGCACAACCCGAAGACCAACGAGACCACCGTGCTGGCGCAGATCCCGGTCTACACCCACAGCGAGGACGGGATGTACGGCCCGGCGATCGACAACGACTTCGCCACCAACAGGTGGGTCTACCTGTACTACGCGCCCCCGCTGAACACCCCCACCGGGAGCGCGCCGACCACCAGCACCGACCCGACGGCGTGGGACCAGTGGAAGGGCTACTTCCAGCTCTCCCGGTTCAAGTTCGTCGACGGCGAGACCCCGTCGCTGGACCTGAGCACCGAGCAGAAGATCCTCCAGGTGCCGGTGGACCGGGGCGCCTGCTGCCACGTGGCCGGTGACATCGCGTTCGACTCGAAGAACAACCTCTGGCTGGTCACCGGGGACGACACCCCGGCCGGCGGCGGCGGTTCCGGCGGCTTCTCGCCGCACAACGACTCGGTCAGCGCCACCGGGGTCTACCAGGCCCCCTTCGTCGACGCCCGGCGCAGCTCGGCCAACACGAACGACCTGCGTGGCAAGATCCTGCGCATCACGGTGGGCGCGGACGGCTCGTACACCGTCCCGGCGGGGAACCTGTTCCCGGCCGGCACGGCGAAGACCCGGCCGGAGATCTACGCGATGGGCTTCCGGAACCCGTTCCGGATCACCCTCGACAGGAACGACGTCGCCTACATCACCGACTACTCCCCCGACTCGTCGGTGGCCCAGGTCGGGCGGGGCCCGGCCGGCACCGGCCGGATGATGGTGGTCGAAAAGCCGGCGAACTACGGCTGGCCGATGTGCGTGCAGCCGAACCTGCCGTACATCGAGATGAACTGGACCACCAACCCCATCTCGCCGGTCGCGCCGTTCGACTGCGCGGCGCCGAAGAACACCTCGCGGCACAACACCGGCCTCACCGACCTGCCGCCGGTGGAGAAGTCCGAGCTGTGGTACTCGTTCCAGGCACCGACCCCGTGCCCGGAGTCGTACCTGTCGACGCCGACGCAGACCTGCCCGGTGCTCTTCCCCGAGCTCGGCACGGGCGGTGTCGGCCCGCACGGCGCGGCCAAGTACGACTACGACCCGAACCTGAAGTCCGAGACGAAGTTCCCCGAGTACTACGACGGGGCGATCTTCTTCGGCGAGTTCACCCGGGACACCCTCAAGGAGATCCGGCTGGACGTCAAGGGCGACATCCTGAAGATCAACAATGTGCTGAACTGCGGCCAGGCACCCACCACGCCGACCAAGCCGTTCCTCTGCGACAACCCGATGGACATGCGCTGGGGTAAGGACGGCAACTTCTACCTGCTGACGTACGGGGACGGATTCTTCAACATCAACCCGGACGCGGCGATGCTGAAGTTCAGCTACGTCAAGGGCCTGCGGGCGCCGACCGCCGTGCTGAACGCGACCCCCACCAACGGCCTCGCGCCGCTGACCGTCTCGTTCTCCAGCGAGGGTTCGAAGGACCCGGACCCGGCCGACTCGATCTCGTTCGCCTGGGACTTCGACGGCAACGGCACGACCGACTCGATCGACCCGAACCCGACGTACACCTACACCGCCAACGGCGTCTACACCGCCAAGCTGACGGTGACCGACTCCAGCGGCAAGACCGCGTCGGCGAACACCACCATCACCGTCGGCAACACCGCGCCGACCGTCACGGTCAACACCCCGCTCGAGGGCGGCTTCTTCAGCTGGGGCGACGACATCCCCTGGACGGTCACCGTCACCGATCCGGAGGACGGCCCGGTCGACTGCAGCAAGGTCGAGGTGACCTTCGTCCTCGGGCACGACCAGCACGGTCACGGTGAGGCCAACCAGTTCGGCTGCTCCGGGGTGCTGCCCACGGACGTCGACGACGCCTCGCACGGTGGATACATCTACGGCGTGGTCAGCGCGTCCTACACCGACAAGGGCGCCAACGGCCAGCCGGCACTGACCACGGTGGACCAGCAGATCATCCAGGCCAAGCGCCAGGAGGTCGAGTTCGCTGCGGACGAGTCCGGCACCACGGTCGGCACCACCGCCGACACCGGCGGCGGGCAGCAGCGCGGCAGCCTGGACAACGGCGACTGGATCGCGATCAACAACACGGTCAACCTCGCGAACATGCAGTCGGTGACGCTGCGGACCTCCGGTGGCAGCGCCGCCACCGCCGGGCAGCCCCGGTTCGCCGTCCAGTTCCGGCTGGACTCCCCCACCGGTCCGCTGCTGACCACCGCCACCGTCAACGCGACCACCGGCAACAGCGACTTCACCAGCACCACCGTGCCGATCACCGACCCGGGCGGCTCGCACAAGCTCTACCTGGTCTTCACCACCGTCACCGGCGGGCCGGCCAGCGGCTTCGGCAACCTCAACTGGGTCGAGTTCACCGGCCAGGGCATCGGCGTCATCCCGTGACGACCGGGTGGGGCCACCGCCGGTGGCCCCACCCGGCCCAGCCCCGCACCAGCAACCATCACCAGCCAGTAAGGAAAGGCAGCCACGACATGAACGACACACAGCACGGGATGAGCCGTCGCCGGGTGCTCGGCACCCTCGCCGGGGCCGCCGGCGCGGTCGCCGTCGGTGCCGCGGGATGGGCCCCCTCCGCCGCCGCGGAGGGCAACGGCCTGCTCGTCCCGACCGGCAAGCGCGGCATCATCCTCTACAGCGTCCGGGACCGCATCACCGCCGCCCCGACCAGCGCCCCCGAGGTGCCGTACGGCTTCGAGCGCGTGCTCGCCCGGCTCGCCGAGATCGGCTACCAGGAGGTCGAGTTCGCCGGCTACACCCAGAGCACCGAGATCCTGGGCCGGCAGATCACCCCGGAGGAGATCCGCAAGATCCTGGACGACAACGGCCTGCGGGCGAACGGCTCGCACGCCTCGATCCCGTCCACCGTCACCCCGGACACCATCGCCGCGTTCGAGCGGACGCTGGACACCGCCGAGATCCTCGGCATGAGCCACATCGGCACCGGCAGCGACCCGACCGGCAGCAACTACCAGGCCGACTGGGACGCCGCCGTCGACCGGTGGAACACCTTCGGCGAGATGGCCGCCGCGCGGGGCCTGAAGCTGTACACCCACAACCACGACGCGGCGTACAACTTCCTGCTCGACAGCGGGCCGCTGGACACCCTGGGCCGTCCGACCCGGTCCTCCGGCGTCCGCAAGCTGGAGTACTTCATCGCCCGGACCAACCCGGAGTGGGTCTGGTTCGAGATGGACATCTACTGGGCACACGTGGCGCAGTACCGGTACCGCAGCTACACCGACCCGGACGGGGTGACCCAGACCAGCATCTTCGACCCGCTGGCCGTGGTCGCCGCACAACCCATCCGGTTCCCGCTGTTCCACGCCAAGGACGGCGCGTACAACCCGGCCAGCTCCGCCGGGTACGACATGGTGCCGCTCGGCCAGGGCGACATCGACTACGGCACCTTCTTCGCCAACATGGGCGCGAAGGGCTACCACAACCCGATGTGGGAGCAGGACAACGCGCCGGGCGGCACGGCCGACCCCGGTCGGTCGCTGCGCTTCGCGGAGATCAGCTACCAGCACATGTCGGGTCTGCGGGGCTGACCGACCCGACCGCAGGAAACCGCAGGGGCCGTACCCGGGTAACCGGGTACGGCCCCCTCTCGTCACGCGGTCGTGACGGTG
This sequence comes from Micromonospora globispora, assembly GCF_003857015.1. Taxonomy (GTDB): domain Bacteria; phylum Actinomycetota; class Actinomycetes; order Mycobacteriales; family Micromonosporaceae; genus Micromonospora; species Micromonospora globispora. The sequence goes on along the minus strand of NZ_QGGF01000420.1, from coordinate 5,817 downwards.
GTGTGGCACATTCCGAGTGGAGGTGATCGCGATGACGCTCGTCGGACCGGAGAACCCGGAACAGGCGCGACTGCTGCGTCTGCTGCGCGACGACGGCCCCCGCTCCCGGGTCGAACTGACGGACGCCCTGGGACTCGCCCGGGCGCGGTTCGCCGCGGAGGTCGAGCGGCTGACCGCCCAGGGTCTGGTGGAGGTCGCCGGGCCGGCTGCGTCCCGGGGTGGCCGCCGCTCGTCGCTGCTGCGGATCGCCGGGCAGGTGCGCTTCGGCGCGGTGGCCGTCGGCACCGGACGCCTCGACGTGGCGCTGACCGACGGCGAGCTGACCGTGCTCTCCCGGCTCAGCGAGCCGCTGGACGTACGGGTCGGGCCGGAGGCGGTCGTCGGGCGCATCGTGGAACTGCTCGGCAAGCTCCGCGCCGAGGCGGGGCTGTCCCGGTTGACCGGGGTGGGCGTCGCCCTGCCCGCGCCGGTCGCGGTCCGCGAGGGATCCCCCGTCTCCCCGCCCGCCCTGCCGGGCTGGCACCACTTCCCGGTCCGGGACGCGATCGCCGCCGAACTCGGGTGCCCGGTGCAGGTCGACAACGACGCCAACGTCATGGCGCTCGGCGAGCTGCACGCCGGCACCGGCCGGGCGTTCGACGACTTCCTCTACCTCAAGCTGGGCAGCGCCATCGGCTGCGGCCTGGTGCTCGGGGGTTCCCTGTACCGGGGTGCGACCAGCGGGGCCGGCGACATCGGCCACCTGCGGTTGACCGACGACGGGCCGCTCTGCGTCTGCGGCAACAACGGCTGCCTGGAGGCGTACTGCGGGGACGCCGCCGTGGTACGGGAGGCGCTCGCCGCCGTGCAGGCCGGCCGGTCCGCGGAGCTCGGCGCGCGGCTGGCCGAGGCCGGGACGCTCACCATGGCCGACGTGGCGCAGGCGGCGACCGGCGGCGACGCCACCGCGCAGGAACTGGTCCGCGACGGCGCCCGCCGGCTGGGGCAGGTGCTGGTCGGACTGGTCAGCTTCTTCAACCCGGCCATCGTGATCATCGGGGGTGCCGCTCCCGGCATCGGTCCGATCCTGCTCGCCGAGATCCGCGGCGTGGTCTACCGGCGCTCGACGCCGCTGGCCACCGGCAGCATGCCGATCGTCCTCTCCGACCTGGACGACCGGGCCGGCCTGGTCGGCGCGGCCCGCCTGGTCAGCGATCAGGTCTTCGCGGCCTGCTGACCCGGACAACCCGCGGCCGCCACGTCGCCCGACCCGGCGGCAGCGTGGCACCCGGCCGAGGCGTACCCGGGGCCGGCCGGACGGCGGCCGGCCCCGGGCGACGGCCGGTTAGTCCCGGTTGCTGCTGAACGCGGCGTCGAACGCGGCCGCCGGCGCGTCGAAGGCGAGCCGACGGACGAACTGGAGCGCCTCCGGCGCGCCGACCAGCCGGTCCATGCCGGCGTCCTCCCACTCGATCGAGATCGGCCCGGTGTAGCCGATCGCGTTCAACGCCCGGAAGCAGTCCTCCCACGGCACGTCCCCGTGGCCGGTGGAGACGAAGTCCCAGCCGCGGCGCAGGTCCGCCCAGGGCAGGTGGGAGGAGAGCCGGCCACGCCGGCCGTCGCCGGTACGGACCTTCGCGTCCTTGCAGTCGACGTGGTAGATCCGGTCGGCGAAGTCGAAGATGAAGTTGACCGGGTCCAGCTCCTGCCAGACGAAGTGCGACGGGTCCCAGTTCAGCCCGAACGCGGGCCGGTGGCCGATCGCCTCCAGCGTCCGCTTGGTGGTCCAGTAGTCGTACGCGATCTCGCTCGGGTGCACCTCGTGGGCGAAGCGCACCCCCACCTCGTCGAAGACGTCGAGGATCGGGTTCCACCGGTCGGCGAAGTCCTGGTAGCCGCGTTCGATCATCGACGGCGGCACCGGCGGGAACATGGCCAGGGTGTGCCAGATCGACGAGCCGGTGAAGCCGACCACCGTCTTGACGCCGAGCTTCGCCGCAGCCCGCGCGGTGTCCTTCAGCTCCTCGGCGGCGCGCCGGCGTACGCCCTCGGGCTCACCGTCGCCCCAGATCCGGGCGGGCAGGATGTCCTGGTGCCGCTCGTCGATGGGGTGGTCGCAGACCGCCTGCCCGACCAGGTGGTTGGAGATTGCGAAGACCTGCAGGTTGTGCTTGGCGAGGGTGGCCCGCTTCCGGTCGATGTACGACTCGTCGGCGAGCGCCTTGTCGACCTCGAAGTGGTCGCCCCAGCAGGCGATCTCCAGGCCGTCGTACCCCCACTCGGCGGCCAGCCGGCAGACCTCGTCGAACGGAAGATCGGCCCACTGGCCGGTGAAGAGCGTGATGGGTCGCGCCATTGTCCTTCTCCCCTGTGGTGATGGGGATTCCGTAGCGGACCGGGGCGAGGGTGACCGGGGTGCCGGCGGCCACGAGGAAGCACCGGTGGGCGCGGTCGCGCCTGGGCCCGACGGGTTGCGCCTCCCGCCGGGTCACCGGCCACCTCACGGTCGCCGCCCTCACTCTAGGTCGGCCCGGACCGGTGCGGAAGGGGCGCGACGCCGGTCGTCGGTGGCATCGTCACCCCGCCTCCTCCTCCGGCGCGGGAAGTACGGCGCGGACCAGGAAGCCGCCCTCCGGTCGGGGGCCGGCCGAGAAGGTGCCGCCGACCGACTCGGCCCGCTTCCGCATCCCGAGCAACCCGGCACCCGCCCCGGCCGTACCGGTGGGCGGCCCCTCGTCGCGTACCTCGATGGTGAGGCCGTCCGGGTCGTAGCGCAGGCGGACCGCGACGGCCGCGCCGGGCGCGTGCCGACGCGCGTTGGTCAGCGACTCCTCGATGATCCGGTACGCCGCGACGTCGACCACGCTCGGCAGCGGCCGGGGCTGACCGCCCAGCTTCCAGCGAACCGGCTGGCCCGCGGCGAAGCACTCGACCAGGGCGTCCAACCGGTTGAGGCTGGGGGCCGGTTCGGAGGGCGCGGTGGGCTCCTCGTCGCGGCGCCGTACGCCGTGTCGGGTGGTCAGCTCGTCTCGCACGGCCCGGACGGCCGACCGGAGCTGTCCCAGTGCCTTCCGCAGCAGGCTGACCAGGAAAAGCACGCCAGCCAGCAGCGCGTCGAGAGCCGTCGGGTGTACCCGCGCGACCCGACACCACTGCGCGACGCGTCCCATGCGGCCCAAGGTACGGCAGCCGCCCGGGACGGCGACGGCTCACCCGCCGATCCGGGGGTCGGCGGTCAATGATGTCGGCGTACCGCCCGGGCCGCCAGGTCGGCCAGCGCCGCCCGGGCCGGCTCGGTCAGGGGTACCCGGTCGAGCGCGGCCCGGGCCTCGTCGGCGCGGACCCGGATCATCCGCTCGACGTGGTCCCGGGCGCCGGTCGCCTCGATGATGCGGCGCAGCTCGGCAGCGCCCGCCACGTCCAGTTCCGGGTTGCCGACCAGCGCCCGCAGCCGGGCGGACTGGGCCGGGTCGGCGGCGGCCCGGGTCAGCGCCATCAGCACGGTGGGCTTGCCCTCGCGCAGGTCGTCCAGGTTCGACTTGCCGGTCACCGCCGGGTCGCCGAACACCCCGAGCAGATCGTCGCGGAGCTGGAAGGCGTCCCCGAGCGGGTCACCGAACTCGGCGAGCGCCTCGACCGACGCCGGGTCCGCACCGGCCAGGGCGGCCCCCATCTGCACCGGCCGGGTCACCGTGTACCGGGCCGCCTTCATCCGGATCACGGTCAGCGCGGTGGCCACCGAGCCGTCGCCGACCGCGGAGACCAGGTCCAGGTACTCCCCCGCGATCACCTCGGCGCGCATCAGCGCGAAGACGGCGTACCCGCGGCGCACCTGCTCGGTGCTCAGCCCGCACTCGTGGAACATCTGGTCCGACCAGGCGGCGCAGAGGTCCCCGCAGAGCAGGGCCGCGTTGCGGCCGTACGCCTCCGGGTCGCCGCGCCAGGACGACCGGGCGTGCAGGTCGGCGAAGAGCCGGTGCACGGACGGCTCGCCGCGGCGGCGGTCGCTGCCGTCCAGGATGTCGTCGTGGATGAGCGCGAAGGCGTGAAACAGCTCCAGCGCGGCCGCCGCGGCCACGATCGGCGTGCCGTCCGGGCCGCCGAAGCCGCGCCAGCCCCAGTAGCAGAACAGGGGCCGCAGCCGCTTGCCACCGGCGAGGACGAACCGGTGCAGGACGGCGAGGACGGCCCCCGGTGCGCCGTCCGACCAACCCGGCCCCTGCCGGTTGAGGAACGCGGCGAGTTCGGCGTCGAAACGCTCCCGCAGCAGGGTCGGGTCGGTCGGTACGACGGTCACGGTCATGGGGCCTCCCGGGCCAGTCCGGCGAGCTGGAGCAGCAGGGCCTTCACGTCGGTCGCGGCCAGCCGGTCGCGGGCGGCGGACCGGTCGGAGCAGAGCAGCACCGGCCCGTCCTGCGGGTCGGCGGGGAGCCGGCCGTGCGAGCCGCGGACCGCCCGGGCGCCCGCGTCCAGCCCGACCACGCTCATCAGGTAGCGCATGCCGAGCTTCTTGCGGGCCAGCGCCACCGCCGCCCGGCGTTTCGCCGCGCCCGGGGCGGCCGGGTCGAAGAAGAGTTCGGCGGGGTCGTAGCCGGGCTTGCGGTGGATCTCGACCAGCCGGGCGAAGTCGGGTACCCGGGCGTCGTCGAGCCAGTAGTAGTAGGTGAACCAGGCGTCCGGCTCGGCCACCAGCACCAGCTCGCCGGAGCGGGCATGGTCCAGCCCGTACCGGGCCTGGCCCTCCGCGTCCAGGACCTCAGCCACCCCGGGCAGGCCCGCGCAGAGCTTCGCCACCGCCGGCACGTCGGCCGAGTCCTTGACGTACACGTGCGCCACCTGGTGGTCGGCGACCGCGAACGCCCGTGACGTCCACGGGTCGAGGTACTCCATCCCGTCCTGGGTGTAGACGCGGAGCAGCCCCTCAGCCCGGAGCAGCCGGTTGACGTCCACCGGCCGGGAGACGTCGGTGATGCCGTACTCCGACAGCGCCACCACGGTCGCGTCCCGCTCCAGGGCGGCGTCGAGCAGCGGCCCGAGTACGGCGTCCAGCTCCGCCGCCGCGGCGGCGGCCTGCGGTGAGGAGGGGCCGAAGCGTTGCAGGTCGTAGTCCAGGTGCGGCACGTAGACCAGGGTCAGGTCCGGCGCGTGGTCGGCCAGGATCCGCTCGGCCGCCCGACAGATCCACGCCGACGAGGGCAGCCCGGCGCCCGGCCCCCAGTAGGTGAAGAGCGGGAAGGTGCCGAGCGCCTCGGTGAGCCGGTCGTGCAGCTCCGGCGGGTCGGTCCAGCAGTCCGGCTCCTTGCGTCCGTCCGCGTAGTAGACCGGGCGCGGGGTGACCGTCCAGTCGACGTCCGCGCCCATCGCGTACCACCAGCAGACGTTGGCCACCGTGTAGTCCGGCTCGACCCGGCGGGCCGCCTGCCAGAGCTTCTCCCCGCCGACCAGCGCGTTGTGCTGCCGCCACAGCAGCACCTCACCGAGGTCCCGGAAGTACCAGCCGTTGCCGACGATGCCGTGCCCGGCGGGCGGCTCACCGGTGAGGAAGGTGGACTGCACCGAGCAGGTGACCGCGGGCAGCACGGTGCCCAACTCGGCGGAGAAACCGGCCTCGGCCACCGCGCGCAGCCGCGGCATGTGCGCGAGCAGCCGCGGGGTCAGCCCCACCACGTCCAGCACCACCAGCCGGCGGCTCATGCGGGCACCCCCGTCCCGGCCGGGGTCGCCAGGCCGACGGCGACCAGCTCGTCGCGGGCGAAGGCCAGCTCCGCCGCGATCCCCGCGGCCAGCTCCGCGTCGGTGCGCGGCCGCCGCGCCGCCGGCAGCACCCCCCAGGTGTAC
>NZ_QGGF01000536.1 GCF_003857015.1 Micromonospora globispora | reverse complement strand
ACCCAGTAGGCTGGCCGCCGTGGTGACGTGGATCGTGCTCGCGGTGGTGCTGCTCGCGCTCGTCGTGCTGGCCCTGGCGGTCCGGCCGGTGCTGACGCGGCTGCCGCGGCTGCGCCGGGCGGCGGTGGCCCTGCAGCGGCGCCAGGCCGAGGCGGAGGGGCTGCGGTCCGCCGCCGAGGTGCTCCAGGAGCGGGCCGAGGAGCTCCAGGCCAGACTCGCCACCACCCAGGAGCGGGTGGCGTTGCTCAAGGCCAAGCGGGGAAATTGATCGATCCCGGTCGGTGCCGGGGGCGATAGCTGCGCGTTCGGTACCTGTTGCGCGCAGGAACGCGCCAGCCCGGACGGTTGACGGGACACTCCGGGGTGACCGAGACTTCACCGGCCAGGCCCGCATCAGCAGGCCCGGCGGGGTGGCAACCGCCCTCGGCGCACGTACGATGGGCTGCGACCGCCCGTTACCGACACAGAGCGACTGGAGCTTCCCATGGGTGCCCTCAAGCCGTGGCACATCGCCGTACTCGTGGTCGTGCTGATCCTGCTCTTCGGCGCGAAGCGGCTCCCCGACGCGGCCCGCTCGCTGGGCCGCTCGTTGCGGATCATCAAGGCCGAGACGAAGAGCCTCCACGACGACGACCGTGACCTGGCCGAGAAGGCCGACGCGCAGGCCGGCTACCAGCCGCTCCCGCCGTACGCCGGTCAGCAGCCGCAGCAGCAGTACCCGCCGCAGCAGCCGCAACAGCAGTACGCGCAGCCGCAGCAGCAGTACGCCCCGCAGCCGCAGCAGCCGGTCGCCCCGCCGGTCGACCCGGTGCAGCGCGTCCGCGACAACTGACCGAAGGGCCCACCACCGTGGCCTTCGCGCTCAAGAAGCGCGGCCCGAGCGACTTCGAGCGGGCCGCCGACGGCTCAATGACGCTCATAGAGCACATCCGTGAGCTGCGCAATCGGCTGTTCCGCGCCTCGCTGGCGATCGTCGGCGGCCTGATCGCCGGCTTCTGGCTGGCTGACCCGGCCTTCCTGGTGCTGAAGCGGCCGTACTGCCGGCTGCCCGGTACCACCGACGCGCTCGGACACTGCCAGGACCTGCTGGCCCTGGCGCCGACGACCGGGTTCATCCTGAAGCTGAAGCTGGCGCTCTGGCTCGGCCTGATCATCGGCGGTCCGGTCTGGCTCTACCAGCTCTGGGCGTTCATCGCCCCGGGTCTGCACCGGCACGAGCGCAAGTGGGCGTACGTCTTCGTGTCGGTCGCCGCGCCGCTGTTCGCGGCCGGCGCGGTGCTGGCCTACTTCGTGGTCGACAAGGGCCTCGGTTTCCTGATGGATTCCGGAGTCGGCGGGCTGTCCAACCAGTTCGAGGTCAGCGCGTACATCGGGTTCGTCACGAACATGATTCTGCTGTTCGGGGTGGCGTTCGAGTTCCCGCTGATCCTGCTCATGCTGAACTTCACCGGGGTGGCGAGCGCCCGACGCCTGCTCAGCTGGTGGCGTGTGGTGATCTTCGTGTCCTTCGCGTTCGCCGCGATCGCCACCCCCGATCCGGGCCCGTTCGGCATGACGCTGCTGGCCAGCGCGCTGTCCCTGCTCTACTTCGTCGCGGTCGGGGTGGCGTTCATCAACGACAAGCGCCGGGGCCGGGGCCGGGAGCTCTACAACGACCTGAGCGACGATGAGGTGTCGCCGCTGGACCTCACCCCCGGGCCGGTGGAGGCGGGTCAGCGCGTCGAGTCGGTCGCCCCGGTCGCGGCGCCGGAACCGGTCGCCGCGCCGGCGCCGATCGAGCGCCGCTACGACGACATGACCTGACCGGCCGTCCCTGCAGCACCGAGGAAACGCCGCCCCACGGGGGCGGCGTTTCCCGTTGTGGTCACAGGTGGGCGAGCAGCCGGTCGAGCGGCGCGGGCACCCGGGCCGGGTCGAGGGCGTCGGCGAGCAGCCCGGCGTACTGACTCTTGCGGCCGGACCGGGTGCCGATGAACCGGTGCAGCTGCGCCGGTACGGGTCGCGCCTGCTGCGCGGGCTGCCGCTGGAAGAGCCGGAACGACCGCAGGTCGCCGGCGGCCGCCACGACCTGCTCCACCACCGGCGTGCCGAGCGAGCGGATCAGCTCGTCCTCCAGGTCGGCGCAGCAGGCGTGGAAGCCGAGCCTCGCCATCGCGGCCCGCGACAGGTCCGCGCCGAAGCCGGCCCGCGCCAGGCCGCGCCGGACGTACGCCTCCTCGGCGGCGTCGTAGAGGCCGACCACCCGGCGGCCGCGCCCGCGCGGGCCGAGCAGTTCGAGGAAGTGCGACACGTTGGTGATCCCGCCCATCGGCACCACGGCGACGCCGTCGAGGCGGCTGCCGCGACGCCTCGCCAGCGCCGCCAACGCCCGGCGGTCGCTGTCGCCCTCGACCAGCACCACGGTGGCGGCGTCCAGGCCGGCGGCGAGGTCGAGGGTCGTGCGCAGGTCCACCGCACGCCTCCCCGAATGCCGGCCGGCCACGACGACACCATGCCGCGCGTCGCCACCACCGGCAACCGGATATCAACGCTTCCGCCGGGTCACCCGGCCGGGGGATGATCGCGCATACTGGCCCGGTGATCGACAAGGGCGCGCCGCGCCGACCCGACCTCGCCTCGGCACTGCGCTTCCTCACCGAACTGATCGCCTGGGTCGCCACGCCCTGGGCGCTCGCCCCGCATTCGGTACTGCTGGCCGTCGCCTCGGTGATCCTCCTGATCGGACTGCCGACCGTCTTCGCCACCCCCGGCGACAAGCACCAGGTCATCGTGCCGGTGCCCGGCGTGGTGACCATAGCGCTGGTGGCGCTGCAGCTGGTCGCCGCGGCGGTGTCCGCCTGGATGGCGTGGCCGCGGCCGGTCGCCGTCGCCGTCACCGTGCTGGCCCTGGTCACCGTCGGTGCCGAGCTGCCCCGCTGGCGTCGGCTCGCCCGGCTCCGGCGGGACCCCCGTCCGGTCTGAATCCCCGCCGGGCGGCGAGTCGCCGACCCCGTCGAGGGTCAGGAACTCTCCCGCCACGATCTTCCTCATCCGTCGTCCCCCCGAGCCTCACGCGGTACGCCCTCGGCGGCGTACCTCCCGCTGTGAGACGGCCGGCCGGCGGGAAAGTCATCACGGTGGCCGAGGGATGTTCCCGGTCGACGGTCAGGCCACCCGCCGGAGATGGCCGGCGGGTGGCTGCGGCACCGCGGCGGGGTGCAGGATCGCCGCGATCGCCTCGACCCCGTCGACCAGCCGCGGGCCGGCGCGGACGATCAGCCCGTCCGCGTCGAGGGCCCACACCTCGGCGCCGGGGAAGTGCGGGGCCACCGCGGCCGCCTGCGCGGCCGCCCCGTCCAGGTGGAAGCCGAACGGGGTGACCAGGACGACCTCCGGCGCCGCCGCCCGCAGCGCCGCCCAGGTGGTGGGGACCGAGCGGGCGCCGGGATGGCCGGCCACTGGTTCGCCGCCGGCGACCCGCACCAGGTCGGGTATCCAG
>NZ_QGGF01000468.1 GCF_003857015.1 Micromonospora globispora | reverse complement strand
GTCCTGCTGGTCGCTCGCCGCGCCCGCCGCTGGTACGACGAGGCCGACGTGCAGCTCGCCCGGGCCTTCGCGGCGCGGGCCGGGGCCGCGCTGACCACCGCGCTGCTCTACCGCGACCAGGCCGAGGTTGCCGACACCCTGCAGGCGAGCCTGGTGCCGGTCGAGCCGGCCGCGACGGCCGGGGTCCAGTGGGGCACCGCGTACCGCCCGGCGCAGGCCGGGCTGCGCATCGGCGGCGACTTCTACGGTTCGCACCGGCTCGCCGACGGCGGTTCGGTCTTCTTCCTCGGCGACGTCTCCGGCAAGGGGGTGGAGGCGGCCGTCTTCACCGGCCAGCTCCGGCAGTGCATGCAGGCCCTGCACCGGGTCGAGTCGCACCCGGGGCGCCTGCTGCGGCTGCTCAACGGCGCGCTGCTGGAGACCACCCAGGCGCACGGCCAGGGGCGGTTCGCCACCATGGTGCTCGGCGTGGTGCGGCCACACCGGGACGGCGGGCTCATCCTGACCATGGCCGGCGGTGGGCACCTCCCGCCGCTGGTGCTGCGCGCCTCCGGCGAGGTGGAAGTGGTGCCGCTGAGCGGGATGCTGATCGGCGTGGTGCCCGATCCGCGGATCGGCGAAGTGACCGTCCGGTTAGAGCCGGGCGAGACCTGCCTGCTCTACAGCGACGGCGTGACCGAGGCGCGCGGGGGCCGGCGGGGAGACGAGCAGTTCGGCGCCGAACGGCTGGTCAACGCCCTCTCCGGCTGCCACCGGATGCCGGCGCCCGCGCTCGCCGAGCGGATCGAGCAGGTGACCTGCGACTGGCTGGCCCACCGCGACCACGACGACATCGCCGTGCTCGCCCTGCGCGCCGCCGGCCCCGGGGCCCGCCCGTCCCGACACCTGCACGCGGTGCCCGCCCCGGCCCGGTCCGACAACCTGAGGGAGATCAACGCGTGACGGCGACCACCACCGAGGCCGATCCGGCCCACGCCTACCGGGGCTACCTGGAGTCGCTGGAGGACGCGGACGAGTACGCCGCCGTCGAGGTGGCAGTGGGGCTGCTGGACGGCGGGATCCCCGCCGAGCGGGTCCTGCTCGACCTGGTCGCGCCGGCGCAGGCCGAGGTGGGGGAGCGGTGGGCGCGCAACGAGTGGAGCGTCGCCCAGGAGCACGCGGCCACCCACATCAGTGAGCGGGTGGTGGCGGCGGTTGCCGCGCACGCCAATCCGCGCCCGGTCCGCGGCCGGATCGTGGTGGCCTGCATGGACGGGGAGTGGCACGCGCTGCCGCCCCGGCTGGTGGCCGAGGTGCTGCGGCTGCGCGGCTGGCAGGTGACCTTCCTCGGCGCCAGCGTCCCGGCCGCGCACCTGGTGTCGTACCTGCACCGGTACGACGCGCACGCGGTCGCGCTGGCCTGCGCGCTGCCGATGCGGCTGCCGTACGCGCACCGCATGATCGAGGCGTGTCGCCGCTCCGACGTGCCGGTGGTGGTGGGTGGCCGCGGCTTCGGTGACGACGGTCGCTGGGCGCGGCGGCTCGGAGTGGCCTGGGCCCCGGACGCGCCGGCCGCCGCGGATCTGGTGGCCGACGAGCGGGCGCTGCGCCGGGTTCCGCCCGCGCAGCTCGACCATCTCGCCGACGACGAGTACGCGAGCCTGGTCAAGCGGCGCGGCGAGCTGATCGACAGCGCCCTGGCCGACCTGCGGAAGCGGGTGCCCAGCGTGAACCGCTACACGCCGGCGCAACTCGACTCGACGATCAGCGACCTGGGTTACATCGTGGACTTCCTGGCCGCCGCGCTCTATGTGGACGACGCGACGCTGCTCACCGAGTTCATCGAGTGGTTGGTCGCGATCCTGGCCAGCCGCGGGGTGCCGGCCGGTGCGATCGGCCTCACCCTCGACCACTACGGTCTCCAGCTGCGGGACTTCCCTCGGGCCGCCCGGTTCCTGGGGCTGGCCCGGGCGGTGGTGACCGACCTGGCGAACCAGGCAGGACGCTGAACCGCCGGTTACCGGCGTGGACATGATCCCTGCGTATACTTGCTGCACTGCAAGGATCCGCCTGAGGTGGGAGCGAGAGGGATCACGTTGGCGTTCACCGTCACGTACGCCCCGCAGGACGGCGGCGGGGCGTGCCTCCGGCTCGCCGGAGAGCTCGATCTGAGCACCGCCCCCGAGCTCAACGCCGCAATCGACCGGCTCACCGCCGAGGGCGAGCGACACCTCCTGCTGGATCTCAGTGGGCTGACCTTCTGCGACTCGACCGGCATCGCCGCCTTCGTCCGCGGCGACAACCGGGCCGGGGCCGACGGCGGGTGGCTGCGGGTCACCGGGGCCACCGGGCGGGTCGCGCGGGTGCTTCAGGTCACCGGTCTGGCCGAGGTTCTCAGATATGAGGCGGAAACGTCCGGCACGAGGTCGCCGTCCGCCCCGTGATCAGCTAGATTTCCCCGCCAGCAGGTGACCGAGAGGTCCCGATCCACCTCCAACACGAAGCAGGTACATCCATGGGTCCAGGCAGCCCCAGCCCGGTTCGCATCCTGGTGGTGGACGACGACCCCGGTGACGTCCTCATGATCGAGGAGGCCCTCGAGGACTCCGACGTCGAGAAGGTCATCGACGTGGTCAACGACGGCCAGGAGGCGATGGAGTTCCTCCGCCGCGAGGGCCGGCACACCGAGGCCCGCCGCCCGGACGTGATCCTGCTGGATCTGAACATGCCCCGGATGGACGGGCGGCAGGTGCTCGGCGAGGTGAAGCAGGACGAGGACCTGCGCACCATCCCGATCGTGGTGCTGACCACGTCGAACGCGGACACGGACATCGTCGGCAGCTACACCCTCCAGGCCAACGCGTACGTGACGAAGCCGATCGACCTGGACGACTTCAACGACGTGGTGCGTCGCATCGACGAGTTCTTCGGCCGCGTGGTGGTCCTGCCCAAGCGCTCCTGACGGGCCTCGCGTCCGTCCCGCCCGGGCTCCCGGCCGGGGCGGCGCCGTTTCCGCGGCATTGTCCACGCCCGGACCCGGGTCGTCGACACCTCTCGGATGCTGAACATTTTTCCGGAACGGCCTTGGCCGTCCGCCGCGTCGCGCAGGATCGGCAGGTGGGGAAGAAACATCAGCTGCCTGGGGGGCGACAGTATGAGGTTCTCCGTCGTTGAGACCGGCTACGACCAGCGGCAGGTGGACTCCTGCCTCAACGAGCTGGGCATCCGGTTGACCCGGCTCGCGGCGCGCGCGGAGAGCGCCGCGGGAGTCGGTCGCGAGTGGGACCAGATCCGGCAGGAGGCGACCCACCTGCTGGACCTGTTGGAGCGGCGGGTGGCGGCGACCGAGGTGGATGCGGCGGTCGTCCGCAGCGGCGCCACCGCGGTGGAGCGGGAGGCGGCCGAGCTGCTGGCCCGGGCCCGCAGCGAGCTCGACGCCGCCCGTGAGGAGGCCCGGGTAGTCCGCGAGCGCGCGTACGCCGAGCACGGGGAGCGGGCCACCACGGTGGTC
>NZ_QGGF01000480.1 GCF_003857015.1 Micromonospora globispora | reverse complement strand
CACCAGGTGCGTCTTCCTCCGCACCACCCGCCCCGGGCGCGTCGCCGACGGATCGGATCCGTCGGCGAGGCGCCCGGGGCGGGTGGTGCGGAGGAAGACGCACCTGGTGGGGGCCGGCCGGGTGTGGACGCTTCCCCACACCACACCCGGCCGGCATACCGGCGGGTCCGTCGCCCGCCGCCCGGGGGTCGTGGGCGGCGGGCGACGATCCTGCCTGACGGGACCGGACTCGCGACTGTCCGGAACCCGGTGCGGCCCGCGGAACCGCACCTCCCGGGACCGGTGCCGCGAAACACCTCTCCCGGGGGCGTTGGAACGAGCGTACGAGCGAATCGAACACTCGTTCTAACTGCTCTGACAGTACACCTCCCCTCCGACGAAAATGCAACGTGTGACGCGCCGACGCGTCGGAGCACGGCCCGCCGGCGGGTCGGCGGGACATGTCGTCGACCGGCCGGGATTCTCAGGCGGCGCACAGCAGCGGCAAAGGGGGCGCCGAGGTCACCGGCCCAAGGTTGACCCCATGAACGTCAGCCGTACCGAAACGATCGTCCGGTGACCGCCGTCGTCGCCGGCCGGCGAGTCACCCGCCGTACCCTCCCGGTGGCCCCCACCTGGTGGGCCGACGTCGTGGGCGGCGCGGCCGTGCTCAGCCTGCTGGTCGTCACCGCGCTCTGGACCGCCGACCGCGGGGTGCAGGAACTGCTGGCCGGGCCGGCCACCGGCCTCACCTCGCTCGGCCGGCTCGCCGGCCTGCTCAGCGCCGACCTGATGCTCATCCAGGTGGTGCTGATGGCCCGGGTGCCGCTGATCGAGCGGCGCTTCGGCCAGGACCGGATCGCCCGCTGGCACCGGCTCGCCGGCTTCACCTCCTTCCACCTCCTCCTCGCCCACGTGGGGCTGACCATCCTCGGGTACGCCGGCACCGCCCGGCAGGGCGTGCTCGCCGAGACCTGGGACCTGGTCGCGACGTACCCGGGCATGCTGCTGGCCGCCGCCGCGTTCGGCCTGCTGGTGCTGGTCGTGGTGACCTCGATCCGCGCGGCCCGGCGCCGGCTGCGCTACGAGTCCTGGCACCTGCTGCACCTGTACGCCTATCTCGGCATCGCCCTGGCGCTGCCGCACCAGCTCTGGACCGGCGCCGACTTCCTCGCCTCGGCGGCCGCCCGGGCCTACTGGTGGACCGTCTACCTGCTGGCGCTGGCCAGCGTGCTGGTCTTCCGGCTCGGCCTGCCCGCGTGGCGCTCGCTGCGGCACCGGGTCCAGGTCGCCGCGGTGGTTCCCGAGGCGCCCGGCATCACCTCGGTCTGGCTCCGCGGACGCGACCTGCACCGGCTGCCGGCCCGGGCCGGGCAGTTCTTCCTCTGGCGGTTCCTGGACGGCCCCGGCTGGTCCCGGGCCCACCCGTACTCGCTGTCGGCGCCCCCGTCCGGGGACCTGATGCGGATCACCGTCAAGGACCTCGGGGACGACAGCGCCCGGGTGGCCACCCTGCGCCCCGGCACGAAGGTGCTGCTGGAGGGGCCGTACGGGCGGCTGACCGGGGAGCACTGGCGCGGCGGCGGGGTCACCATGCTCGCCTGCGGCGTCGGGATCACCCCGCTGCTGGCGCTGCTCTGGGAGCTGCCGTACCGGCCGGCCGAGGCGGTGCTGCTCTACCGCGCGCGTACCGCCGAGGAGCTGGCCTTCCGCGCGGAGCTGGACCGGCTCGCCGCGGAACGCGGGGTGGTCGTGCACCACCTGGTCGGCCCCCGGGGCCGGCGACCGGCGTGGCTGCCGGCCTACGCCGAGGGCCTCTCCGACGTCGAGGCGCTGCGCCGGCTCTCCCCTGGCATCGCCGGGCACGACGTCTTCCTCTGCGGCCCGGACGGCTGGGTCGAGGCGGCCCAAGCCGCCACGCGCGCCGCCGGGGTGCCCGAGGCACACACCCATCACGAACGCTTCGCCTGGTGACAGGCACGAAAGGAGGATCCGTGCGACGAATCACCATCTGGCTGCTCTCCACCGTGGCCGCCCTGGTGCTGCTGTTCAGCTACAAGACCAGCACGATGGGCGCGGGTGGCGAGAGCAGCGCCATCGCCTCCGGCACCGAATCCGCTGGCGTCAGCACCGACTCCGGTACGACCGACGACTCCACCGGCTCGAGCTCGTCCGGCGGATCGTCGAGCGGCAACGGCACGGTCACCGGGTCGGTGGCGCAGACGCGGTGGGGGCCGGTGCAGGTCCGGATCACCGTCTCCAACGGGAAGATCACCGACGTGACCGCCGTGCAGGTGCCGGACAACAACCACCGGGACCAGGAGATCAACGACTACGCGGTGCCGATCCTCCAGCAGGAGGCCCTCGACGCGCAGAGCGCCCAGATCGACACGGTTTCCGGCGCCACCGTCACCAGCGACGGCTACCGCGAATCCCTCCAGTCCGCGATCGACGCGGCGCACCTGAAGTGACGGGGTGACGACGATGAACCTGACCATGGAGCTGGACCGGCGGGCCTGGGTGGTCCAGGTGATGGGGCTGCCGGTCAGCGTGCACCTGCGCGGGCCGGAGGTGCACTCGGACCCGGTGGCGGAGCGGGTCGAGCGGGTCTTCGCCGAGCTGCGCGAGCTGGACGCGGTGTTCAGCACGTACCGGCCGGAGAGTGTGCTCGGCCGCCTCGGCGGCGCGATGCCCGACCCGGCCACCGCCGAGCCGCTGGTGCGCGAGGTGGTGGAACTCTGCGAGCTGGCCCGGATGCGGACCGACGGCTGGTTCGACGCCCGGCACCTGCCGCTGCCCACCGGCGGCACCGGGTTCGACCCGTCCGGGCTGGTCAAGGGGTGGGCGGTGGAGCGGGCCGCGCGCCGGCTGACCGACCTGCCCGACCACGACCTCTGTCTCAACGCCGGCGGCGACGTGCTGCTGCGGACCGCGCCGGGCCGGCCCGCCTGGCGGGTCGGGGTCGAGGACCCCGGCCACGCGGAGCGGCTGCTCGACGTGCTGGAGCGGGCGGACGGCGCGGTCGCCACGTCGGGGACCGCGCGGCGCGGCACGCACATCCTGGACCCGCGCGCCGGACGGCCCGCCGAGGCCGTCCGGTCGGTCACCGTGGTCGGCCCCGAGCTGCTCTGGGCTGACGTGTACGCGACCGCGGCGGTCGCCCGGGGCGCGGACGCGCTCGACTGGCTGGCCACCCTGGACGGGTACGCCGGTCTGCTGGTCGACACCGCCGGTCGGGTCCGGGCCACCCCGAACTGGCCCGGGACCCGACCGGCGGCTCAGACCTGCGCCGGATAGTCGGGCAGGTCGAGATCGGTGGCCAGCGACCCGGTGCTGCGCACCAGCATCGACTGCACCGGGCGGGCGGCGAGCAGCCGGTCCCGCAGCCACAGACCCCAGGCGCTGGCCGGGGCGAGGAAGTGGCCGGGGTTGGCGCCGCGCTGCCAGCGGGACGCGTACGCCCGCATCCGCCGCTCGTACGCGGGCAGCGCGACCCGGTGGTCGCCGCCGGGT
>NZ_QGGF01000535.1 GCF_003857015.1 Micromonospora globispora | reverse complement strand
GGCTCGGCCCGGTGGAGGCGACGCTGCCGGCCGACGTGGCCGTGCACGTCGTGCCCGGCCACCCGGACCGACTGCCGGTGGCGCTCAAGGCCGCCGGTGCGGCCGGGGCGCCGCTGCTCACCGTCGTCGACGGGGGAGAGCCGACGCCCGCTGTGCTGGCCGCCGCCGCCACCGGCCGCCCCGCCGAGCTGCTGCTGGTCACCGATGCCGGCCGGTCGCTGCGGCCCGCGCTGACCGACGCCGGCTTCCCGCTGGTCACCGAGGTCGAGCTGGTACCCGCCGACGACTCGCCAGCCCGGCTGCTCGCCTTCGGCACCGGGTCCGACCGCAGCCTGGAAGCGGTCAAGGACGCCTTCTGGGCGGTCGACGAGTACGCCGGGGTGCGCTACCGCGACCCGGCCGACCCGGCGGGGCGGCTGCTGGCCATCAGCCTCGACCCGGAACCCGGCCCGCTGCGCCGCGAACTGCTGGCCGAGCTGGCCCGCTCCGGCCCGCGCACGGTGACCGAGCTGCGCCGCTTCACGGTCACCTCGACGGTCTACCGGGCCGTGGACGCCAACCGGGCGCTCACCTCGCTGCTCGGCTCCGGCGCGGTGACCCGGGTGCCGGAGCACGGCCGGCTCGGCGGGGACGTGGTGATCAGCCCCGCCCCCGGCGCTGGCTCACCTGTTTGACCACGAGGGACACTCCCAGCACCAGCAGCAGCAGGCATGCCACCAGCGCGCGTCGCCGTTCTCACCGGTACGACCCCTGCGCCATGCCGCGATTCTGCGCTGGCCCGCGCAGCCTCCGGCCGGAACGCGCAGGCCTGCCCCGAACGCCGGGCGGGGTGCCGGTGAGCTCACCGGCACCCCGCTCGACCTCGGGACGTCACGCCCGGGACTTGTCCTGCTTCCAGGAGAGCGGCCCCGGCAGGTCCACGCGGTGGGCGCGGGACCGGGAGTTCCAGGACCAGCGGCCGATCTTGATACTCCAGGAGGAAAAGCCGTTCTCGGTGAAGTTCAGCACCAGCGGGCCGTACTTCTGACGCTTGCGGAACTGCAGGCCCATCGTGGGCTCCTCTCGTCGTCTTCCCTGCCTCTGCGGCATCGAACATGCCCGAAACGCCGTTTCACGAAACCCGGCCGGATCCGTACTGGACGGTGCCGCCACACTCTGGTGGGAATCCCTACTCAACAGGTGGGTGTTAAGGGGCCATAAACCGTGGTGGGGCCCGCTCGCAACAAAGCAAGCGACGCAGGTCTCACTCTGTGGAAGGGGCGTTGACCGGCTCCGAGAAGGGCAGGCAGCATGAGGTCATGTCGCAGCGGGACGAGCTTCTCCTCACCGCTCGCGTGCACGTCGACCTGGTCCGGCACGCGAGCGCGCTCTGTTTGAGCTGACCCGGTTCTTCCGGCTCGGCTCCCCGTCGTCGTACCTCCTCCGCCCGTCCGCTCCCCGTCGCCCGGCGCACCGTGGCCCGGCCGGAGCGGCGTGCCGTCGCGCCCCTCGTGGGCTCCCTCCACCGCATCGTGGACAGATCAGGAGACCCTCCATGGCCTCATCCCGTCATCCGCTGCGGCGCACCGTCGCCGCCGCCGTCGCCCTGCTCGCCCTCGCCACCTCCGCCGCTTGCGGCACCGACGCCGCCGCCGGGGGCAG
The DNA here is from genome assembly GCF_003857015.1 of Micromonospora globispora. Lineage (GTDB taxonomy): Bacteria > Actinomycetota > Actinomycetes > Mycobacteriales > Micromonosporaceae > Micromonospora > Micromonospora globispora. Next base: position 1,886 of record NZ_QGGF01000535.1, on the reverse strand, counting down.
GCAGACCACCGAGCTGCGCTACCAGGGCTCGGTCGGCCAGGTGACCCTCCCCGAACTCGCCGCCGACCTCGGCTACCTCGGTGACGTCAAGCTGAAGTGGATCGGCAACGTCACCGGCGGCCCGCAGGACATCCAGGCCACCGCCACCGGCCAGAGCGACTTCGGCGGCGCGTTCAACGGCGCCATCGTCAAGCTCGCCGCCGCGAACGCCCCGATCACGGCCGTGGTCAGCTACTACGGCTCCGACGCCCAGACCTTCCAGGGCTACTACGTCCTCAACGACAGCCCGATCCGCGGCCCGCGCGACCTGATCGGCAAGAAGGTCGGCATGAACACCCTCGGCGCGCACGCCGAGGCGGTGCTCAAGACCTGGCTGGTCAAGGGCGGCCTGAGCGCCGCCGAGATCGCCAAGGTGGAGCTGGTCGCCCTGCCGCCGGTCAACATCGAGCAGTCGCTGCGGCAGCAGCAGATCGACGTCGCCGTGCTCGGCGGGGTGATCCGCGACAAGGCGGTGGCCAACGGCGGCATCCGCACCGTCTTCACCGACTACGAGCTGCTCGGTGCGTTCAGCGGCGGCTCCTACGTCTTCCGCGACGACTTCATCAAGCGCAACCCGCAGACCGTCAAGGCGTTCGTCACCGGTGTCGGCAAGGCGATCGAGTGGGCGCGCACCCAGCCGCGGGAAACCGTCGTTGGCCGGCTGGAGTCCATCATCGCCAAGCGCGGCCGCAACGAGGATCCGTCGCTGGTTCGCTACTGGAAGAGCACCGGCGTCGCCGGAAAGGGTGGCGTGATCAGCGACCGCGAGTTCGCCACCTGGATCGACTGGCTGGCCGACGCCGGCGAGCTGAAGGGCGGCAAGCCGAAGCCGTCCGACCTCTACACCAACGAGTTCAACCCGTTCGCCTCGGGTGGTGGCGCGTGAGCCCCGACAAGATCCTCTTCGACCGGGTGACGAAGAGCTTCCCGGTCCGCGCCGGCCGGCGCACCACCGCCGGCGCAGTCACCGCCCTGGACCGGCTCACCCTCGACGTACGCCCCGGCGAGTTCCTGGTCGTCGTCGGCCCCAGCGGTTGCGGCAAGTCCACCCTGCTCGACCTGCTCGGCGGCCTGTCGACGCCCACCTCCGGGCAGGTGCTCGTCGACGGACGCCCGGTCACCGGGCCCGGGCTGGACCGGGGCATCGTCTTCCAGCAGTACGCGCTGTTGCCCTGGCGTACCGCCGGCGGGAACGTCGCGTTCGGGCTGGAGGCCAAGGGCGTGCCCCGCGCCGAGCGGGCCGACCTCATCGCGCACCATCTCGACCTGGTCGGGTTGAGCGGGTTCGCCGACCGCTACCCGCATGAGCTCTCCGGCGGCATGAAGCAGCGCGTCGCCATCGCCCGCAGCCTCGCGTACGACCCGGACGTGCTGCTGATGGACGAGCCGTTCGCCGCGCTGGACGCGCAGACCCGCGACTCCCTTCAGGACGAGCTGGTCAGAATCTGGGCACGCACCGGCAAGACCATCGTGTTCATCACCCACGGCATCGACGAGGCGGTCCACCTCGGCCAGCGGGTCGCGGTGATGACCTCCCGTCCCGGCCGGATCAAACAGGTTATCGACATCGAACTGGGCGACCGGGACGCGGTCGAGGACGTCCGCTCCTCCGACGCCTTCCGGCACCACCGCCACCAGATCTGGACGCTGCTGCGCGACGAGGTCCGCGCCGCCCAGTCCGCCGAACGCCCCGCCCTGACCCTGGTCGGCGGCACCCGACGTACCACCGCTGTCGCCGGCGCGGACCGCGCCACGGCGACGGCGGCCCGAGGAGAGGAGGCCCGCATTGGTTGACATCGCCGAACGGCCCGCCCGGCTGGCGGCCCCGCCCGCCGCGCCCCCGGGGG
>NZ_QGGF01000598.1 GCF_003857015.1 Micromonospora globispora | reverse complement strand
GTCGGGCGCCGCTGGCTGTCGCCGCCGGGGTCGCCGCCGGGTGTCGGCGGCGACACCGGCGGCGGGGCGGCGGGGCTGGTCAGGGGTGACGGATGACATCGGCTCTACTCTGGCATGCCGCACGGTCGGCGGCAGTCCGATACCGCCGTCGGACGACGGCGAGTTCGGTGATCCACCGGCTGACCCCACCCGATCCGGTTTAGCCTCGGCCCAGGACGCGACCTTTTTCGTCGCGGCACCGACCGCTCGGAGGAAGCCGTGAACGCTCCGTATCCGCCGCCCCCACCACCCCCGGCTGCCGGCCGGGACCGCACCACGCTCTGGGGAGTTCTGGGGATCGTCCTCGGCCTGATCTGCTGCGGCATCCTGGGCATCATCTTCGGCTACCTGTCGATCCGGGACGCCAGGCGGTTCGGTAACTCACCCGTGCTCGGCTACGTGGCCATCGCGCTCGGCGTGATCAACATCATCGGCAACGCGATCTGGCGGGCGACGGGTCACGGCATGTACTGGTACAACAGGTGAGGGGGCCGACCGGCACCGGTCGACCCCCTCGGCACGTCACGGTCCGGCTCAGCCGGCGGACATGATCTCCCGCATCAGCTTGGCGGTCTCGGTCGGGGTCTTGCCGACCTTGACGCCGACGGCCTCCAGCGCCTCCTTCTTCGCCTCGGCGGTGCCCGCCGAGCCGGAGATGATCGCGCCGGCGTGGCCCATGGTCTTGCCGGGCGGCGCGGTGAAGCCGGCGATGTAGCCGACCACCGGCTTGGTGACGTTGGCCTTGATGAACTCGGCGGCCCGCTCCTCGGCGTCGCCGCCGATCTCACCGATCATCACGATCGCGTCGGTGTCCGGGTCGGCCTCGAACGCGGCCAGGGCGTCGATGTGGGTGGTCCCGATGATCGGGTCACCGCCGATGCCGACGCAGGTGGAGAAGCCGATGTCGCGCAGCTCGTACATCATCTGGTAGGTCAGCGTGCCGCTCTTGCTGACCAGGCCGATCCGGCCGCTGCCGGTGATGTCGGCCGGGATGATGCCGGCGTTGGAGGCGCCCGGCGAGGCGATACCGGGGCAGTTCGGCCCGATGATCCGGGTCCGCTCACCCTTGGCCACGTTGTACGCCCAGAACGCGGCGGTGTCGTGCACCGGCACGCCCTCGGTGATCACTACGGCGAGGTCGATGCCGGCGTCGATCGCCTCGACGACCGCGGCCTTGGTGAACTGCGGCGGCACGAAGATGACCGTGACGTCAGCCCCGGTCTCCTTCATCGCGTCCGCGACGGAGGCGAAGACCGGCAGCTCGGTGCCGTCGAAGTCGACCGTCTGGCCCGCCTTGCGCGGGTTGACGCCGCCGACGACGTTGGTGCCGGCGGCGAGCATCCGCCGGGTGTGCTTGGAACCCTCGGAACCGGTCATCCCCTGCACGATGACCTTGGAGTCCTTGGTCAGCCAGATAGCCATGATCAGACCCCCGCAGCTGCCAGCTCGGCGGCCCGCTCGGCCGCGCCGTCCATGGTGTCGACCCGCTGGATCAGCGGGTTGTTCGCGCCGTCGAGGATCGCCCGACCGGCCTCGGCGTTGTTGCCGTCGAGGCGGACCACGAGCGGCTTGGTGACCTGCTCGCCCCGCTGCTCGAGCAGCTGCAGCGCCTGCACGATGCCGTTGGCGACCGCGTCGCAGGCGGTGATGCCGCCGAAGACGTTGACGAAGACGCTCTTCACCGAGGGGTCGGAGAGAACGATCTCGAGACCGTTCGCCATCACCGCGGCGCTCGCGCCACCGCCGATGTCGAGGAAGTTCGCCGGCTTGACGCCGCCGTGCCGCTCACCCGCGTACGCGACCACGTCGAGGGTCGACATGACCAGGCCCGCGCCGTTGCCGATGATGCCGACCTCGCCGTCGAGCTTGACGTAGTTGAGGTCCTTCTCCTTGGCGGCCTGCTCCAGCGGGTCCACCGAGGCCTGGTCGACCAGGGCCTCATGGTCCGGGTGCCGGAACGCGGCGTTCTCGTCCAGGGTGACCTTGGCGTCGAGCAGCAGCAGCTTGCCGTCGGCGTTCTTCGCCAGCGGGTTCACCTCGACCAGCGTGGCGTCCTCGGCGACGAACGCCTGCCACAGCTTGACCGCGATGTCGACGACCTGGTCGGCGACCTCGGCCGGGAAGTTGGCGGCGGTCACGATCTCGCGCGCCTTCGCCTCGTCCACGCCGGTGTTCGCGTCGATCGGGGCCTTGACCACCTTCTCCGGGGTCTCGGCGGCGACCTGCTCGATGTCCATGCCGCCCGCGACGCTGGCGATGCAGAGGAAGGTGCGGTTCGCCCGGTCGAGCAGGTACGAGAAGTAGTACTCCTCGGCCACGTCCGCGGTCACCGTGATCATGACCTTGTGGACCGTGTGACCCTTGATGTCCATGCCGAGGATGTCGGTGGCCCGGGCCACCGTCTCTTCCGCGCCCTCGGCGAGCTTGACGCCGCCGGCCTTGCCTCGGCCGCCGACCTTCACCTGCGCCTTGACGACCACCCGACCGCCGAGGCGTTCGGCGATCGCGCGGGCCTCCTCCGGGGTAGTGGCGACGCCGCCGGCGAGCACGGGCAACCCGTGCCGCTCGAACAGGTCCCGCCCCTGGTACTCGTACAGGTCCACGATTGCGCGTCCCGTCCCGTCTCCGCGGCGCGCCCTCGCGCCGCCACCAGCGTTGGAAAATCAGTTTGACGCCTGTCATCAGATGAGACAGGTCATTTGCCGCAGCCTAACGAGATGCGAACCAGGGGCAACCGAGCGGGTGCGGGGTGTGCGGTAATGCACAACGGCCGGCCCGCACGGTCAGCCGACCCGGCAGCGGCCGGCCGAGTGCCGGAGGACCGCGTCCATGATCTCCTTCTCGGAGCGGTCGGCGAAGTTGAGCGTGGCGGTGAAGCCGGTACCGAAGAACCCCCGCTGCATTCCGGCGTCGAGCGCGGTGAAGGCGCCCAGGTCGCGCTCGGCGCGCGGGTCCCGCGCCGCCACGCAGAGCATCTTCTCCAGGCCCCAGCGTCGCCGGTAGATCCGGTCGATCGCCTCCCACGGCAGCCAGATGGCCTGGCCCCGGGTCGGTCGGGTCTTGATCCACAGGCCGGTCGGCCCGACGGCGAGCGCCGGCCCGCCGGACGAGACCAGCCAGAGCTGCAGTCCCACGAACAGGGCGAAGACCACCATGATCAGCGGGATGGCGAGCAGGATCCCGGGGCCGTCCGACGACGCGGCCAGGCCCAGCGGGCAGGCCAGCAGCAGGCCGATCATCAAGGTCAGACCGCCGAGGGCCAGCCCCCGCTTACGCAGGCTGGGCCGGGCCACGAAGGGCTCGTCGTCCGGGATCCGCTTCGCCCGGCGCGCCGCGGGCGGCTGCCAGGGCGGCGGGAGCTGTCCCGGTCCGCCGGGCTGCGGCCCTCCGATCGGGTACGCCTGCTGCGGCGCCGACCACCCGCCACCCGCGCCGGACTGCGGCGCCGGCCAACCCCCACCCGGATACCCCTGCTGGGGCACCGGGTAGCCCTGACC
>NZ_QGGF01000291.1 GCF_003857015.1 Micromonospora globispora | reverse complement strand
GCCCGCAGCAGCGCCGCCGGATCGGCCCCGTCGGCGCGGAGCGCGGCCTGCCCGGCCAGCCGATCGACCCGGTCCAGCTCGGGCAGCGCACCGGGCGGCCGACGCAGCCAGTCGGCGTACGTGGTGACCCGGGCCAGCGCCCGGACCGCCTCTTCCACACTCGGGTACGCCGGCACCCCGGCGGGCACCCGCCCGGCCAGGAAGGTCGCCACCACCGGCTTGCCGGCGGCCAGCGCGTCGGGCAGGGCCGCGGTGAAGTCGGTCTCCGGGTCGGCGAGCTGACCGGGCAGCGGTGGGGCGAAGACCGCCACCACCGCGTCGACGCCCTCGTCGGTCGCGGAGGCGACGAGCGCGGCGGCGTACTCGGCGGCGGTGGCGCGCGGCCCGACGTCCCGGGGGTAGCCGTCGGCCACGGTGAGCCCTTGAGCCGCGCAGGCGGTGGCGGCCAGCCCGGTCAGCGCCGACGAGTTGCCCACCACGGCGACCCGGTGGCCGGCGGGCAGCGGCTGGTGGGCCAGGAGCACGCCGACGTCGAGCAGTTCGGCGACGGTGTCCACCCGGATCACCCCGGACTGGGCGAAGAGCGCGCTGACCGCGGCGGCGTCCAGGGCCGGCCCATCGCCGACACCCGGCGGGCGGGCCAGCGAGGCGAGCGCCACCACCGGCTTGCTGCGGCCGATCCACCGGGCCAGCCGGGCGAACTTGCGCGGGTTGCCGAAGGTCTCCAGGTAGAGCGTGATGACGTCGGTGGCCGGATCGTCCTGCCAGTACTGGAGCAGGTCGTTGCCGGAGACGTCGGCCCGGTTGCCGGCCGAGACGAAGCTGGACAGGCCCAGACCGCGCCGGGACGCCTCGGCGAGCAGGGCCACCCCGAACGCGCCGGACTGGCTGAAAATGCCCACCCGGCCGGGCGCGGGCAGGACGGGAGCGAGGGTGGCGTTGAGGCGCACCTTCTCGTCGGTGTTGGCGACGCCCAGGCAGTTCGGCCCGACCACCCGCATGCCGGCCAGGTGCGCGGCACGCACCAGGGACCGCTGCAGCGCCGCGCCCTGCGGGCCGGCCTCGGCGAACCCGGCCGAGATCACCACCAGCCCGTGCGCGCCGGCCTTCGCGGCGTCGGCGACCACCTCGGTCGCCGTCTCCGGGGCGACCGCCACCACGGCCAGGTCGATGTCGAGCCCGGCGTCGGCGGCCGACGGGTACGCCCGCAGCCCGGCCACCGTGGCTGCGGTGGGGTGCACCGGCACGATCGCGCCGGTGAAGCCGCCGTCGCGTAGGTGCCCGAGCACCGCCGCGCCGACGCCCTGCCCGGTGGCGCTGGCCCCGTAGACGGCGATGCCACGCGGGGCGAGCAGCCGGGCGATCGAGCGGGCCTCGGTGCGATGCTCCCGGCCGCGCTGCACCTCCAGGGTCGTCTCGGTGGGGGCGATCGGGAAGCTCAGGTGCACCACACCGTCGGCGAACTGGCGCTGCACCTGGTAGCCGAAGTCGGAGAAGACCCGCAGCATCGCCCCGTTGGCCGGGAGCACCTCGGCGACGAAGTGCACGATGCCGAACCGGCGGGCCGTGTCGGCCAGGTGCTCCAGCAGCACCGAGCCGATGCCCCGGCCCTGGTAGGAGTCCTCCACCACGAAGGCCACCTCGGCCTCCGGGGACTGCGGGCCGAGCCGCTCGTACCGGCCGACGGCGACGATCCGGTCGCCGGCCAGGATCACGAACGCCTCCCGGTCCCGGTGGTCGACCGTGACGAAGCGTTGCAGGTCCCGCTCGGGAATGCGCGGGTACGGCGAGAAGTAGCGTAGGTAGCGGGTGCGCTCGGAGAAGCGCGAGTGCATCGCCACGATCGCCGGGGCGTCCTCCGGACGGATCTGTCGCAGCTGGACGGTCGTACCGTCGCTGAGCAGCACGTCCACGGGTTGCTCGACAGTGGTCACCGGTCGGTCCTCCCCTACCACCGGGTCAGTCGCGCGGATCGTGCGGGTCGAGCCCGAGCAGCGGGAAGACCGACTTCCGGGTGGCCGCGATGGCGCGGTCCACCGCGCTCGGCTCCCCGGTCGGCTGCCAAGGCTCGTACGACGGGTCGACGTCGTCAGTCATTCGCAGCGGCACCTCGCGGCCCGGTCGCCGCTCGGCGGCCAGCTCCCGCCAGCGGGGCGGGGTGAGCGTCGCCGGGTCGACCGGCTCACCGGTGGCGATGGCGAGCAGGTGGGTCCAGGCCCTCGGCACCACCTCGACCAGCGCGTACCCGCCACCGCCGGTGGCCACCCAGCGGCCGTCGCAGAGCTCGTCGGCGAGCGCCCGCAGCGCCAGGTAGGTGGCGCGCTGCCCGTCGACGGAGAGGCGCAGGTCGGCCAGCGGGTCCTGCCGGTGGCCGTCGGCGCCGCACTGGGTGAAGAGCAGCTGGGGGCGGAACGCCCGCAGCACCGAGGGCACGACCGCGTGGAAGGCCCGCTGCCAGCCGGCGTCGCCGATGCCCGGCGGCAGCGGCAGGTTGACCGCGCTCCCCTCGGCACCCGGCCCACCGGTCTCGTCGGGGAACCCGGTGCCGGGGAAGAGCGCGAGCGGGGTCTCGTGCAGGCTGATCGTGAGCACCCGTGGGTCGTCGTAGAAGATCTGCTGCACGCCGTCGCCGTGGTGCACGTCGACGTCCACGTACGCGATCCGCTCCGCGCCGAGGTCGAGCAGGCGGGCGATGGCCACCGCGGGGTCGTTGTAGACGCAGAACCCGGAGGCCCGAGCCGGCATCGCGTGGTGCAGACCCCCGGCGACGTTGACCGCCCGGCGCGCGTCGCCGCGCCAGACGGCCTCGGCGGCGGCCACGCTGGCCCCGGCGACCAGCGCGCTGGACTCGTGCATCCCCTCGAAGACGGGATTGTCCGCCGTGCCGAGGCCGTAGCCGGTGAAGAACGGGTCGCCGGGCGCGGCCCGCACCGCGTCGAGGTAGCCGGCGTCGTGCACCCGGGTCAGCAGCGCGTCGTCGGCCGGCTCCGGCTTCACCAGGCGTACCCCGGGCCGGTCGAGCACGCCGAGCTCGCGGGCGAGCGCGATGGTCAGCTCCACCCGGACCGGGTCGAGGGGATGGTCACCCATGTCGTAGGCGAGCAGGGCTTCGTCCCACACCACCACCGTGTCGTCGGCCATGGGGTCATCGTCGCACGAGGGCCGGTGACCGCCCACCGCACGCGTTGATCAGCCCGCGGGCGCCTCCCCGGTGGCCACCGGACGGCCCGGGTCGGCGACCCAGTTGCTCCACGAGCCGACGTAGAGCGCGGCGTCCGGCCGGCCGGCCAGGTGGAGCGCGAGGACCGTCTGCGCGGCGGTCACCCCGGAGCCGCAGTACGCCCCGACCGGCGCGGCCTCGGCCACGCCCGCCGCGGCGAACCGCTCCCGCAGCGCGTCGGCGGTGGGGAACCGGCCCTCGGCGACGTACTCGGGGGCGGGGAGGTTGACCGCGCCCGGCACGTGCCCGGCGACCGGGTCGATCGGCTCGGTCTCGCCCCGGTAGCGGGGTGCGGCCCGCACGTCGAGCAGCACTCCCT
>NZ_QGGF01000534.1 GCF_003857015.1 Micromonospora globispora | reverse complement strand
GAGTGGCCCCACCCGACCTCGGCCGGGTGGGGCCACTCCGCGCGCCGCGACCGCAGCAGCGCCTCCACCGCGCTCACGGTCGGAACGAGGGCGTACGTGCCGGGCGCGCCCCACGCGCCGTCGGGGCGCTGGGCGGCCAGCAGGTAGCGCAGCCGCTCGGCATGGCCGGTCAGCCAGGGTGCGTCGCTGACCAGCCGGGCCGTCTCGTAGACCGACGGCGAGACCGAGCCGGTGGGGCGGTCCGTCATGGCCGCGACCAGCGCCCGGGCTGCGACGAGCGGGCCGATCGGGGCATTTCCCGGGACGGCCGCGGTGACGCCCGCACCGTTGCCAACGGCGTCCCGGACGACCGGCGACGCCGTCACGGCATACCCCAGAAGTCGGCCAGCTGGTAGAAGCCGCTGCTGAAGCCGATCTGCCGGGCCAGGTAGTCCGCCTCCCGGGGACAGCTGGACTGCAGCGGGACGAGCCGACGCCGGCAGTCGGCCACGAGCGCCACGAGCCGCTCCTGCACCGCCGCCCGGTCCTCGACCAGCAGGATGGCGTTCAGGTCGTCCCAGCGCAGGTCCCGCTCGTAGGTGCCGAGGTCGTTGACGAGGCGCAGCGCGCGCTGCACCTCGTTGCTCACCGCAACCAGCTCCGGCAGGCACGCCAGCGTCGCCTCGTCACCGGTATAGACCCAGTGTCCGATGTTGACGATGGTGCAGGCATGGTTGTCCGCGTTCGCGAGGTAGTCGTCGAGGCTCGGCAGGGCCGACCGGCCTCGGGTCCGCCAGGCGTGCTTCCAGGCCCACTCCTGCGCCATTGCCTGGACCGTCGCACGCAGGCAGTCCCGCCACACCGGACGGTGGACCGCGAAGGCCGGCGCGGTGGCGAGCTCCGCCTGCACCGCGGCCAGGTACGCGCCGAGCTGGTCCCCGGCGGCGGGCGGCTCGCCGTCGGCCACGGCGAGGCAGCGTGCCACGAGGTCGTCCACCTCGCCCCGGGACCGCGCCCGGTGGTCGATCAGCCAGTCGAGGGCGAACCCCCACAGTACGGTCCGGTTGGCGGCCCGCAGCTGTTCGGCGGTACACCAGGGGGCGCCGAAGGCGATGGCCAGGGAGATGTTGGCGAACAGCATCGGGTCGAACGGGTCGGCGGGGAAGAGCTCCGGATGCGCCGCCGCCTGTGCCTGGAGGTCACGTTGCCCGCGCATCGCCAGGCCGCAGATCCGGCCCTGTTCCTGCGCATCGGCCAGCTCGTCCCGCTCGCGCCCGGCCGTGACCTGCGCGGCGATCACGCCTGTCCCCGCCGCGGCAGCGGGGTCAGCGCCACCTCGACCGTGCGGCCCGGACGGAGATTGACCGTCAGGTGCACGGGCGGTACGCCGGGCTGGCGCAGCCGGAACCGGTAGCGGCTGAGCAGCGTGGCCACGACCAACGGGGCCTCCAGGTTGAACAGGTACATCCCGATGCACTGGTGCGGGCCGCCGCCGAACGGGAAGTATGCGTACCGGTGGTTGCGGCGATGCTGGGCGTCGCGAAACCGCTCGGGGTCGAAGTCGTTCGGCCGCTCCCAGTACCGGGCCAGCCGTTGACTGATATACGAGCTGACGATGACCGTGCTGCCCGCCTTGATCCGGGTGCCGCCGATCTCGTCGTCCGCCACCGCGCTGCGCGGCAGCAGCCAGCCCGGGGGGTACATCCGCAGCAGCTCATCGAGGACCAGCCGGGTGTAGGTGAGTCGTCCGAGCTGTTCCCGGGTGACCACCTCGCCCGGGACGACCACCTCTTCCAGCTCGGCGTAGAGCCGCTCGGCGACCTCTGGGTGGGTGTCCAGGACGGGCAGCAGCCAGGTGAGCAACGCGTAGGTGGTCTCCGTCGCGGTGGCGAACATCGACACGACGTCGTCGCGGATCCGCCGCTCGTCCAGCGGGCGCCCGTCGTCGTCCCGGGCGCGGGTCAGCGCGGCCAACAGGTCGTCGTCGTCCCGGGGCTGGTCGCGCTCCGCCCGTACCAGCGGCAGCATGATGTCGTCGATCATCCCGACGGCGCACCTGAAGGCGCGATCCCCCGGCAGCGGGAAGGCGTCCGGCACGAACGGCAGCAGCAGGCGGGCGCTCAACGCCTTGACGATGGCGTCCTGCGCGGCCACGATCCGCATCTGGTCGGCGATCGTCACCCGGTCGGCGAAGAAGACGCTGCTGATCGCCCGACAGATCACCCGTCCGAACTCGGCGCCGGCATCCAGCCACTGACCGGTCCGGGCCGGCTCCTCGAACTCGTCGATCGCGTCGCTGACGGCGCGGCTCATCGTGTCCACCAGGGAGTCGATCCGCTTCGCGGTGAAGTACGGCTGCATCCGGGCGCGGCTGGCCTGCCACTCCGGCCCGTCGGAGAGGATGCCGTCACCCGTGAACCGCCGTACCGGCCGCCAGAGCAGCCCCTGGCCGCCCCGGCTGTAGTTGGCCGCGTTGTCGCGCAGGACGCGCTGGACGTGGGACGGCTCGGTCACCAGGTAGGGCCGGACGGGCCCCAGGTTGAGCCGGACCACCTCGTCGGGGGCCGCATCCGCGATGCTGACGAGCTCGCGCAGCGGATCGCGCAGCAGGCCGGGCAGCGTCCTGTGCAGCGGTGCGACCCGCGGCGACCGGCTCGGTGAGTCGACGGTCTTCAGGTCAGCCATCGCACCCCTGCACGCTCCTTCTCTGTGGGTGGTCGCGCCATGTGGTGACGGGGCAGTCATCGGATCGATGCCCCGCGTCAAAGTTGTGCCGAGCATGCCATCCCGGACCGGACGAGGAAAGACAATGCGAAGGAAATTCTGACCATGGGAAGACTGATCCATAAAGGATCCTGCGGCGGTCGTCACTCGGTTCAGTGGTCCCCTCGCTCGGCGGCGGCGAGCAGCGCCGACCTGATGCCCCACTCCCGTGTCCGAATGGGCAGAGCCAGGTTGACGAAGCCGCCCCCGCGGCAACATTCCACGGTCGACAGTGGAGCGGCCCGAGAGGTACCGGTAGCCGGCCCCCAGGCCCGCGGCAGCGCGGCGAGCTTGACCAGACCGGCGAGTCCCGCCCCGTGGTGGGCCGGCCGGGTACCGGTCATCCGAGACCGGCAGCCGTGCCGACCGTCGATGAGGGACCTGCCGAACGCCGCGACCACACCGTCCACGAAGGCCGGCGACGTCAACTCCCGGTTCAGGTTGCAGCGGTGCCAGTAGGCGGCCAGCCAGTCGGGATAGCTGATCTCGTCCACGCCCACGTCGCCGGGCTCGTCGCCGGCGGCAGCCAGGTCCACCTCGTACAACGGGCGCGGATCGGCCAGGTCGGCCGCCGTGAGCAGCTCCACCCCGGGCGGCGCCGGCCGGTCGGGCAGCGCCGCCGCGGCCAGCTCCGGGCGGAGGAAGAGGGCCTGCCGGCCGCGCCGGTAGCCGCGCCGCTCGGCGAAGGCGATCGCCGTCGGGTCGTCGGCCACCTTCGCGTACGCCGTGACCACGCCCAACCCGGCGAGCCGCCGCTCGGCCGCGGTGAGCGGCGGCTCGCCGGGTTGGGCGTGGTCACGGCG
>NZ_QGGF01000533.1 GCF_003857015.1 Micromonospora globispora | reverse complement strand
GTGGCGAACATCAAGTCCCAGATCAAGCGCAACCGGCAGAACGAGAAGCGCCGGCTGCGTAACAAGTCGGTCAAGTCGTCGCTGAAGACCGCCATCCGGAAGTTCCACGAGGCTGCCGAGGCCGGCTGGTACGCCCTCTGCCTGGACGGTGTGGACGGTCGGACCCCCGGGCTGCCCTGGGACCCCGCCGAGCTGGAAGCCACGCTGGCCGCGTACGCCCAGGTGGCGGCCGCGCTCGCCGATCCGCCCGCGGAGCTGGTCGCGCTCGGGCTGCCCAACCTCGCCGACCTGGCCCGCGACGACATCCTCTGGTGGGGCGACGTGGCCGCCGGCCGTGAGCCGACGCCGGAGCTGCCGCCGTGGGCGCGGAACCGGCTGCCCGAGCTGGTAGCCCTGGAGTCCCGCCTCCCTTCGTACGCAGGCGACGCCGGACCCGACCACCGGCTGGGGCTGATCCACTGCGATCTGCGGGTGGACAACGTGCTGATCGACCGGGACGGGCGCGCCTGGATCTGCGACTGGAACTGGCTCTGCCACGGCCCGGCCTGGTTCGACCTGGCCGGCCTCCTGATCACCGGGTACGCCAGCGGACTGGACGCGGACGTGGCCTTCGCCACCCACCCGACGTCGGCCGACGCGCCGCCCGACGCCCTCGACGTCACCCTGGCCGCCCTGTCCGGCTACTTCCTCACCAGCGCCGCCGCCGGACCATCCACCGCCTCCCCGCACATCCGGTCCCACCAGCGGTGGAGCGGCGAACAGGCGCTCGGCTGGCTGGCCGCCCGACAGGGCTGGAACTGAGCCGTTTTGGCTCGTCCCGGCGGACCTGGTAACCTGGCTTTTCGCGCGGCGATGACGCATGCTCGTCGTGCGCGAAAACAGACCAACCCGAGCTATCAAGACGAGGCTGTCGCGTGGCGAACATCAAGTCCCAGATCAAGCGCAACCGGCAGAACGAGAAGCGCCGGCTGCGTAACAAGTCGGTCAAGTCGTCGCTGAAGACCGCCATCCGGAAGTTCCACGAGGCTGCCGAGGCCGGCGACGCCGAGAAGGCCACCCTGCTCATGCGGGACGCCACCCGCGCGCTGGACAAGGCTGCCAGCAAGGGCGTCATCCACGCCAACCAGGCGGCGAACCGGAAGTCGGCGATCGCGAAGCGAGTCGCCTCGTTCTCGGCCTGAGCGCCTTCAGACCTGACCGGAAGCCCCGGGGGACCACCCCCGGGGCTTCCGGCTGTCTGCGTCCGGTGGTGGCGGACCTGCCGGCGCCGTCGGGCGGTCGGCGCCCACCCGACCCGGCGCGTACCGGGTGGTCGGCACCCGGGCCCGGCCGACCACCGGTTCCATCTGCCGGCGGAAGCGGTCCCGCTCCTGCTCCGGCACCAGCGCGGCGCTGCGCACCACCACCTCGGCGACCAGGTCGTTGAGCTTCACCATCACCGCCACCGCGGCTGGTAGCACCAGGACGGCCCACCAGCTGACCAGCTCGGCGAGGGCGAGCAGGACGGCCAGCGTGACCGCCCCCTCGAAGAAGAGGAAGCAGAGCACCCCGCCCGGGTTGACGAAGCGCAGCCCCAGAACCCGGGCATAGAGCGGCCGGTACCGCACCTCGTCGCTGGCGATGGTCGCCCAGGTCGTACGGGGGGATCGGGTCACCGGGCGCCGCCCTGCCGGGCGGCGGCGACGGAGAAGACGGCCCGCTCCAGCGCGTACGCCCGGTCGTCGGCACCGCCCTTGACGGCCGCGTTGCACTCGGCGGCCGCCCGCATCGCCTCGACCAGGCCCTCCGGCGTCCAGCCCCGCGCCTGCCGCTGGGCCCGTTCGATCTTCCACGCCGGCATGCCGAGGCTGCTGGCCAGCTGGTAGGGGCTGCCCCGGCCGGCGGAGGCGACCCGGGCCACGGTCCGGACCCCGTCGGCGAGCGCGTCGGCGATCGGCACCGGGTCGACGCCGACGTGCAGCGCCCAGCGCAGCGCCTCCAGCGCGCCGGGGACGTCACCGACCATGGTGGCGTCGGCGACGGTGAAGCCGGTCACCTCCACCCGTCCCCGGTAGTAGCGGGCCACCGTGTCCGCGCCGATCCGGCCGTCGGTGTCGGCGATGAGCTGGGAGCAGGCGGCGGCCAGTTCGCGCAGGTCGGTGCCGACCGCGGCGATCAGCCCCTCGGCGGCGTCCTCGGTGCACTTGCCCCCGCCGCGGCGGATCTCGTCCCGCACGAAGGCGACGCGTTCCCGATGACCCTTGAGCTTGGCCGCCGGCACCACGGTCGCGCCGGCCGACCGCAGCCCGTCGGCGAACGCCTTGCCCTTCGCGCCGCCGAGGTGCAGCACCACGAGCTGCACGTCGGGGTCGGGGTTCTTCGCGTAGGCCACCAGGGCGGTGACCAGGTCCTTGCGGGCGTCCTGGCCGGCGCGGAGGACGAGCACCCGGCGCCCGCCGAACAGCGACGGGCTGAGCATCTCGGCGATCTCCCCCACCGTCAGGGCGCCGGCCTGGTACTCCCGGACGTCCACGTCCGGGTCGACGCTGCGCGCCTTGGCGATCGCTTCGGTGACCGCTCGCGTGGCGAGCAGCTCCTCGTCGCCGAGAACGAGCAGAATCGGGGGCAGGCTGGCGACGGTCACGTCGCCCATATTCGCACGGCCCTCGACGGGAACGCGGCTGCTCATCGACGACGGTGACAGCACAGCCCGCACTCAGCGCGAATCCAGACATTTACCGCGGTCCCCGCCCGTCGGCTGTTGCCCGCCGCCTGCGCGTCGGGGTCGATCCTCGATCTCGTTGGCGCAGCCCGCGGCGGGCTGCGGGAGGTCACGGCTGCCGGCCGGGCCGGATGCCCCGGACGACCACCGCGAGCCCGTCCCCGTCCCGCACCGCCGCCGCGTCGCCGTCGGTGTCGGTCCGCAGCACCCGGGCGCCGTTGCGGGTCAACCGGGCCAGCAGGCCCGGGTCGGGGTGCCCGTAGTCGTTGTCGGCACCCACCGAGACGAGGGCGACGGCGGGACGAACGGCGTCGAGGAACTCCGGGTCCTGGTACGCCGACCCGTGGTGGGCGACCTTCAGCACGTCGGCCCGGAACGCCCCGGGCGGGCCGCTCTCCAGCAGCGCCCGCTGCTCTTCGGTCTCGGCGTCCCCGGGCAGCAGGATCCGCACGCCGGCCACCGTGGCGGCCAGCACGAGGGAATTGTTGTTCGGGTCCGACCGGCTGCCCCGCAGCGGGTACGGCGGGCCGAGGACGACCAGCTCCACTCCCCCGGCCCGCCACCGCCAGCCGACCGGCGCGCTACGCAGGGCGGCCGAGCCGGCCTGTGCGGCGGCGCGTACCTGGGACGCGCCGAACGCGGGCTCGGACCACTGCGGAGTCAGCACGGCGGCCACCCGCCGCCCCCGGAACACCCCGGCGATCCCGGCCACGTGGTCGGCGTGGAAGTGGCTGATCACCAGCAGCGGCACCTCCCGTACGCCGAGCCGGCGCAGGCAGCCGTCCACGCCCGCCGGGTCGGGTCCGGCGTCCACGACCACCGCCCGGCCGGCGGCGACCGGCAGCACCAGCG
>NZ_QGGF01000758.1 GCF_003857015.1 Micromonospora globispora | reverse complement strand
GCGGCGGCCGGGGCGGAGGTGGCGGGGGCCGTCTCCGGCGCGGCGGAGCCGCCGTCCGATGTGGAGCAGCCGGGAAGCGTCAGGGCGGCCGTCAGCGCGAGCGGGAGGAGCCGGGATGTGGTGGCGGGCATGGCCGGATGCTAGCCGGGATCGAGGGGTCGCCGACCTTACCGCTCGCTTACGGTGCTCTGTCGGGCACTCTGAGTGCCCGGCCGCTCACGCCGGACGGGCGCCGATGGCGTCGCGGATCTCGGCACCCTGTGTGCCCTCCACGGCGCGGGCGCAGTGCGCGCAGCAGAAGAAGCGGCCGGAGACCTCGACGCCATGGCCGACGATCTTGACCTGGCAGTGCTCGCAGATCGGCGCCATCTTCTGGATCGCGCACTCGAAGCAGTCGAAGTTGTGCACGTCCCCGCTGACCGTGCGCACCTCGAACGCCATCCAGTAGTCGTTGCCACAGACTTCACACGTAGCCATTGCGAAACCCCCCGAAAACGGACTTGTCATCCCAGGGTGCGGGAAGGGATACATCCGGGCAACCGAAACGGGCGAACCTGGTCGCGCTCGACGGCGAGTCGCCCCCGGCGTGTCGCGCGTTAGGCCAGGTGACCGCCCCGACACCCCCCGGAGGACCACGTGATCAAGCGCAACAAACTCTTCGGCAACCAGACTCGGGTGACCTTCGCCCTCCCGCGGGACACCCCGGCCGGCACGGTCAGCGTGGTCGGCTGCTTCAACGACTGGGAGCCCGGCCGGCACGAGCTGGTGGCCCGCCGCAACGGCACCCGGACGGTGACCGTCAAGCTCGGCCCGGGCGAGTACCGCTTCCGCTACCTCGCCAGCGGCGGGGTGTGGCTGGACGACGACTCCGCCGACGCGATCGACGAGCAGGGCAGCCGCCTGCTGCTCTGACCGCCCGGCGACGACCGTGCCCGGCGACGCCGTGGCGGCGCCGCCGGGACCACGTCGTCAGCTCTGCGTCGGCTCCAGCCGGATGGAGACCGAGTTCACGCAGTGCCGGGTGTCCTTCGGGGTGAAGCCCTCGCCCTCGAAGACGTGCCCCAGGTGGCTGTCGCACCGGGCGCAGCGGATCTCCGTACGCCGCATGCCCATGGTGTTGTCGGGGATCTCCTTCACCGCACCCGGGATCGCGTCGTCGAAGCTCGGCCAGCCGCAGTGCGAGTCGAACTTGTCCTCGCTGCGGAACAGCTCCGCCCCGCAGGCTCGACAGTGGTAGACGCCGGGCGTCTTGGTCTCGACGTACTCGCCGGTCCACGGCCGCTCGGTGCCGGCCTCCCGGAGCACCCGGAACTCCTCCGGGCTCAGCCGGACCCGCCACTCGTCCTCGGTACGGGGCAGTTCACTCTCGGAAAGACTCACCGCTCAACGGTACGTCGAGCGTCGGTGCCATCGCATATGGTCGCGCAATGGCTGGCAGCAAGGCCGCAGTCGAGGAGATCGAGGTCGCCGGGCACACCGTCCGGCTCACCAGCCCGGACCGGGTGATCTTCCCGCAGCGCGGCTTCACCAAGGCGGACGTCTTCCACTACTACCTGTCCGTGGGCGAGGGGATCATGCGCGCCCTGCGGGACCGGCCCACCACCCTGCAGCGCTTCCCGGAGGGCATCGAGGGGGAGATGTTCTTCCAGAAGCGGGTGCCGACCCGGGGCGTACCGCCGTGGGTGGCGACCGCGGAGATCAGCTTCCCCAGCGGCCGCACGGCCGCCGAGCTCTGCCCGAAGGATCTGGCGCACGTCGCCTGGGCCGCACAGATGGGCACCGTGGTCTTCCACCCCTGGCCGGTCCGCGCGGCGGACGTCGACCGCCCCGACGAGCTGCGGGTCGACCTGGACCCGCAGCCCGGCACCGACTTCGCCGACGCGGCCGCGGCCGCCGGTGAGCTGCGTGCGCTGCTGGACGAGCTGGGCGCCACCGGCTGGCCGAAGACCTCCGGCGGCCGGGGGGTGCATGTCTACCTGCGCATCCAGCCCCGGTGGACGTTCATCGAGGTGCGCCGGGCCACCATCGCGTTGGCCCGGGAGCTGGAACGCCGCCGCCCCGAACTGGTCACCACCTCCTGGTGGAAGGAGCAGCGGGGCAGCCGGGTGTTCGTGGACTTCAACCAGATGGCCCGGGACCGCACGATCGCCTGCGCGTACTCGCTGCGGGCCAATGCGCGGGCCACCGTCTCCACCCCGGTCGACTGGGACGAGCTGCCCGAGGTCGACCCCGACGACTTCCACCTGGGCACCGTGCCGGCCCGGTTCGCCGAGCGGGGCGACCCGCACGCCGGCATCGACGATACCCCGTGGGACATCAGCCCGCTGCTGGAGTGGGCCGAACGGGACGCCGCCGCCGGCCAGGGCGACATGCCGTACCCGCCGGACCATCCGAAGATGCCCGGCGAGCCCAAGCGGGTGCAGCCCTCCAAGGACCGGGACCGGCCCCGCACCTGACCAGCCGTCTCGCGGTAACGATCAAGTAACGGGCGCGAACCTTTCCCGCACCCCGACGTGTCTTCCTGGTCGTCGGCCCGTCGGGGGCTCGGGGAGGGGTCGGATGAAACTGGTGTGGAGGCGGGCCGTCGAGGCGCGCGGCCTGCTGCTGGCCGCCGCGATCGCGGCCCTGGTAGCGGTCGCACTGGTCACCGGTCTCTCCGACTACAACCGGCGGGCGGTCGACGCCGGGCAGCGGGCGCTGCTGGCCGCGGCGCCCGCCGAGGAGCGCAGCCTGCTGGTGAGCGGCTCGGGCGGACGCGACGCCGAGGAGTACGCCGATCGGGACCGGGCGGTACGCGCCCAGTTCACCGACGGCCTGGGCGGCGTACCGGTCACCGTCGCCGCCGCCCGCTACGGCACGGGCCGGGAACTGACCGGTGACCTCGGGGCCGCCCGGGTCGGTGACGACCCGATGTTCGCCACCCTCGGCACCCTGGCCGACCTGCCCGCGCACGCCGAGCTCACCAGCGGGACGTGGCCGGCGCCCGGGTCGACCCCGCTGCAGGTGACGCTCCCCGAGAAGGTCGCCGGGCTGCTCGGACTGCGCACCGGCGATCGGGTACCGCTCTTCGACCGCAGCTCGGAGCGGGCCGGGGAGGTGCGCATCGCCGGCACCTGGCGGCCGCGCGACCCGGCCGAGGCGTACTGGCGGCTGGCGCCCGGGGTGGGCGAGGGCGACGGGGGCGACGCCTCGTACGGGCCGTTCGCGCTGGACCCGGCCGACTTCGCCCGTACCTTCCCCGGCTCCAGCTCCGCCTCCTGGCTGGTCGAGCCGAACCTCGGCACGGTCGAGCCGAGCCGGCTCGCCTCGGTGAAGGGCGCCGTGGCCGCCATCTCCGAGAAGATCCCGGAGGCCACCGGGCTGGGTTCCTCCGCGCAGAGCGTCACCAGCATGGACCGGCTCATCGACCGGCTCGGTCGGGCCGACCTGGTCGGCCGGTCCGCCCTGCTCACCCCGCTGCTGCTGATCGTGGTCCTCGGCGGGTACGCCCTGGTGCTGGTCGCCGCGCTGCTCAACGAGGACCGCCGGCCGCAGACCGCGCTGCTGCGCGCCCGGGGGG
>NZ_QGGF01000530.1 GCF_003857015.1 Micromonospora globispora | reverse complement strand
GCTCGGCGCGGGCCCGGTCGGCGCAGACGGCCTCCCAGGCGTTGCCCCGGGCGGTCCGCATCCGGGCGTCGCCGACCACGGCGCGTTCGAGGGTGTGCACCACGCCGACGGCGAGCGATGCCACGGTCCGGGAGATGGTGGTCAGTCCGATCGAGCTCGGCTCGTTGGTGCTCATGGTCACCCCGCATGAAGATCGTTGGCGACGGTGGGCAGGCGCCGCGTCGAGTCTGCCCGACGAGGATCCTGCCCGGCTCACGTTTCGTCGGCGTGAAGGCCACGTCAACTGTCCGTCCGAGGCGTATGACCTGGGCAGGGCCGTTCGTCCTTGAGTTTGGTCACAGCATCGAACGGCGTCGTCGTCCTGCGGGTGCGGCCGGGCCGTGGTGAGATGAGGTATGGGTCGCGATCGATGGATCGCACTGTGGCGGTCGACCGGATCGGGTGACACCGGTCGATGGGCGCGGTGGCGCTCTGTGACATCTAGTTCACATGAAGTCGGTCATGATGCCACAGCCCATTTCGTGAGGAGCGCCATACCCCCGGCACTTGTCGCCAGGTCGGGCCGCCTAGCATCGGCCCATGACACCCGGAGAGGGGAGTCCGTTGGTGACTGCTGAGCATGCGCACGCGGAGGGGGACGAGGCCGGTCCGGCGGCGTCCGCAAGCGTGCTCGACGAGATCCTGGCCGGCGTTCGTGAGGACGTGGCCCGGCGCCAGGAGCAGGTTTCGCTGGAGCGGATCCGCGAGCTGGCCGCCGCCGCGCCGCCGCCGCTGGACGCCTACGCGGCCCTGCGCCGGCCCGGTGTGGCCGTGATCGCCGAGGTCAAGCGCTCCTCGCCGTCCAAGGGGCGGCTGGCGGAGATCGCCGATCCGGCAGACCTGGCCGGCGAGTACGCCGCCGGTGGCGCCCGGGCGATCAGTGTGCTCACCGAGGGCCGCTGGTTCGGCGGGTCGCTCGACGACCTGGCCGCCGTGCGGGCCGCGGTGAACATTCCGGTACTCCGCAAGGACTTCGTGGTCTCCAGCTACCAGGTGCACGAGGCTCGCGCCCACGGTGCCGACCTGGTGCTGCTCATCGTCGCCGCGCTCGAGCAGAACGCGCTGGTCGGGCTCCTGGAGCGGATCGAGTCGCTCGGCATGACCGCGCTGGTCGAGGTGCACACCGAGGAGGAGGCCGACCGGGCCCTGGAGGCCGGCGCGCAGGTGATCGGGGTCAACGCCCGTGACCTGCGTACCCTGGAGGTCGACCGCTCGGTGTTCGAGCGGATCGCGCCCGGCCTGCCCAGCAGCGTCGTCAAGATCGCCGAGTCCGGCGTGCGCGGCCCGCACGACCTCATCCGGTACGCCTCGGCGGGCGCCGACGCGGTCCTGGTCGGCGAAGGGCTGGTCACCCAGAAGAGCCCTCGCGAGGCGGTCGCCGAGCTGGTCAACGCCGGCAACCACCCGGCCACGCCCCGCCCGGCGCGCTGACCCCGCGCCGGGTCCGCACGACTCCGCAGCGAGAGGACACCCCGATGAGCGCCAACGCCCCGGCCAGCCAGGTCCCCGACGCCGCCGGTCACTTCGGCCGCTTCGGCGGCCGGTTCGTCCCCGAGGCGCTGGTCGCCGCGCTCGACGAGCTCGACGCCGCGTACCGCAAGGCGATGACCGACGAGGCGTTCCTCGCCGAGTTCGACGCCCTGCTGCGCGACTACGCCGGCACACCGTCGCTGCTGTACTCCGCCGAGCGGTTCTCCGCGAAGGCCGGGGCCCGGATCCTGCTCAAGCGGGAGGACCTGAACCACACCGGCGCGCACAAGGTGCGCAACGTGCTCGGCCAGGCCCTGCTGACCAAGCGGATGGGCAAGACCCGGGTGATCGCCGAGACCGGCGCCGGCCAGCACGGCGTGGCCACCGCCACCGCCGCCGCTCTGTTCGACCTCGAGTGCGTGGTCTACATGGGGGAGGTGGACACCGAACGGCAGGCGCTCAACGTGGCCCGGATGCGGATGCTCGGCGCCACCGTCATCCCGGTCACCACCGGCTCGCGGACGCTCAAGGACGCGATGAACGAGGCGATGCGGGACTGGGTCGCCAACGTCGACAACACCCACTACCTGATCGGCACCGCCGCCGGCCCGCACCCGTTCCCGGAGATGGTCCGGGACTTCGTCCGGGGGATCGGCGAGGAGGCCCGCCAGCAGTGCCTCGACCTGACCGGCGCGCTGCCGGACGCCGTCGCCGCCTGCGTCGGCGGCGGTTCCAACGCGCTCGGCATCTTCCACGCCTTCGTGCCGGACACCGAGGTTCGGCTGTACGGCTTCGAGGCCGGCGGCGAGGGCGTGGAGACCGGCCGGCACGCGGCCAGCATCACCGGCGGCTCCTCCGGTGTGCTGCACGGCACCCGGACGTACGTCCTGCAGAACGCCGACGGCCAGACCATCGAGTCGCACTCCATCTCGGCCGGCCTGGACTACCCGGGGGTCGGCCCGGAGCACGCCTGGCTGCACGACAGCGGCCGGGCCACGTACGCGCCGGTGACCGACCGGGAGGCGATGGCCGCGTTCGAGCTGCTCTGCCATACCGAGGGAATCATCCCGGCGATCGAGAGCTCGCACGCCCTCGCCGGCGCCCTGCAGATCGCCCCGCAGCTCGCCGCCGAGCTGGGCCGGGAGCCGGTCATCGTGGTCAACCTCTCCGGCCGGGGTGACAAGGACGTGCACACCGCCGGCGAGTACTTCGGCATCCTCGACAAGGAGTGATCATGAGTCGGATCGGGGCGGCCTTCGACAAGGCCCGGGCCGACGGGCGGGCCGTGCTGGTCGGCTGCATGCCGGCCGGGTTCCCGACCCTCGAGGGCAGCATCGCCGCGATGACCGCCATGGTCGAGGCCGGGGTCGACGTCATCGAGATGGAGATCCCGTACTCGGACCCGGTGATGGACGGGCCGGTGATCCAGAAGGCCAGCGACATCGCCCTGGCCGGCGGGGTCCGTACCGCGGACACGTTGCGCATCGTCGAGGCGGTCGCGGCCACCGGCGCCCCGGTGGTCACCATGACCTACTGGAACCCGATCGAGCAGTACGGCGTCGACGCGTTCGCCCGGGACCTCGCGGCGGCCGGCGGCACCGGCCTGATCACCCCGGACCTGATTCCCGACGAGGCGGAGGAGTGGCTGGCCGCCTCCGACGCCCACGGGCTGGACCGGACGTTCCTGGTCTCGCCGTCCTCCACCGACGCGCGGCTGAAGATGACCGTTGAGCACTGCCGCGGCTTCGTCTACGCCACCGCGATCATGGGCGTCACCGGCGCCCGGTCGCAGACCTCCGAGGCGGCGCCGATCCTGGTGTCCCGGCTGCGCGCGGTCACCGACCTGCCGGTCGGGGTCGGGCTGGGCGTGGGCACCGGCGCGCAGGCCGGCACCGTCGCCGGGTACGCCGACGGCGTCATCGTCGGCAGCGCCCTGGTCCGCTGCCTGCTCGACGCTCCGGACGAGGCGGCCGGCCTGACCGCCCTGCGCGCGCTCAGCGCCGAACTCGCCGAGGGCGTCCGCAACCCGGTCCGCTGACCGCCGCCGGGCCGACTGCGGCCC
>NZ_QGGF01000294.1 GCF_003857015.1 Micromonospora globispora | reverse complement strand
GAGTTCCACGACGACGCCGACGTGCTGCGGGTGGTGGGCATCGTACTGAGCCTGCACATCGCCGGCATGTACGCCCTCTCCCCGCTGGTGGGCTGGCTGACCGACGGGCTCGGCCGGCGGGCGGGGATCCTCGGCGGGGTCGGGGTGCTGCTCGCCGCGTGCGCGGTCGCCGGCGGTGAGCACGAACGCGGCGGCGCTGAACGCGAACGGGCCGGCCAGCGGCGGCAGGCCCCAGCCGCTGGTGGTCCGGTCGGCGAGCGCCGCGAAGTTGGGCGCCGCCACCGCGCCGATGGTGGTGGCCCAGACGATCACCGAGAGCTGACGGCCCCGGCGGGCCGGCTCGGCGAGGTCCACCGCCGTGTACCGGGCCTGGAGGTTGGCCGCGGTGCCGCCACCGAAGAGCAGCATGCCGAGGAAGAGCAGCGGCACCCAGCCGGTGACCGCGGCGAGCACCACCAGGACGCCCCCGACCGCCCCAGCCAGGTACGCGACCACCAGGCCCGGCCGGCGGCCGTACCCGGTCATGATCCGGGTGACCGGTACGGCGAGCAGGGCGGCGCCCACCACGGCGGCGCTCTGCGCCAGGCCGGCCACCGCGGTGCCGGCGATCCGGGCGGCGAACAGCGCGCCCACCGCGACGCCGATGGTGACGCCGATCCCGCCGATGATCTGCGTGCCGAAGAGCAGCCGCAGCGTCCGCCGCTGAATGGGGGCGACGTCGGGTCGGGCGTGGGCCGGGGCGGTCAGGTCGGTGGCCATGAGGCGGCTCCTCGGTAAGGGGTGCCAAGCTGCCCCATCCTTGCGCAACCGGCCCGCCACCGGCATCCGGGTTCTGCTACAGGCCTAGTCCTCGGCCGATGATCTCCTTCATGATCTCGGTGGTGCCCCCGTAGATGGTCTGCACCCGGCCGTCCAGCCACGCCTTCGCGACCGGGTACTCCAACATGAAGCCGTAGCCGCCGTGCAACTGGACGCAGCGGTCGGCGACCTTGTTCTGCAGCTCGGTGGTCCACCACTTGGCCTTCGCCGCGTCGGTCACCGACAGCCGGCCGGCGTTGAACTCGGCGACGCAGTGGTTGATGAAGGTGCGCGCGATGGTGACCTCGGTGTCCAGCTCGGCCAGGAGGAACCGGTTGTGCTGGAACTTCCCGATCGGCCGACCGAACGCCTCCCGAGAGCGGGCGTAGTCGAGGGTGACCGCGAGCAGCTTCTCCGCCGCCGCGACCGCCCCGACCGCGATGCTGAGCCGCTCCCGGGGCAGGTTCGCCATCAGGTGGTAGAAGCCGTGGTTCTCCGTGCCGATCAGGTTCTCCGCCGGGACCCGGCAGTCGTCGAAGAAGAGTTCGGCGGTGTCGTTGGCCTTGAGGCCGACCTTGGCCAGTCGCCGACCGCGGGTGAAGCCGGGGGTGCCGGTCTCCACGGCGATCAGGCTGACCCCGTGCGCGCCCTGGTCGGGGGCGGTCCGGACGACCACCACCACCAGATCGGCCATCTCGCCGTTGGTGATGAAGGTCTTCTGCCCGTTGAGCACGTACGTGTCGCCGTGGCGGACCGCGGAGGTACGGATGCCGGCCAGGTCCGAACCGGCGCCCGGCTCGCTCATCGCGATCGCGGTCACGAGGTCACCGGAGCAGAAGCCGGGCAGCCACCGCTTGCGCTGGTCGTCGGTGGTCAGCTCGGTCAGGTACGGCGCCACCACGTCGTTGTGCAGGCCGAACCCGAGCCCGGTACAACCGGCCGCGACGATCTCCTCGTCGAGTACGGCGTTGAACCGGAAGTCGTGCTGCCCGCCGCCGCCGTACTCCTCGTCGATGTCCATGCCGAGCAGTCCCGCCGCGCCGGCCTTGCGCCAGACCTCGCGGTCGACGATCCCCTCGGCCTCCCACCGCTGGTGGTGCGGGACGGCCTCCCGGACCAGGAACTCCCGGCACAGCTCCCGGAACTCACTGTGGACGGGCTCGTACAGATGCTGCTCCATGCCGATGAGTGTGCCTGCCGCACGGGCAGGCGGGAAGGGCCGACGGAAACGAACCCGTCACAGCCTCTTGACGACGCTATCCGTGGCGGCTCTATTCTCACGGCACGATTTCCGTGGACGTTGGTTCGTTGTGGCAACGTTTACCGTAGGACAAGGAGCGCCCGTGCCAGCTGGGCCCGCCACCCCCGCCGTCGCCCTTCACGGGCTGCGCAAGTCGTTCGGCACGGTCGAGGCGGTGGCCGGCGTCGACCTGGAGATCGCCGACGGCGAGTTCTTCGCCATGCTCGGGCCCTCCGGCTCCGGAAAGACGACGGTGCTGCGGATGATCGCCGGGTTCGAGTCCCCCACCGCCGGGACGGTGCTGCTCGGCGGGCGCGACGTGACCCGGCTGGCCCCGTTCGAGCGGGACGTCAACACCGTCTTCCAGGACTACGCGCTCTTCCCGCACATGAGCGTGCGGCAGAACGTCGAGTACGGCCTGCGGGTGCGCAAGGTCGGCCGCGCCGAACGGCGCCGGCGGGCGGACGAGGCGCTGCGCAGCGTACGGCTCGAAGGGCTCGGCGACCGGCGACCCGCCGCGCTCTCCGGCGGACAGCGCCAGCGGGTCGCCCTCGCCCGCGCCCTGGTCATCCGGCCGAAGGTGCTGCTCCTCGACGAGCCGCTGGGCGCGCTCGACCTGAAGCTGCGCGAACAGATGCAGGTCGAGTTGAAGGCCCTCCAGCGGGAGGTCGGCATCACCTTCGTCTTCGTCACCCACGACCAGGAGGAGGCGCTCACCATGAGCGACCGGGTGGCGGTCTTCGACGAGGGCCGGATCGCCCAGGTCGGCACCCCCGCCGAGGTCTACGAGCGGCCCGCCAGCCCGTTCGTCGCCGGCTTCGTCGGCACCTCCAACCTGCTCACCGGCGCTGCGGCCCGCGATCTGCTCGGCCGCGACGGCACCTTCTCGGTCCGGCCCGAGAAGATCCGCCTCGACGGCCCGCCAGCCGGCGACGGCGAGACGGCGGCCACCGGACGGGTCGCCGAGGTCGTCTACGCCGGACCGACCACCCGGTTCGTCGTCGACCTCGACGCCGGCGCCCGGCTGGTCGTGGCGCAGCAGAACCTCGCCACCTCCTCGGCGGACGTGGCGGCACTTCGCGGCACCCCGGTCCGCCTGGCCTGGCGCACCGAGCACGCCGTGCCCGTACCCGATCCCGTCCCGCCCACCCAACTTTCCAAGGAGAGCGCACATGCGTACCGGTAGAAAACTGACCGCGCTCGCCGCCGTCGGCCTGCTTGCCATGGCCGGCTGCGGCGACGGCGGCGCCGACGCCGGCGGGTCCGGGCCCGGCGGGATGAAGCCTCCCGCCGTCGATAAGCTGGCCAGCCTCGGGACGGGCGAGGGGCAGGTCAACATCGTGGCCTGGGCCGGTTACGTCGAGGACGGCTCCAACGACCCGAAGGTGGACTGGGTCACCGACTTCGAGAAGCAGACCGGCTGCCAGGTCAACGTCAAGCTCGCGGGCACCTCGGACGAGATGGTGACCCTGATGAAGACCGGCGAGTACGACGTGGTCTCCGCCTCCGGGGACGCGTCGCTCCGGCTGATCTACGGCGGTGACGTCGCCCCGGTCAACACCGACCTGATCAGCAACTACAAGGACGTGTTCGACGGGCTCAAGCTCAAGCAGTGGAACTCCGTCGACGGGGTCGCCTACGGCATCCCGCACGGGCGCGGCGCGAACCTGCTGATGTACCGCACGGACGTGGTCAAGCCCGCCCCGACGTCCTGGGGCGCGGTCTTCGACCCCAACTCCCCCTACAAGGGCAAGATCACCGCGTACGACTCGCCGATCTACATCGCCGACGCGGCGCTGTACCTGATGAAGACCCAGCCGGACCTGGGCATCAAGAACCCGTACGCGCTGGACGACAAGCAGTTCAATGCCGCGGTGGACCTGCTGAAGAAGCAGAACGACCTGATCGGCGAGTACTGGTCGGATTACACCAAGGAGGTGCAGGCCTTCAAGGCCGGCAACTCGGTACTCGGCACCACCTGGCAGGTGATCGCCAACCTGGCCACGGCCGACAAGGCGCCCGTCGACGCGATCCTGCCCGAGGAGGGGGCGACCGGCTGGTCGGACACCTGGATGATCTCCGCCAAGTCCAAGCACCCCAACTGCGCGTACCGGTGGATGGACCACATCATCTCGCCGAAGGCCAACGCGGCGGTCGCCGAATGGTTCGGTGAGGCGCCGTCCAACAAGCTGGCGTGCGCCGAGACCGCCGACAAGAACCACTGCAAGACGTACCACGCCGACGACGAGGCCTACTTCGAGAAGGTCTGGTACTGGAACACGCCGGTGCAGCAGTGCCTGGACGGGCGGACCGACGTCAAGTGCAAGGACTACGCGGCCTGGACCCAGGCCTGGACCACGATCAAGGGCTGAGGTGACCTCGACACTCCAGCGGTCCGCGGGCGGCGCCAGCGCCGTCCGCGGGCCGGTCCGCCGGCTGTCGGCCTGGCTGCACCGCCACGCCGGCGTACGCCTCGCCGCGCTGCTCACCGCGCCGCTGCTCTGGCTGGTGGTGGCCTACCTGGGCTCGCTGGCCGTCCTGCTCGTCTCCGCACTGTGGACCGTCAACGGCTTCACCGGGGCGGTCGTCCACCAACCCACCCTGGACAACTTCCGCACGATCCTCTCCGACGAGGTCTACCGGGCCGTCACCCTGCGCAGCGTCGGCGTGGCCGCCGCCGTCACCGCCATCGACGCGCTGATCGCCCTGCCGATGGCCTTCTACATGGCGAAGGTGGCCCGGCCCCGGTACCGGCGCTGGCTGGTGGTCGCCATCCTCACCCCGCTCTGGGCCAGCTACCTCGTCAAGGCGTACGCCTGGCGGGTGCTGCTGGCCAACGGCGGGCCGGTGGACTGGCTCCTCGGCGGCCCGGGCAACGGACCGGGGTACGGGCTGACGGCCACCGTGCTGGTGCTGGCCTACCTGTGGCTGCCGTACATGATCCTGCCGATCTACGCGGGCCTGGAGCGGCTGCCCGACTCGCTACTGGAGGCGTCCGGTGACCTCGGCGCCCGGGCCGGCCGGACGCTCCGAGCGGTGGTGCTACCGGTCATCGTCCCGTCGGTGATCGCCGGATCGATCTTCACCTTCTCGCTCTCGCTCGGCGACTACATCACCGTCCAGATCGTCGGCGGCAAGACCCAGCTCATCGGCAACCTCGTCTACGCCAACATCGGTGCCGCCAACAACCTGCCGTTCGCGGCCGCGCTGGCCACCATCCCGGTCCTGATCATGGTCATCTACCTGGTCGCCGTCCGGCGCTCCGGGGCACTGGAGGAGTTGTGACGCTGTCCCGGTCGGCGCGCTGGCTGCTGCGGGGCGCGATGGCGCTCGGCCTGGCCTTCATCTACCTGCCGCTGGCGATCGTGCTGGTCAACTCCTTCAACGCCGACCGCACGTTCGCCTGGCCGCCGCCCCGCTGGACCACCGAGTGGTGGACCCGCGCCTGGGACAACGCGGGCGCGCGCGAGGCACTGTGGATGTCGGTCAAGGCGGGACTGGGCGCCACCGCCATCGCGCTGGTGCTCGGCTCGCTGGTCGCGTTCGCGGTGCAGCGCTACCGGTTCTTCGGCCGGGACACCGTGTCGCTGCTCGTCCTGCTGCCGATCGCCCTGCCCGGCATCGTCACCGGTATCGCGCTGGACACCGCGTTCCGCTCGGTGATGGCACCGCTGGGGGTCGAGAAGGGCCTCTTCTCGGTGATCGTCGGGCACGCGACGTTCTGCGTGGTGGTGGTCTACAACAACGTGCTGGCCCGGCTGCGCAGGTCGGGGGGCAACCTGCAGGAGGCGTCGGCCGACCTCGGGGCCGACGGGCTGCAGACGTTCCGGTACGTCACGTTTCCCGTGCTGCGCTCGGCCCTGCTGGCCGGCGCGCTGCTGGCGTTCGGGCTCTCCTTCGACGAGATCATCGTCACCACGTTCACCGCGGGCCCGGGCGTGCAGACCCTACCGATCTGGATCTTCAGCAACCTGTTCCGGCCGAACCAGGCGCCGGTCATCAACGTGGTGGCCGCCGTGCTGATCGTCGCCTCGGTGGTGCCGATCTACCTCGCCCAGCGACTCTCGGACACGGCCACCGGCGGCCGCCTCTGATTCAGCCCCACCACCTGGCGTCCGCGACGGGGACGAAGCCGAGGGAGTCGTAGAGGGGCCGTCCGGCGCGCGCCGCGGTCAGCGTCATCGGCAGGTCGGCCCGGTGGTTCAGCGCGCCGTGCAGCAGGGCTCGGCCGACGCCGCGGGACCGGTGCTGGGGCAGGGTGGTCATCCAGTAGAGGCCGACCGTGCGGGCGTCGGACACGGTCAGGCAGGCACCGGCCGGCACGCCGTCGGAGTGGACGACGAAGAACCGGGCCTCCGGCCGGTCCAGCAGGTCGGCCGGGAAGGCCTCGCCGGGGTGCCGGGGCTGGAGGTCGGGCAGCGGGAAGCCGTGCACCACCACGTCCTCGGCGACGGCGAGCTGGTCGGGGCGTTCGACCGCCGTGACCGGCAGCGCCGGGTCGGGTACGGGCACCGGACGCCGGATCATCACCGGCAGCGAGCGCGACGTCAGGCCGAGCGGGGCGAGGTCCAGTCGGCCGTACGGGTCCTCCACGGTGAGCCGGCCCGCTCGTCCCTGGTGGACCAGTTCGGTCAACTCGGCGAGGTCATCCTCGGTCGGGGCGGGGTCCAGCAGGAGGATCCGCAGGCCGGTGCGCCCGCTGCCGTGCACCGCGAGGAAGCCGGGCCGCCGGGTCAGCGGGTGTCCCCGCGCCTCGGCGAGCGCGGTCCAGAGGGCGGCGGCGTTGCGGTTGGCGAGGCGGAGATCGTCGGCGGTGGCGAGGCCCATGCCGCCGACGCTAGGCGCTCGCCGGCCCGGGACGCAGCTCCATTTCCGTGCCGCCGGACCGGTCCACTCAGCCGGCCAGGGCGCGGGAGGCGACCTTGAGGTCGGCGACCAGGCCCTCGTACGCGACGTCCTGGTTCTCGGCGCGCAGCACAGCGGACGGGTGGATGGTGGCCAGCAGTTGGGCCGGCGGTACGTCGGCCACCTTGCCGGTGTTGTCCACCGGGACCCGCTTGAAGTCCTCCGGGCGCTGCGCCGCGTCCGGCCAGGGCAGCAGCTCCCCGCGCTGCTTCGTCACGCGGAACGCCGGGCCGAGCAGCGCCTTGGCGGCGGTGGCGCCGAGCACCACCACGACCTCCGGGTTGAGCCGGGCGAACTCTGCGACCAGCCACGGCCGGCAGGCGGTGATGTGCACCCGGTCCGGCGTCTGGTGGATCCGCCGCTTGCCGCGCAGCTCGAAGCGGAAGTGCTTAACGGCGTTGGTGAGGTAGATGTGGCCGGGATCGATCCCCGCCTCGTCGACGGCCTTGCGCAGCACCCGGCCGGCGGGCCCGACGAACGGCAGCCCCTTCTGGTCCTCCATGTCGCCGGGCTGCTCGCCGACGAAGACCACCCGGGCGGTCTCGTCACCCCGCCCGAAGACGGTCTGCGAGGCGTCCCGGTAGAGCCCGCAGCCGCGGCAGCCGGCCGCGGCGGAGCGCAGCTGCTCGATCGTGTCCGCCTGCGGCGGGATGAACTCCTGGGCACCGGGGGCGCTCTCGGTCTCGGCCATGCCGACCGTTCTACCCCCTCCGGCGGCGCTCACGCGACCACCTCGCCCGGTGCGCCGCACCGTTCGGGTCAGTAACCGCCACCTCCGCCTCCGCCGCCGCGCGAGGCCAGCGCGATCGCGATGATCACCAGAATGATCACCACCACCGCGATGCCGATCCAGAGGCCCTTCCGGGACCCGTTCGAAGCCACGATCGCCCACCTCCCGGGCCGCGGTTACCCGTCCGAACCGCCGCCATGCCGCCGGATCAGGCCGTGAACCCGGCCGAGGCGACGGGACGCAGCGCACGGGCGACCGCGTCGGCGAGCGGCGCGAGGTCGGCCTCGTCGAGCGAACTGACGGTGATCCGCACGCCGGGACCGGCGGCGATCCGGTTCAGCGTGCCGGGGGCGACCGACCAGCCGGCGTCGCGCAGCGTGGTGACCACGACCGTCTCGTCGGCCACCGGGACCCAGAGGTTGATCCCGGTCCGGCCGTACGCGGCCACCCCCCGGGCCGCCAGCGCCTCCCGCAGGCCGTCCCGCCGCCGGTCGTAGCTCTCCGCCGCGCGGCGGACCAGGTCGGCGGTGGCCGGGTCGCGCCAGAGCGCGAGCACGAGGCGTTGCAGCACGGTGGAGACCCAGCCGGCGCCGACCCGGGCCCGGCCGGCGACCCGGGCCACCGTGGCCTCGTCGCCGGTCAGCACCGCGAGTCGCAGGTCCGGCCCGTAGGGCTTACTCACCGACCGCACGAAGGCCCAGGTCGGGGTCACTCCGGCGAGCGGGTGCAGCGGTACGTGGGCCAGCTCCGCGGCGTGGTCGTCCTCGATCAGCAGCAGGTCGGACCGGCCGGCGAGCAGGGCGCGCAGCGCCTCGGCGCGCTCGGCGGAGACCGCGGCACCGGTGGGGTTCTGGGCGCGGCTGGTGACGATCAGCGCGCGGGCCCCGGCCGCGAGGGCGGACCGGACGCCCGGCTCAGTGGGGCCGTCGTCGTCGACGGGCACCCCGATCGGCCGCAGCCCGAGCGCGGCGACCAGGTCGAGCAGGTTGGCCCAGCCCGGGTCCTCGACGGCCACCGCGTCGCCGGGGCGCAGGTTGGCGGCGAGCAGGCGTTCGATGCCGTCCAGCGCGCCACCGGTCACGGCGATCTCCTCGGCCGGTACGCCGTCGGCGGCGAGCCGGGCGCGGGTGGCCTCGGCCAGCTCGGGAAGGACGGCGGAGGACACGTACCCGGTGGGTGAGCCGATCTCGGCGGCGAGCGCGGCCAGGTGCGGACCGAGCGGGGGCAGCAGGCGGGAGTCCGGCTGCCCGGCGGAGAGGTTGCGGGTGCCGGGCAGCGGCGGCGGCATCCGCCCGGCACGGCGGGCGGCGACCGGCGGGCGGGGCCGGACCCGGGTGCCGTGCCGGCCGGCGGTGACGACCAGGCCGCGATGCCGAAGCTCCTGGTACGCCTTCGCCACAGTGGCCGGGCTGACCGCCAGCTCGGTGGCGAGGGCGCGGACGGCCGGCAGGGCGTCGCCCGGCGCGAGTTGGCCGCCGCGGATGCCGCTTTCCACGCTCGCCGAAATCGCGGCCGACGACGAACCGACGATCTGATAATGTGCTGCCACAGTTCGGAGATTGTACTAGAACAAAGGTGGAACTGCCGCATGTACCCCCGAACCGAACGGACCACCGCCACCCGGATGCGGGACCGGATGAGCTACGACGAAGCCGCGGCGCACGCCGTCCTGGACGAGGCGTACCACTGCACGCTCGGGTTCACCGTGGACGGTGAGCCGAAACTGCTGCCCACCCTGCACGTCCGCGTCGGCAACACCCTCTACCTGCACGGCTCCAGCGGCAGTCGGCCGCTGCTCGCCGCCCGGGACGACGACGGCCTGCCGGTCTGCGTCGCGGTGACCCTGCTCGACGGGCTGGTCTTCGCCCGTTCCCAGTTCAACCACAGCGCCAACTACCGCTCGGTGGTCGCCCACGGCACCGCCCGTCTGGTCACCGACGAGCGGGAGAAGCTGGACGTGCTCACCGCGCTGGTCGAGAAGGTGGCCGCCGGGCGCAGCGCGGACAGCCGGCCGCCGGCCCGCAAGGAGCTGGCCGAAACGGCCGTGCTGGCGTTGCCGCTGCGCGAGGTGTCGGTCCGCGCCCGGGCCGCCGGGGTCAAGGACGGGCCGTCGGACCGCGACCTGCCGTACTGGGCCGGGGTGGTGCCGCTGCGGCTCACCCCCGGGCTGCCCGAACCGGACGCCGGGGTGACCGCGCCGGTGCCGGCGTACCTGCGACCCGCCCGCTCGCCCTGGCTGGAGCCGGTCGTCCTGCGCGGCGAGCACGTGGTGCTGGAGCCGCTGGACCTCTCCCACGCCGAGGAGCTGCACGCCGCCCTCGACGACCCGGAGGTGTGGCGGTACGTCGGCAGCCGCCGCCCGCAGTCGGTGGAGGAGATGACCGGGTACGTCCGCGCCGCGCTGGCCGCCCACCAGCGGGGCATCCGGGTGCCCTGGGTGCAGCGGTGCGCAGTCACCGGGGCGGTGGTCGGCACCACCTCCTACTACCACCCGGACGAGGACACCCGCTCGGTGGAGATCGGCTTCACCCAGCTCGGGCGCGCCTCGTGGCGGACCGGGATCAACACCGAGGCCAAACTGCTGCTGCTCACCCGGGCCTTCGAGGAACTGGACGCGATCCGGGTCACCTGGCAGACCAGCACCCAGAACGAGCGGTCGCAGCGGGCCATCGAGCGGCTCGGCGCCACCCGGGAGGGCACCCTGCGGTCCAACCGGCGGCGGGCCGACGGCACTTGGCGGGAGTCCGCCCTCTACTCCATGCTCGCCTCCGAGTGGCCGAACGCACAGGTCACGCTGCGGGAAAGGCTTCGCCCGGCGGTACCCGTGGCGTCATGATGTCCGGCGTGCTGGGCATCACCGACATCTGGACGTACGTGCTCGGGACCGTGGCGATCATCCTGCTGCCGGGACCGAACTCGCTCTTCGTGCTCTCCACCGCCGCCCGGCGCGGGGTGGGGGCCGGGTACCGGGCCGCCGGCGGGGTGTTCGTCGGCGACTCGGTGCTGATGTTCCTCTCCGCCGCCGGGGTGGCGTCGCTGCTCAAGGCGTACCCGCCGCTCTTCCTGGTGATCAAGTACGTCGGCGCCGCGTATTTGGGGTACGTGGGGCTGACCATGCTGCGCGGGGCCTGGCGGCGCTGGCGCGACCGCAACGACCCGGCGACGCCGCGGCTGATCGACGCCGCGGAGCCGGCGGCGCTGCGCAGCCCGTTCCGGCGGGCCCTGGTGATCAGCCTGCTCAACCCGAAGGCGATCCTCTTCTTCATCTCGTTCTTCATCCAGTTCGTCGACCCCGGGTACGCCTGGCCGGCGCTGTCGTTCCTGCTGCTCGGCCTGATCGCCCAGGTGACCAGCGCGCTCTACCTGACCGCCCTGATCTTCGCGGGCACCTTCCTGGCCGCCCAGTTCCACCGCCGCCGGCGCCTCGCCGCCAGCGGGACGACGGCGGTGGCCGCCCTCTTCCTCGGCTTCAGCATCAAACTCGCCACCGCCTCCGTCTGACCGGGCGGTCAGGTGCCGTCACCGCCGCCACCACCGCCGATGCCGCCCCCGCCGGCCGTGCCGCCCAGCCCGTAGCCGGGGGCGACCGGCTCGTCCGGCGCGCGGCTGACGTGCGCGGACTCCCGGATCATGGCGGACCAGTCGGCGTGCGCGGCGGCGGCCGCGTGCCGGTTGATGGCGTGCCGCAGCCAGCCGTCGACCGTGGACACCCAGTCCCGCCGGTCCGCGCCGGCGTGCCAGGCCCGGAACCGGCTGATGCTCTGGTGGGTCACCCCGGCGAGGGAGAGCCGCCGGTCCATCCAGAGCAGCACCTCCACGCCGGCCGCGTTGGTCACGAAGATCACCTCGAGCTCGATGATCGGGCCGGCGTACAGCGGCGCCACCCAGTAGCCGAGGCGCTCGTGGAACGGGAGGGTCTGCTCCACCCCGGGCAGCCGGCCGTGCTGCAGGCCCGCCTGGCGCATCACGAAGCCGAGGGTCTCCAGCGCGGCGAGGATGTGCTGGTGGGTGGGGAGCGGGTGGACGAAGACCGGCACCATCGCGCCCTGGTCCAGGTACGGGTCGACGGAGACCTCGGTCCGCAGGCCGGTACGCAGGCTCATCAGCGGGACACCGCCGAAGATCGTCACCGGGGTCTCCCAGGGCAGCGGCAGCGCGAAGTCGACCGCCCGCCGCCGCCCCGCCGGCACCACGAACCGGCCGGCGATCGGCACCTCGTGGTACTGCATCAGGCAGCGCGGTGCACCGGGGTCCTCCGGTTCGACCTGCGCGACCAGGCCCACCCGGATGTGTCGGACCGGTACGTCCTCCCCCCCGGCGCTGAGCGTCACCCGACCGGGCAGGCGCAGCCCTGGGCGGGTGCTCGGGTTGGGCAGGGTGGTGGTGACCGACAGACCGGTCCAGCCGGAATCCGACACCCCGGTCAGCCGCACCGCGCTCCCCCGTTTCCGCCGACACCGACGCGGCGGCTTTCCCGGCCAGCGGCCGGCCAGTCCTCAGCGTCCCGGCTCCCGCCGTCGCGGGGTTCGGGTGCACTTGTTGCTGCCACAGCGACAAGAAACGCACCCAGAGGCGCGCAGCCGCCGGGCCCTGAAGGCCCGGCGGCCGCGATGCTCAGCGCAGGCGCCGCCCGCGCGGCACCGGGTCGGTCTCGTCGTCGAACTCGCCGATGACCTCCTCCAGCAGGTCCTCCAGCGCAACGAAGCCGATCGGGCGGGTCGGCCCGCCCCCGTTGCGGACCAGCGCGAGCTGGGCCTGCCGGCCCCGCATGGCGGCGACGGCCTCGGTCACCGAGGCCTCACCGGGCAGGGTGAACGCCGAGCTCATCAGTTCGCCGGCGGTCGCCGGCCGGCCGGTGGTGACCGCCCGGACCGCCTCCCGGACGTGCACCAGCCCGCAGACCTCGCCGCCGGGGTCGAGGACCGCCAGCCGGGACCGGCCGCTGTCCCGGGACACGTGCTCGATCCGCTCGGCGGTGTCGTCCCGGCGGACCGTGACGATCCGGTCGAACGGCTCCATCACCTGCGCCACGGTCGTGCCCTGCAGCTCCAGCATGCTGGTCAGCATCTGGTGCTGCTCCGCACCGAGCAGCCCGTGCTCCCGGGACTGCTCCAACAGGATCCGCAGCTCGTCCGGGCCGTGCACCTGGGCGAGCTGGTCCTGCTGCTGCACCCCGACCAGGCGCAGGACGCCGTTGGCGAGCGCGTTCATGGCGGACAGGACCGGCCGGGACACCCGGGCGAAGGCCCGGAACGGCAGCGCCAGCAGCGTCGCGGAGCGCTCCGCGTCGGTGATCGCCCACGACTTCGGGGCCATCTCGCCGACCACCAGGTGCAGGAACGTCACCAGGCCGAGGGCGAAGAGCAGCGCCACCAGGTGGCTGACCGCGTCCGGCAGGCCGACCGCGTGCAGCAGCGGGCTGAGGATGTGCTCGATCGCCGGCTCGGCCAGGGCACCGAGGCCCAGAGTGCAGAGCGTGATGCCGAGTTGCGCGCCGGCCAGCATCAGCGACAGCTCGCGTACGCCGTCCAGGGCCGCCCGGGCCGCCCGGCCGCCGCCGGCCGCCGCCTGCTCCAGCCGGTACCGCTTGGACGCCACCAGGGCGAACTCGGCGGCGACGAAGAACCCGTTCAGCGCCAGCAGCACGGCCGAGAAGAAGAGCGCGAAGCCGGGGCTCATGCCGCCTCCTCCCGGCGTTCGACCGGGGTCATCCGGAGCCGGACGGAGTCGGCCACGTGCCGGTCCACGGCCAGCACCTCGACCAGGGCGCGGGGCCCGGCCGCGGGCTGCTCGCCGTCGACGGCGAGGCTGATCTCCAGCCGGTCGCCGACCTCGGGCACCCGGCCCAGCTCCCGCATGACGAGCCCGGAGAGCGTGTCGTACTCGGGCGCCTCGGGCAGCGCGATGCCGGTGCTGTCGGCGACCTCGTCGATCCGCCAGCGGGCCGGCACCACCCAGGAGCCGTCGTCCTGCCGCGCGGGGGCCCGCTCCGGCGGGTCGTCCTCGTCGCGGATCGGCCCGACCAGCTCCTCGGCGATGTCCTCCAGCGTGATCACGCCGGCGAAGCCGCCGTACTCGTCGACCACGCAGGCGAGCTGCCGGTGCCCGACCCGCAGCCGGTCCAGCACCGTCGGCAGCGGCAGCGTCTCCGGCACCAGCAGCGGCGGTACGGCCACCGCGCTGACCAGGGTGCTGGCCCGCTCGGCCGGCGGCACCCCGAGCACGTCGGCGATGCCGACCACGCCGACCAGGTCGTCGACACCCTCGGCGCCCCGCACCGGGAAGCGGGAGTGGCCGGTGTCGAGCAGCTCCACGACCCGGCTGACCGGCTCGTCCGCCCGTACGGTGTGCACGTCCACCCGGGGCACCATGGCCTCCCCGGCGGTCAGCTCCCGGAAGTCCAGGCCCCGGTCGAGCAGGTCGGACATCTCGGCGTCGAGGCGCCCCTCCTCCCGGGACTCGGCGATGATCTGCTCCAGGTCCTCCGGGGTGGCGCCGCTGGGCAGCTCCTCGATCGGCTCGATGCCGACCCGGCGCAGCAGCCGGACGGCAGCCCGGTCGAAGAGCTTGATCACCGGTCCGGCGATCGTGAGGTAGATGAGGGTGGACCGGCTCAGCGCCCGGGCGAGGGGTACCGCGCGGGCGATGGCCAGGTTCTTCGGGGCCAGCTCACCGAGGACCATCTGCACCACGGTGGCGATGATCAGGGCGAGCGCGACGGAGAGCGGCAGCGCCATGCCGGTGGAGACCCCGGCGACGCCGAGCAGCTCGGCCAGCCCGGCGCCCAGGTACGGCTCGGCGGCGTAACCGACCAGCAGGGCGGTCACGGTGATGCCGAGCTGCGCCCCGGACAGCATGAACGAGAGCCGGCCGGTCACCTCCAAGGCCCGGGCGGCGGCTTGGTCGCCGCCGTCGGCGAGCTGCTTGAGCTTGCCCCGGTCCACGGCGACGTAACCGAACTCCTGGGCCACGAAGTAACCGGTGGCGGCGGTGAGCACGATGATGAGAACGAGACCGACGACGATCAGCACGGAAGGTTCAGGGCTCCCGGGGCCGTCGGGCTGAGGGGTTGCCGGGCACGACCCGGCTGGCTACTGCTGCCCTCCTGGGCAGAGGAGTCGATCATGACGCCCATTTTATCTGCGCTGGCTGGACGCCCGCTGAAGGTGGCGCAGTTGTCCGGTTCCCGGTCAGCGGTCGGCCAGCTCGTCGGTGTCCAGCAGGGCACGATTGACCCGGCCTGACCGGTACGCGGCCCGTCCGACCATCTGCGCCGCGACCGGCGCGGTGGCCAGTTGGAAGACCCCGACCAGTGCGATCATCCCCAGGTCCGCCGGCGTGCGCAGCCGCAGCGCCAGCCCGAGCAGGAGCAGCAGCACGCCGAGAACCTGCGGCTTGGTGGCGGCGTGCATGCGGTCCAGCACGTCCGGGAAGCGCAGCACGCCGATCCCGGCGGCCAGACCGAGCAGCGCCCCGGCCAGCAGGCAGGCCGCGCCCAGCCAGTCGGCGACGGCGGTCACGACTCCTCCCGGACGGCGAAGCGGACCATGGCCACCGAGCCGACGAAGCCGAGCAGCGAGAGCACCACCAGCACGGGCAGCGTGGTGGCGTGCCGGTTGACGGCGGCTTCGGCCCCGACCGCGCCGAGCATGGTGGAGAGGAGCAGGTCGGCGCCGACGACCCGGTCCAGCAGCGACGGGCCGCGGTAGATGCGGGCCAGCGCGAGCAGCGCGGTGACCGAGAGCAGCACGGTCAGCGCCACGGCGAGCAGCGTGGTCACGGATGGGACCTCCTGTCGACGGATTCGGTCTGCAGCTGGCGTACCTCGTCGGCGGAGCCGATCGCGCGGACGATCCGCCGTTCGACGGTGAGGATGCGGTTACGGCTCTCCGCCAGGTCCTCCGGATCCCGGACGTCGAACACGTGCACGTAGAGGACGCCCTGGTCCCGGTCCACCTCGAGGATGAGGGTGCCCGGGACCAGGGAGATCACCTCGGCGGTGAGCGCCAGGTTGAGGTCGGTGCGCACCCGCAGCCGCACCGCGACGATCGCGGAGCGCGGCCGGCAGCCAGGTCGGACGGCGAGCCCGGCGACCCGGACGCTCGCGCTGACCAGCTCGGCGGCGAACGTCGCGACCAGCACGAGCAGTGCGCCGAGGCGGAGCCGGCCGCCGAAGGTGACCGGTGGCAGCGGGAAGAAGACCAGCACGGCCACGCCGACGACCAGCCCGCCGAGCAGGTTGCCCCAGGAGAGGTCCCCCCAGAGCAGCAGCCAGATCAGCACCAGCCAACCGAGCGCGATCGCCTGGTCGCGCCGCCGCCCGCCGCGGCCGGGCGCCGGATGCGGTGATCCGTCGTTCCTGCCGGCACCGTTCCGGGCCGCCGGGTCGCCGGTCACGGCGCGCCTTCCGGCAGGACGGCCCGCACGTACGGGGTGCGGGCCCGCAGGTCGGCGGCGGCGTCCGCGGTGACCCGGAAGAGCGGCCCGGCGGCGAGGGTCAGCGCCACCCCGAACACGACCAGGGCCGTCGTGGCGCCGACCATCAGCGCGGGCAGCCGTACGGTCGGGCTGCTGGTGGCCAGCCGGGGCGCCCGCCAGAACGCGATGTTCCACACCCGGGAGGCGGCGTAGAGGGTGAGCAGGCTGGTCAGCGCGCCGGCCGCGACCAGCACCCCGGGGAGCAACCCACCGGCCGCCACACCGGCCTGGAGCAGGCCGAGCTTGCCGAGGAAACCGGAGAACGGCGGGATGCCGGCAAGGTTCATCGCCGGAACGAAGAAGAGCACCGCGAGTAGCGGGGCGACCCGGGCCAGGCCGCCGAGCCGGCGCAGGTCGGTGCTGCCGGCCCGCTCCTCCACCAGGCCGGCGACCAGGAAGAGGGTGGTCTGGATGGTGATGTGGTGCACCACGTAGAAGATCGCCCCGGAGAGGCCGGCGACGGTGCTCAGCGCCACCCCGAAGATCATGTAGCCGATGTGGCTGACCAGGGTGAACGAGAAGAGGCGCTTCATGTCGGACTGGGCCACCGCGCCGAGGACACCGACCAGCATGGTCAGCCCGGCGACCACCATCAGCAGCGCGGAGACCTGGCCGCCGGGGAAGAGCAGCGTCTCGGTGCGGATGATCGCGTAGACGCCGACCTTGGTGAGCAGGCCGGCGAAGACCGCGGTGACCGGGGCCGGCGCGGTCGGGTAGCTGTCCGGCAGCCAGGCGGAGACCGGGAAGACCGCCGCCTTGATCGCGAAGGCGAGCAGCAGCATCAGCTGCAATGCCAGCCGTACGCCGTCCGGCAGGCCATCCAGCCGCCCGGCGAGTTGCGCCATGTTGAGGGTGCCGGTGGCCGCGTACACCAGGCCGACCGCGGCCAGGAAGATCATCGAGGAGAGGATGCTGACCACCACGTACGTCGAGCCGGTCCGGATCCGGGTCTCGGTGCCGCCGAGGGTGATCAGCACGAAGCTGGCCGCCAGCAGGATCTCGAAGCCGACGAAGAGGTTGAACAGGTCCCCGGCCAGGAAGGCGTTGGTCACGCCGGCGGTCAGCACCAGGTACGTCGGGTGGTAGATGCTCACCGGCGCGGACTCGCTGGTCTCCCCCCGCCCCTGGCCGATGGAGTAGAGCAGCACGCAGAGCGTCACCGCCGAGGAGACCACCAGCATCAGCGCGGCGAGCTGGTCGGCGACCAGCACGATCCCGACCGGGGCCGGCCAGCCGCCCACCTGTACCACCACCGGCCCGTGCCGGTACGCCTCGACCAGCAGCACCACCGCCACCGCCAGCGTGGCGGCGAGCCCGACCACGCTGACCGACCGTTGCAGCCGTGGCCGGCGGGTCAGGAGCAGCGTGAGGGCGGCGCCGAGCAGCGGCACCACCACCGGCAACGGCAGCAGCGCCCGGGTCACCGCGCCATCTCCGTTCGCGACTGCGGGGCTCGCAGAACCGGCTCACTCCTCGCGCTCACCCGCGCCATCTCCGTTCGCGACTGCGGGGCTCGCAGAACCGGCTCACTCCTCGCGCTCACCCGCGCCATCTCCGTTCGCGACTGCGGGGCTCGCAGAACCGGCTCACTCCTCGCGCTCACCGCTGGCCACCGCGGCGGCGCAGCCGGCGCAGCGCCGGCCCGGGGTCCACCTGCTCCGGGTCGTTGTCCGGACCCTCGCCGCCGAGGTCCGCGGTGGACACCTCGTTCCGCTCCGCGAGCCGGACGACCTGCCGGTCCTCCAGGTCGTCCTGCACCTCGTCGTCGCCGCTGAGGTACCAGCTCCGGTACGCCACCGCGAGCAGGAACGCGGTCAGACCGAACGTGATGACCACGGCGGTGAGCACCATCGCCTGCGGCAGCGCGTCGCTCATCTCCCCGGCCGGCACGCCATCCACCAGCGGTGCGGCGCCGGACCGGCCGGCGAGCAGGATAAGCAGGTTCACCCCGTTGCCGAACAGGATGACCCCGAGCAGGATCCGGCTCAGGCTCCGTTCCAGCAGCAGGGCGACGCCGGTGGCCACCAGCACCCCGACGGCGATCACCAGGACCAGGTTCGGTCCGGCCCCGCCCTGGCTCACGTGCGCTCCCCCTCCCGGTGGACAGCCAGTCCCCCGGGCACGCCACCGGTGGCCTCGATGTGCCGGTCCACCTCGGTGCCCAGGCTGCGCAGGATGTCCAGCACCAGCCCGACCACGATCAGGTAGACGCCGATGTCGAAGAAGAGGGAGGTGACCAGGTAGAAGTGGCCGACCGCGGGGAGCCAGAGGTCGACCTTCACGCTCTGCAGCACCGATCCGGTGAGCAGCAGCCCGACCGCGCCGGTGCCGACGGAGACGGCCAGCCCGGCGCCGAGCACCGTACCGGCCCCGACCGGTGCCGCCTCGGCCAGCTCGTACCGGCCGCCGGCCAGGTAACGGACGCCCAGGGCGAGGCTGGCCACCAGCCCGCCGACGAAACCACCGCCGGGGGCGTTGTGGCCGGAGAAGAGCAGGAAGAGCGAGAAGAGCACCACGGTGTGGAAGATCAGCCGGGTGATCACCTCGAAGACGATCGACCGGCGGCGCTCGTGCAGCGTGGCCCCGCCGCGTAGCCACACCGTCCGCCGGTCCCGTTGGGCCGCGGACCTGCGGGCGCGGCGCGGGCGCGGCCCGGTGCGGGACCGCTCGTAGATCAGGCTCGCCACCCCGGTGGCGGCCACCACCAGCACCGAGATCTCGCCCATGGTGTCCCAGGCCCGGATGTCGACCAGCGTCACGTTGACCACGTTCCGGCCGTAGCCCTGGGCCACCGCCAGGTCAGGGAAGGCCAGCGAGATGGACGGCGTACGGCGGGCGCCGGCCGCGACCAGGGCGAGCCCGGCCATCACCACCCCGGCCGCCACCCCGATCCCCCGCCGGACCCACCGGCTGCGACGCAGCGGGCGGGCCGAGAAGCGTTCCGGCAGCCGGCGCAGCACCACCACGAAGACCACGATGGTGGCGGTCTCCACCAGGAACTGGGTCAGCGCCAGGTCGGGCGCGCCGTAGAGCACGAACATCATCGCGGTGCCGTAGCCGGTCACCCCGACCAGCAGCATCGCGGTGAGCCGGCGTCGGGCGCGGACGGCGAGCACCGCCGCCACCGCGATCACCACGCAGATCACCAACTGGGCGGGGGTGTCCCAGAGGACGATGCGCTCCCGCCAGGGGCGGGCGGCCAGCATCGCCGCGCCGGGCACCAGCACCAGCGCGACCAGGATCGTGCCGAGGTACTGCGGCAGGGAGCCGCGCTGGGTGGCGCCGGTGACCTCGATGGCGACCCGGTCGAAGCGGTGGATGACCCACTCGTACCCCTCGTTGCCGCCCATCGGGGAGCGCAACCGGGCGAGCGCGGGGGCGAGCGAGCCGCGGACCGCGTGCAGCACCACTCCGCCGGCGACCGCGACCGCGGAGAGCCCCAGCGCCAGCGTCGGCCCGTGCCAGAGCGCGAGCCGCTCCTCGACCGGCCCGAAGAGCTCGGCGTACGGACGGAGCAGGCCGCCCAGCCGACCGGC
This sequence comes from Micromonospora globispora, assembly GCF_003857015.1. GTDB lineage: Bacteria > Actinomycetota > Actinomycetes > Mycobacteriales > Micromonosporaceae > Micromonospora > Micromonospora globispora. The sequence continues at coordinate 6,027 of NZ_QGGF01000294.1, read as the reverse complement.
GGCCGGACCGGCGACCAGCCCGGCGGCGGCGAGCACGGCCGGGGGCAGCAGCATCGCGGCGGGCGCAGGCGCCATGCCGGTGGCCGGGATGTCGGGACGGGTGCCGAAGGCGCCCCAGAGGAAGCGGATGCTGTACGCGACGGTCAGGGCGGTGCCGCCGACCAGCGCGGCGAGCACGAGCGGCCGGTCGGCGAACGCGGCGAAGACCGCCTCCTTGGCGACGAATCCGATCAGCGGCGGCAGCCCGGCCATCGAGGCGGCGGCCACCGCGGCGACGCCCGTCAGCAGCGGTGCGGCGCGCCCGACCCCGCAGAGTTCCCGCAGATCACGGGTCCCGGCGGCGTGGTCGAGGATGCCCACGACGAGGAACAGCGCCGCCTTGAACAGCGCGTGCGCGAGCAGCATCGCGGTGCCCGCCAGGGCCGCCTTCGGGGTGCCCGCCCCGATCACGACGGCGAGCAGGCCGAGCTGGCTGACCGTCCCGTACGCCAGCAGCAGCTTGAGGTCGGTCTGCCGGAGCGCCGCCCAGCCCCCGGCTACCAGCGTGACCAGGCCGGCGGTGACGGTGACCGGACGCCACGGGCCGGTGGCGGCGAGCGCCGGGGCGAGCAGCCCGATCAGGTAGATGCCGGCCTTCACCATCGCGGCCGCGTGCAGGTACGCGCTGACCGGCGTCGGCGCGGCCATCGCCACCGGCAGCCAGGAGCTGAACGGGACGATCGCGGACTTCGCCAGCGCCCCGACCAGGATCAGCAGCACCGCCGCGGCCAGATAGCCCCCGCCGGGCAGCGGTGCGCCGGCTATCGCGGACCATCGGTAGCCGCCGGCGTGCCGGCCGAGCATGAGGAAGCCGACCAGCATGGCCAGCCCGCCGAGGGTGGTGACGGTCAGCGCCTGGGCGGCCGCCCACCGGCTGGACCGCCGCTCGGCGCTGTGCCCGATCAGCAGGTAGGAGAAGATCGTGGTCAGCTCCCAGAAGACGTAGAGCAGCAGCAGGTCGTCGGCGATGACCAGGCCGAGCATGGCCCCGGCGAAGGCGACCAGCACGGCCGCGAACCGGGCCATCCCGATCGAGTCCGGGTGGAAGTAGCGGGCGCAGTAGACCAGCACCAGCGCGCCGACGCCGCCGACCAGCAGCGTCATCAGCCAGGACAGGGTGGTCACCCGCAGCGCGATGTCGAGTTGGAGCTGGGCGACCCACGGGTACGTCTCGACGACGGCGCCGCCGGCACGTACCGCGGGGGTGTGCGCCACCGCCCAACCGAACGCGGCGGCCGGCGGGAGCGCGAGCGGGTAGAACGCGCGCGGACCCCACCAGCGGACCAGCAGTGGCGCGACCAGCGCCGCCACCAGGTGCAGGATCAGCAGTACGAGCACGCGCGCTCCAGGTCGAGGTGGCACCGCACGCCGGGACGCGCACGCTCCGGCCACGACCGATCAGACGCCAGATCGCTGGCTCAGGGGCGTTTTTGCCCAAAACCGCCCGTCGTGACAGGCGGTCGGGTCAGCGGGGCGGCGTACCGGGGTGGGGCGGTCAGCGGAGCGCGACGTCGCCGGCGGGCAGCCGACCGCCCCGCGGCGCGGCGCGGCGTCAGACGCGCCGAGCCGGAGTGGTGGTAACCGCCTCCCGGGACGGCCGCTCCCGGCGAGCCTCCACCAGCAGGTCGGGGCGGCCGAGCTGGCGGACGGCCTTGTTGACCACCCGCTGCGCGGCGGCGAGGGACCGGACCGGGATGAGCTTGCCCCGGCTCTCCCGGCGGAGGACGAAGTAGTGCACCGCGGCGCGGACCAGCCCGCGGTCGGCGGCGCTGGAGTGGGCGGTGGCGATGACCAGCTCGCGCAGGCAGTCGGCGAGCCGCTCGGCGAGTTCCAGCTCGGGGCCGTTCAGGCCGGCGCGAAGGGCGGCGAGATGACCGTCGACCTTGCGGATCAGCACATCGGTCCCGGGCCCGGAGTCTCGCTCCTCCACGGTCATCCAAGCCCTCCACCCGACGTTGCGTTGCGAGTGAAGTTACTTTATGTTGCGCGACGCAAGCAAGCAGTTAAGTAAGACTTAACGCGTTCATCATCTCAAGCGTCGCGTAAGGCCCGGAGCGGACACAAACAACAGCGTCCGGCGCCGTCTGGATGTCACACCGACGGGGCAGGATTGATGGCGTGACGGACGAGGTGACCGGCGGGGACGCGGCGGTGCTGGCGGAGTTCGACGCGGCGACCCGGGAGTGGTTCACCGCGGCCTTCGCCGCGCCCACCCCCGCCCAGGTCGGGGCGTGGCGTTCCGTGGCCGCCCGGCGCAACGCCCTCGTCGTCGCGCCGACCGGTTCCGGTAAGACGCTCGCCGCGTTCCTCTGGTCGCTGGACCGGCTCGCCAAGGAACCGCCGCCGGCCGAGGCACGGCACCGCTGCCGGGTGCTCTACGTCAGCCCGCTCAAGGCGCTCGCGGTGGACGTCGAGCGCAACCTGCGCGCCCCGCTCGCCGGCATCCGGCAGGCCGCCACCCGGCTCGGCGTCGCCCCACCGGACATCACCGTCGGGATGCGCACCGGCGACACCCCGGCCGACGAGCGTCGGGCCTTCGCCCGCACCCCACCGGACATCCTCATCACCACCCCCGAGTCGCTCTTCCTGCTGCTCACCTCTGCGGCGCGGGACTCACTGCGCGGCGTCGAGACGGTGATCGTCGACGAGGTGCACGCGGTGGCCGGGACGAAGCGCGGCGCGCACCTCGCGCTCTCCCTGGAACGCCTGGACGCCCTGCTGGAGACGCCCGCGCAGCGGATCGGGCTCTCCGCCACCGTCCGGCCGATCGACGCCTGCGCCCGGTTCCTCGGCGGTGCCCGCCCGGTCGACGTGGTGCAGCCGCCCAGCAGCAAGACGATCGAGGTCAGCGTCCAGGTCCCGGTGGAGGACATGACCCGCCTCGACGAGCAGGAGCCGCCGGAGGACGACCTCGGTGGCCTCGGCCCGCGCCGGGCGTCCATCTGGCCCGCGGTGGAGGAGCGGGTCTTCTCGCTGATCCGGTCGCACCGCTCGACCATCGTCTTCACCAACTCCCGGCGCAGCGCCGAACGGCTCTGCGCTCGCCTTAACGAGCTGGCCGCCGAGGAGCTGGAGGCGTCCGCGCCGGCCGGCGGCCCCGGCGCGGCACCTGGCGGGCAAGGGCGTGACGGGGACGCGTTCGTCGGTCCCGTGGGTCCGTTGCGCGCGCCGCGGCAGCCGGCCGAGGTGATGGCGCAGTCCGGTGCGGCGGCCGGGGCGCCCCCGGTTATCGCCCGCGCTCACCACGGCAGCGTCTCCCGCGAGGAGCGCAAGCACATCGAGGAGGCGCTCAAGTCCGGGCAGCTTCCCGCGGTGGTGGCCACCTCGAGCCTGGAGCTCGGCATCGACATGGGCGCCGTCGACCTGGTGGTGCAGATCGAGGCGCCGCCCAGCGTCGCCGCGGGCCTGCAACGGGTCGGCCGCGCCGGGCACCAGGTCGGCGCCGTCTCCCGGGGCGTGGTCTTCCCCAAGCACCGGGGCGACCTGCTCTCCTGCGCGGTCGTCGCCGAGCGGATGGGCGAAGGCGCCATTGAGGAGCTGCACTACCCGCGCAACCCGCTCGACGTGCTCGCCCAGCAGATCGTGGCGATGGTCGCGTTGGAGCCGTGGCGGCTGGGTGACCTGGCCGTGCTGGTCCGCCGGGCCGCCCCCTTCGCCGAGCTGCCCGACTCCGCCCTGCACGCGGTGCTGGACATGCTCTCCGGCCGGTACCCGTCCACCGCCTTCGCCGAGCTGCGGCCCCGACTGGTCTGGGACCGGGCCACCGACGTGCTCACCGGCCGGCCGGGCGCGCAGCGGCTCGCGGTGACCAGCGGCGGGACCATTCCCGACCGGGGGCTCTTCGGGGTCTTCCTGGCCGGGGCGGAACGCGCCGCCCGGGTCGGCGAGCTGGACGAGGAGATGGTCTACGAGTCCCGGGTCGGGGACGTCTTCCTGCTCGGCTCGTCCTCCTGGCGGATCGAGGAGATCACCCCCGACCGGGTGCTCGTCTCCCCCGCCCCCGGCCAGGCCGCTCGGATGCCGTTCTGGAAGGGCGACCAGCTCGGCCGCCCGGTCGAGCTGGGCCGGGCCATCGGCGCGCGGGTGCGGGCCCTGCTGCGGCTCGCCGACGCGGACGCGATCGCCGCGCTGCGGGCCGGCGGGCTGGACGACTGGGCCGCCGGCAACCTGATGGCGTACCTGCGCGAGCAGAAGGAAGCCACCCGCTCCCTACCGGACGACCGGACGGTGGTCGTCGAGCGGTTCCGCGACGAGCTGGGTGACTGGCGGCTCGCCGTGCACTCGGTGCTGGGCGCCCGGGTCAACGGCCCGTGGGCGCTGGCGATCGGCCGCCGGCTCGCCGAGCGGTACGGAGTGGACGCCCAGGTCATGCCCTCCGACGACGGCATCGTGGTCCGGCTGCCGGACACCGCCGAGGAGCCACCCGGCGCCGACGTGGTGGTGTTCGAGCCGGACGAGATCGCCCAGCTCGTCGAGGAGTCGGTGGGCACCTCGGCGCTCTTCGCCTCCCGGTTCCGCGAGTGCGCGGCCCGGTCGCTGCTGCTGCCCCGCCGCGACCCGCGCCGCCGGCAGCCGCTCTGGCAGCAGCGCCAGCGGGCCGCCCAGCTCCTCGATGTCGCCCGCGAGTACGCCGACTTCCCGGTCACTCTGGAGGCCGCCCGGGAGTGCCTGCAGGACGTTTTCGACCAGCCCGCCCTGGCCGAGCTGATGCGCGACCTGGGCAGCCGCAAGGTGCGGCTGGTCGAGGTGGAGTCCGAGCGGCCCTCCCCGTTCGCCCGCTCGCTGCTCTTCGGCTACGTCGGCGCGTTCCTCTACGAGGGGGACGCCCCGCTGGCCGAGCGGCGCGCCGCCGCGTTGGCGCTGGACTCGGCCCTGCTGGGCGAGCTGCTGGGCCGGGTCGACCTGCGCGAGCTGCTGGATCCGGCGGTGCTCGTCGAGACCGAGCGCCAGCTGCGCTGGCTCACCGAGCAGCGCCGACCGCGCGACGCGGAGGACGTGGTCGAGCTGCTCCGGATGCTCGGCGACCTGAGCGAGGCGGAGCTGGCCGAGCGGGGCGTACCGGTGGAGTGGCTGACCGAACTGGAGGCCGCCCGCCGGGTGCTGCGCGTACGCATCGCCGGCGAGGAGCGCTGGGTGGGCGTCGAAGACGCGGCCCGGCTCCGGGACGCCCTCGGCGTGGCGCTGCCCGTCGGGGTGGCGGAGGCGTACCTGGCGCCGGTGGCGGATCCGCTCGGCGACCTGGTGGCCCGATACGCCCGCACCCACGGCCCGTTCGCGGCGGCGACCTGCGCCGCCCGGTTCGGGCTCGGCGTCTTCGTGGTCGAACAGGCGCTGCGCCGGCTCGCCGCGACCGGGCGGGTGGTCTCCGGCGAGTTCGCCCCGGACAGCGTCGGCACCCAGTGGTGCGACGCGGAGGTGCTGCGGCTGCTGCGCCGCCGGTCCCTGGCCGCGCTGCGCCGGGAGATCGAGCCGGTGCCGCCGAAGGCTCTCGCCGCGTTCCTGCCCCGCTGGCAGCAGGTCGGCTCGTCGGCCCGGGGCGTGGAGGCGCTGGCCGCCACCATCGAGCAGTTGCAGGGGGCGGGGGTGCCCGCGTCCGCCCTGGAACGGCTGGTGCTGCCCGGCCGGGTGGCCGACTACTCCCCCGCCCAGCTCGACGAGCTCTGCGCCAGCGGGGAGGTGGTCTGGGCCGGGGCCGGGGCGATCTCCGGTGGCGACGGCTGGGTCACCCTCGCCTACGCGGATGCGGCTCCGCTGCTGCTGCCCCCGCCGGACGAGGCGCTGAGCCTCACCCCGCTGCACGAGGCGGTGCTCGACTCCCTCGCCGGGGGTCAGGCGCTCTTCTTCCGGTCACTGTCGGACCGAGTCGAATTCACCGACGACGCCGCGCTGACCGCCGCGATCTGGGACCTGGTCTGGGCCGGGCACCTCACCAACGACACGCTCGCCCCGCTGCGGGCGGTGCTCGGTGGGGGCGGCGCGCACCGGTCC
>NZ_QGGF01000654.1 GCF_003857015.1 Micromonospora globispora | reverse complement strand
CCGAGCGGGTCGGCCGGCCACTCGGCGCGGAGCACCATCTCGGTGGTCGGGTTGACCGCATCCCCGGCCGGCTCCGGCGTCCACGCGTCGACCACGTGCCCCGGGCCGCCGTCCAGGCAGGCGTCGTGCACCTCGCGGAGGAAGACCGAGGGGCCGCGGAACCGCTTGGTGCCCTCCCCCCACCAGTACCCGGAGCAGAGCAGCAGCCGGCGCGGCCGAGTCACCGCCACGTACGCCAGCCGGCGCTCCTCCCGCTCGTCGTGGGCCCGCCAGGCGTCGGTGAAGTCCTCCACCGCCCGGGCCACCCCGCGCTGGTCCTCGGCGGCGGCCAGGCCCAGCTCGGGCAGCCCGTCGGCGTCGCCGCGCAGCGGGAACGGCAGCACGCCCAGCCCACCGAGCCAGTGGTCGGAGTTGCGGACCGGCCCCGGCCAGACCGCCCGGGTCAGCCCGGCGACCGCCACCACGTCCCATTCCAGGCCCTTGGCGGCGTGCGCGGTGAGGATCTGCACCGCCCCCTCCACCACCTCGACCTCGCCGGGGGTGAGTCCGCGTTCCTCGTCCTCGGCGGCGGCGAGGAAGGCGAGGAAGCCGGCGAGGGTGGCCCCCGGGGTCTCCCCGCTGAACCGGGCGGCGACGTCCCCGAGGGCGTCCAGGTGGCCACGGGCCAGCCCGGCGTCGCCGGTGCCGTCCCGCCCGGCCCGGACCGCCACCTCCACGTCCAGGCCGATGGTCCGCTCGATGTCCGCGATCAGCTCCGGCAGGGACTGGTCCAGCCGGTAGCGCAGCAGCGCCAGCTCCATCCCGTACGCGCGCAGCCGGGCGTACCCCTCCGCCGAGTACGCCTGCGCCGGACCGAGGTCCGCCAGGGCCTCCACCAGCGTCGCCTCGTCGAGCGCGTCGACGGTGATCTCCGGCTCGTCGTCGCCGACGAGCTGACGCCGCGACCGGGCGATCGAGCGGGCCCGCCGGTGCAGGGCGACCAGGTCGCGCGGCCCGATCCGCCAGCGCGCCCCGGTGAGCAGCCGCAGCAGCGCCGCCCCGTCGGTCGGGTCGGCGAGCACCCGCAGCGTGCAGACCACGTCGCGGACCTCGGGAGTGTCCAGCAGGCCGCCCAGCCCGACCACCTCGACGGGCAGGCCACGGGCGCGCAGCGCCGACTCGATGGCGGGGATCTGGCTGCGCAGCCGGACCAGCACGGCGGTGGTGGGGCGCTGCGGCACCGGGATGTGCTCGGGCAGCGCGTCGGGCATCCGGGCCGCCCCGCGCCAGGCGGCGAGCACGCTGTCGGCGATCCACTCGGCCTCGTCGGCGTACGTCTCCAGCAGGGCGCAGTGCACCGTGCCACCGGCCGCGCCGCCGGGGGTGCGGTGCGCGATGGACTCCTTGACGCTGAGCGCCGCGCGCAGCTCGGGGACTTGGGCGCCGGCGGCCCGCAGCGGGGTGGCGAGCGCGTTGGCCACGCCGAGGATCTCCGGGCGGTTGCGCCAGCTCGTGGTCAGGCTGAGCACCTCGGCCGGGGCGCCGTCGGTGCGGGCGAACTCGCCCGGGAACCGGTCCAGGGTGCCGGCGCTGGCCCCCCGCCAGCCGTAGATGGACTGGCAGGGGTCACCGACGGCAGTGACCGGGTGACCGCCGCCGAAGAGGGCGTTGAGGAGCACCACCTGGGCGTGGCTGGTGTCCTGGTACTCGTCGAGCAGCACCACCCGGAAGCGGTCCCGCTCGATGACGCCGACGCCGGGGTGGTCCCGCGCCACCCGGGCGGCCCGGGCGAGCTGGTCGGCGAAGTCCATCGCCTCGAAGTCCTCCTTGCGCCGGGCGTACGCGCGCACCAGCGGGAGCAGCTTCAGCCGGGTCCGCTGGAGCTGCAGCGCCTTGCGGACGTCGGCGTACACCCGGCCGGGGCGGGACTGCACCTCGGCGAAGAAGCGGCCGGTCCAGGCGGCCAGCTCGTCCGGGTCGACCAGGTGCTCGTCCAGCTCGCCGGCGAGGGCGAGCACCGCGTCGGTGATGGTGCTGGGCATCCGGTCCACGTCGGACATGTCGCCGTCGTAGTTGCGGACCAGCAGGTCGACGAGCTGCCAGCGGGACGCCTCGGTGAGCAGCCGGGTGGAGGGCTCGTACCCGGCGCGCAGGCCGTGCTCGGTGACGATCCGGCCGGCGTACGAGTGGTAGGTGGAGACCGTCGGCTCGCCCGCGAGGGAGTCGTCGTGCGGGTCGCGGCCGTGCCGCCCCAACCGCCGGATGAGCTGGTCGAGCCGGGTACGCACCCGGTGCGCCAGCTCGCCGGCCGCCTTGCGGGTGAAGGTGAGGCCGAGGATCTGCTCCGGCCGCACGTACTGGTTTGCCACCAGCCAGACCACCCGGGCGGCCATCGTCTCGGTCTTGCCGGAGCCGGCGCCCGCGACCACCAGCAGTGGTTCCACCGGCGCGGCGATGATCGCCGCCTGCTCGCGGGTGGGCGCCGGCAGGCGCAGCAGCTTCGCCAGCTCGACCGGGGTGTAGCGGGGCCCGGCGTCGGGCGTGCGGGGCGCCGGGGTGGCGGTGCTGAAGAGCGCGGGCTGGGTCATGGCGCCGGCTTCGTTCGCGACGGTGAGGCTGGCAAGCTCACTCCTCGCGCTCACGGTTGCTCGGGGTGGTCGGCGGCTCGACGACCTGGCGCCCCTGCCCGGACACCGGGCAGCTCGTCCGGACCGGGCAGACCCGGCACTTCGAGTTGGCGACCGCGGCGAAGGTGGCGGCGGCCATCGTATCGGCGGTCCGCCGGACCAGCGCGGTCGCCCAGCCGGCCTCGGGGCCCTCCCCGGTGGCCGCCTGGGCCTGCTCCTTGGCGTCCTTGGCGGACGTGCCGAGCTGCACCAGGGCGGCCCCGCCGGGCTCGTCGCCGAACTCGGCGAACGCCCCCGCCTCGACCGCCGCCTGGTACGCCCCGAGCTGCGGGTGCTCGGCGACCTCCCGCTCGGTGACCGCGGTCGATTTGCCGGTCTTCAGGTCGATCACCACGAGCCGACCCTCGGCGTCCACCTCCAGCCGGTCCACCCGGCCGGTCAGCTCGACCGGCCGTTGCGGGTCGTCGAGGCGGACCGCGAACTCGTGCTCGATGGCGAGCAGCCGGCGCGGGTTGCCGGCGAGCCAGCGGAGCAGCTTGTCCACCATGGCCTCGGCGCGGGTCCGTTCGGGGCCGACCATCCAGCGGGCGGCCAGCTCGATGGCGTCGAACCGGGCGGAGACGTACTCCAGCAGGGCGGTGCGGTCGACGCTGGCGTCCTCGGCGAGCATCGCGGCGGCGTGCACCAGGTTGCCCACACCCTGCGCGGCGCTGGCCGGGCCGCTGCCGCCGTGCCGTTCCAGCAGCCAGCGCAGGCTGCACCGGAGCGCGCTCTCCATCGCCGACGGGGTGACCCGGACCGGCTCGCCGTCGTCGACCAGCGGCCGGTCGTCGGAGAGGCCGCGCAACCCCCACCAGTCGTCGGGGTGGGCGCCGGGCACCCCGGCGGCGGCCAGCCGGGCCAGCTCGGCCGCCGCGGCGCGCCGCCGGGTGGGCGGGACCCCCGGGTCGGTGACCGCGGTACGCAGCTCCGCCACCAGCGCCGACAGGGTGAGCCCGC
>NZ_QGGF01000529.1 GCF_003857015.1 Micromonospora globispora | reverse complement strand
GTCAGAAGCCGCAGCACGACTGCGCGTCACGGAATCCTGGCTGCGCCGCCGCGCCGGCCGCCGCCAGATCCCCTGCACCTTCCTCGGCAAGCACCTGCGCTTTTCCGCCGCCGACCTCGCCGCCATCATCGCCGCCGCCGCGGAACCCGCCACCGGACGGCGCCCCACCCGGCGACGCCCACGACCGCCTGCCACCACCGACTTGCCCCACGCCGGAAGTCACGCGTCCATCACCGACGCACCGCACACGAACCGATCGGAGGAATAGCGATGGCCTGGGTGGAAAAGCGCGGCACCAAATTCCGCGTCCGCCTCCGCATGCCCGACGGCACCGTCACCACCGACTCCGTCCACGACGTACGCGCCGACGCCGTAATCCGCGCCACAGAGATTGACGTGGAAGTCGCCCGCGACACCTTCATCGACCCCCGTGGCGGACGCATCCCCCTCGCCGACTGGGTACCGATCTGGCAGTCAACACACCAGGCATCCCCGGCCACCTGGTCGGCCTACCGCAGCCATCTGCGGCTGCACATCCTGCCCGCCCTCGGCCCGCTGCCCCTGGTCGACATCCGCCGCCAACACGTCAACACCCTCGCCGTCGCCCTCGGCACGCGACTCTCACCCCGATCCGTCACCGACGTGATCATGGTCCTGTCGATGATCCTGCAGGAAGCGGTGGAAGACCGCCGGATCCCGCTCAACCCCTGCCGCGGCATCCGCATCCCCAAAGGCATCCGCGCCGAACGACCCCACGCCACCGCCGAGCAGGTCGCCGCCATCGTCGCCCGCCAACCACGGCCCTGCGACGGACTGATGATCCTCACCGCCGGCTACACCGGCATGCGATGGGAAGAACTCGCCGGCCTCGCCCGCGACAACCTCGACCTCACCACCGGCAGCATTAACGCCACCCCGATGTCGGCGCGCTGCACGAAGTCGACGGCAAGCTGTACCTCGGCCCACCCAAAACCAGACTCCCGTCCGCCACATCCGGCTACCCCGCTTCCTGACCAACCTCCTCGCCACCCACCTCGCCGATCATCCCCACACCACCGTCTTCCCCGGCGCCCGCGGCTACCACCAACGCCGCTCCAACTTCAACCGCCGCGCTCGGACTCCCGCCGTCGCGGGCAAGCCGAACAGAGGAATCCCGCCGATCCTGCCCGGCATGCACTTCCACGACCTACGCCACAGCCACAAGACCTGGCTCATCGAAGACGGCATCCCCGAGATCGCCCAAGCCCGCCGCCTCGGACACCGCCTCGCTGGCGTAAGAGGCATCTACAGCCACGTCACCGAACCCATGATCAACTATTTCACCGAAGCCTTGCAGCACCGTTGGGAAACCACCACCCCGATAGCCCCGACACGGTCGTCCGCCGGCTGCGCCCTGTCGCATGACAGGTCAGACCGGTCGAGGGCGAAGCCATCAGACGCGCTCACGCCTGCCGCACCTGTCGCGCAGCCTGCGTCCGAAGTCGCCCGCCACGGTGCGCTCGTCACAAACACCGGAGATGCCTCCGGCGAGGGCTCTGTCTCACGTGCTGGGGCCGCCCCGCCTGGGACTGGCCGGCGGCAGGCATCCGCCGTCGCCTGCCACAGCCTGACCGGCGCTGGAGCCTCTGGAACCTACCGCCTCAGGCACCCACTCATCGGCTCTGTTAGCCATGCCCGGCGGATGCGACCCGACGGGTTCGACGGTGGCCAGCCGCCGCCAGCCACCCGACCCTCCGGCGGCGCCCGCCCGGCGTTGACCGGCAGGATGGCAGGGTGCTCATCGTCCGCGCGACCAAGAAACTGCTGGCCCGGATCGGCCCGGATCGGCCCGGCCGACCTGAACGGCGAGGAGTCGACCACACTGCTGGGCCAGTGGTATGCCACCGTCCTGCCCTGGCGCCCGCAGGCCGCGCTGCTGGTCAACGAACCGACCTTGCTGCCCGTGCTGATGCCGCTGGCGCCCGCGGCCACTCTGCTCGACCGGATCAGCGACCACATCGCCACCGCCCTGGCCGCCCACCAGGCACCGCACACCGTCATCGAGAACGAACGACGGCACATGAACGAGCATCGGGTCGCCAGCACTGTCAACCGCAGCGTCGTCGGCATCATGAACCAGTTCAGCTACCTGGCCACCGTCTACCGCCGCGACGACCCCGGCCAGAGCCTGCTCGACCTCTCACTGCGACTGGCCACAACGCCGTGCAGCCCCCTGTAGTCCAAGAGCATCAGCCCAGACCGAGAACTCGCCGCCCTCCTCACATCGGCAGCCTGACCATCGCAGCAACCGCACCAGCACTGAAACCATCCCGCGTCCGCTGGAACCGAAACCGCGCGGGCATCTGGCGAGACATCCTCGATGACGACTCATCCCCGGGTTTCGCGGGCACGCTCTGCCGAAGTGCTCCCAACGCGAACTCGCCTACACCCAGGCCAACAGCGAGACGTTCATCGCCGCACTGAATCGGCAAGGCCGAACACCGTCTTCATCGACCGACAGTGACGCCCACTGCGTGGCACGCGGTCGGTGGCAGATCCGGATATCCGATCTTGCCTAACAAACGGGATGCGTTTCCCGGCTCAACTGCCGGCGGCCAGATGCCGGGACATGAAGTCGCGCCATAGAGCGACGGCCGCGGGCTTGGTTTCCGCGTGCATGCCGGTGTAGGCGGCGAGCTGTTTGTCCTCCGATCCCAGCAGGTCGAACAGTGTCAGCTGACCTTTCCTGGGGAAGATTTCGTCGTGCCACTGAAGGTGGAAGAGCGTCGGGGCTGTGACTCGCCGAGCATCGCGGGCAACGCGCTGCGGCGCGGCTAGGCCCTCATGCATGGCGTCTGACTGGTGAAGGCCGAACTTACCGAGGACCAAGCACCGAAACCGGTCACCCAACATGGCAGCCAGGGGAAGACCGAACCGAGTCCCCATGGACATGCCCAGATATCCGAGCCGGTCGGCGTCAGCCACACCCGAAGCGGCGATCGCGTCCACGGTCGCCCGCCGTCCTCGGTCATCTGATCGAGGACTACCTCGATCCCGACGGCTGCCATGTGGGCTGGGTATGCGGCCGTCGGCAAAACGGTACCTACACGATCGCCGTGGTAGGGGCCGTCGATCGCGACCACCGCGAAGTTGGCATGCGTGGTGAACCATCGGGCGAGCTCGACGATTCGGCTGCTTCGTTTGTGCCCGCTACCTCCGTGGCCGAGCAGGATCAGCGGACGCGGGGCGGACCTGGAAGACGGCAGCCACAGCAGGCCCGGTATTGCGCCGACGGTCCGGCTGATGTGGAACGGCCGCTCGGTAACCCCGTCGACCACCTGATGTTCCGACCACTCGATAGTCGCCCGCACGAGGCCATTGAACCAGTCGATCACCAGAGGTCAGCTCCTCGTCGTACCGAGGCGCCCGCGCCCGCAGCTCCGGGCAAGTCATCGAGCTCCCAGTACAGTCAGCAACCATCCGTTCGACGCCGGAGCGCACGTTCGGCGGCAGACATCCTATGTTTTTCGTTGTCAAGAACTGGGGTGGAGATGGGCCCAGGCAGTTGTCTCGTCGTAGGCGGCGCCGGTCTTGAGGCAGCCGTGCAGGATGCCGACGAGGCGATTGCCGAGT
>NZ_QGGF01000525.1 GCF_003857015.1 Micromonospora globispora | reverse complement strand
GTCCGAGTCGATCGTCGCGGCGCTCATCGCCGTGGTGGCGTTCGCCGCGACGATCGACTCGGACCCGGCCCACCGCCTTGTCGAGCCGGGCGAGGACGCCGTTCCGCTGCCCGGTGGCGTCGGCGTACGCCATGGTCAGGCGCAGCCGGAACCGGGCCGCGGCGCCCCGGGGTACGCGCAGGCCGGCCACGAGGGCGCCGGTGGGCCCGTGCAGCAGGGTGACCGGCACCGTCGGGTGGTGGGTGAGTCCGCTGAGCTCGGCGTACGTCCATTGGCGGGTGTGCTTGCGGCCGACCAGGATGACCCGGCGGTCGGTGACCACGGCGGTGCCGGCCTCGGTCACCCGGCTGCCCTCCGGCAACGGGGGCGCGGATTCCGGCTGCGCTGGCGGGATCGCGGAGAGCTGGGCCCCGGGCAGGTCGGCGTGCCGGGGCACGGTGAGCAGGCCGGTCGACGGCTGGACGGCGACGACGGTCTCGTCATGGGCCAGGTCCACGGGCAGGGCCGGCCGGATCGACGGGTGGTCCTCGGCGGCGGCGCGCAGCCGTTGCAGGCGGATGCCGCGCAGGCACCACGCCTCGATGGCGTCCTCGTGGGCCCGTCGCCGCCGGGCGTTCTCGCGCCTGGCCCAGCGCACCCGCCAACCGGAACCGGTCCTGTTCGCATGGTTCACCGGGGACCACCTTTCACGAAGATGATTCGCTGGTCATCCGGTACAACCCCTGAACCGCCCGCAGGACACGGCACGGTTCCACTCTGGACGTCCGTCCTGGAGCGCCCGCGGCGGTCAGGGACCGGCGGTCGGCCGGCGGCGCGGCACCCTGCCGTTGCGTCGCCGCAGCTCACGCAGCGTCTGCCGCAGCTCGAACGCGATCCGGGCCGCCTCGTACGCCTCCTCGGCGTCCGGCTCCGCCATCCGGCGCTCCCGCAGCTCCGTCCATTCGGCGTGATCAGTCATCGCCCTCGCCTCCCCCGTGCGGCGTCCCCGCTCCGCCGCTCATGCACTCACCAGGCCAACGACGGTCCGCGCGCCGGGTCGTGGTGGTTCTGGTCACGTCTTGGAAATCGCCCAGGAGGGTGGTGGCCGACGCCGCTGACGGTCAGTCCTGCTTGGCCTCGGCGGCCGCCCGCTCCAGGCAGGCCGGCACGTCGCCCGCGTGGTACGGGTGCTCGCTGGGCTCGATGCCGGCGAGGAACAGGGCGTAGACGGCGGCCATCCGCAGCGGGGCGACCGGGCGCAGCAGCGCGACGGCCTGTTCCGGATCGCAGCCGGGCACATCAGCCCGCCACCGGGCGGCCCACGCCTCCCGCAGCGACCCGGCGGTCGCCGCGTCGAGGGTCTCGGTGAGCCGCAGGATGTCGAACGCGGAGTGGCCGAGGAACGCGTCACCCCAGTCGATGATGACCCGCCGCGTGCCGTCGCTGCGCACGTTGCCCGGGTGCAGGTCGCCGTGAACGAGGGTGTCAGGCAGGCCGAAGCGGCGGACCTCCGCCAGGCGGTCGTCGAGCCCGGCGAGCAGGTCGACCACGACGGAGACGTCGTGCGGGGCGAGCGCCGCGCGGATCCAGCGGGCGAGGGCCGGGCCGCGCAGATCGGGTACGCCGACCGCGACCAGCCCCGCCACGTCGTCCACGGCGCGGAGCTGGATGGCGTGGTGGTCGACCGCGATGGCGGCCCGCTCGTCGGGCCCGGCCTCGTAGCGGTCCTCCCCCGGTACGTGGTCGAGCAGCACCCGCCCCGTGCCGTCGTCCGCCAGCACGATCGGAGTGATGCCGGGCGCGGCGCGGGCGAGCCAGCGCAGCACGGCGGCCTCGTGCCGGAAGAAGACCGGCACCTGCTTCAGCCAGGCGGTGCCGTGCGCGCCGTCGAGGCGCCAGATCGCGGAGAGGTTCCAGGTGCGCTGCTGCGCCACGGCGGTCACCGGTCGGCCGAGGCGTTGCAGCTCCTCGGCAGCCCAGGCGAGGCTGCGGGCCGGGCCGCCCGGCTCGGCCCAGGGGGCGCGCAGCGGCTCCGGCGTCAGGTCCACCGGAACCGGGGTCAGCGGCACCGACGGCCGCCCGGAGACCTGGGCCAGGTAGGTGAGGTGGCCGCCCGGCGGCTCCGGCCGATCCGCGGCGACCAGCCGCAGCACGGCCACGTCGAGGCCGTACCGGCGCCGGGCCTCGGCGACCACCGAGGAGACCTCCTGCCACCAGGGCGCCGGCACGTCGTACGCGGGGAGGGCGCCCAGCGGCACGCCGGCGTCGTCGACCAGGGCGAGGGTCACGGTGCGGGACACGCGGGGACGGTATCGCCGGGCCGGTGGCAGGGGCGAGCGGTTATCCGACGGCGGCCGGCGACCGGGCCGCACCCCGAGCCTGCCCCGAGCCGCCGCTCCGGGGCCGCTACGGGTTCGCCCCGGATGTCCGCGCCCCGGTCGGCGGCCAGGCTGAGGCAATGATCGAAACCGATTCCCGCGTGACCGCCCGCACCTTGTACCGCTGGTTGCGGCCGGCGGCCGTGGCCGCGTCGTTGCTGCTGCTCGGCTACGGCGTCCTCCGCCTGATCGACGGCTTCGACGGACACCGCGACAAGTCCGGGTGGGCCTGGCTGACCGGGCACAGCCTGTTCCTGCTCGGCATCGTGCTTTTCGCCGTGGTGATCGTCGAACTGCGCGGCCTGCTGCTGGTCACCTCGCCCCGACAGAAGACGCTCACCGACGTGGCGGCCGGGGCCGGGATGGTCGGGGCGGCGGGCTTCGTCTGGGTGATCCTCGGCGACCTGTTCCCGCGCTTCGCCGACGCGGTGCCGCCGCCGGACCTGGTGCTCCTGGGTGGGCCGGCGCTGTTCGAGCTGGGCCTGCTCACGCTGCTGATCCGGGCTGTCGTCGTCCGGCTGCTGCCGGTCTGGGCGCCGGTGCTGGTGCTGGCCGGCTTCGTCGCGATCGCGGTCAACCTGGACCTGCTGCCGATCGGCGCCGCACTCGTCTTCGGTGGGCTGCTCCCACTGCGCCCGTCCGCCCTTCGGCGGGCGGCGTGAGCCGGCCGGGTCAGACGTAGACGTCCTGCTTGGTGCCGCCGTGGCCGGCGCAGGGTTGGGACCCCATCCCGGTCTTGCTGATCAGACCGTCGTTGCACAGCACCATGTAACCGTTGCCGTCCCAGAAATTGTCGACGCACGTGAAGTAGCTGCAGACATCTTCGGCCGGGGCGTAGATGCGGGAGCCGCCGCAGTAGTTGTAGCCGTACGGGTTCTTCGGCGCGCCGCACAGGTCCCCGGGGCTCGGGCTCGGCGAGGTGGAGGGGCTGGGCCGGGAGCCACCCGTCCTGGTGGACGTCGGCCGCACCGATGGCGTGACCACCGTTCCACCGGTGGTCGGCCCGGGCATCGTCGCCGCTCCGGAAGTGGGTGCGCCCGGGACCGAGCCGGGCAAGCTGCCGGGGACCGGGGTGCCGGTGGCCCCGGGGCCGAGGGTGGGAGTGGCGGAGGCGACCGGCGCGCCGAGGCCGGTGGACGGCGTGGGTTCCCCGGACTCGGTCGAGCCCGCCGCCGGCCCGCCGTCCATGTCCATCCCGACCACCGGCCGGTCCCCGGTGGACCAGCGGACCGTGCCGGCGACCGCCGCGAGAGCCACC
>NZ_QGGF01000524.1 GCF_003857015.1 Micromonospora globispora | reverse complement strand
CCCCGGCCCTCGCCCCCCGGTGATCATGAAGTTGTTGTCACGACACGCCGGTGGTGGTGGTCACAACTTCATGATCACCGAGGCGATCCGGGGCAGAGGGGGCGGTGGGCGGTCAGAAGCCGAGGGCTTGGGCGCGGCGCTTGACCTCGCGGGCCTGGTCGCCGCCGAGGGCGGCGGCCGGGGTGCCGGGGAGGGTGTCGTCCTCCTCGTAGAGCCAGCGCAGCGCGGCCTCGTCGTCGTAGCCGGCGTCGACGAGCAGGTTGAGCACGCCGGGCAGGTGCTTGAGCACGGTGCGGTTGGCCACCAGGTCGGCGGGGACCTTGCGGACGCCGTCGCGGCGCACCGCGATCAGCTCCCGGTCGCGGATCATCTGGTGGACCTTGCTGATCGACAGGTCGAGACGCTCGGCGACGTCCGGCAGGGTCAGCCAGCCGGCCGGATCGGTGGGTCCGGGCAGGTCGACGCCGGCGGCCTGGTCGGCGGGTATGGAATCGGTCACCCGACCACCCTGCCACGAGCCCGGCCGGGACACCGCAACGGCACCCCGCCCCCGCGCGGACGGGCGTCCCCGGACCGTCCCGACCGGGTGGGGCCCGCGTCGCCGCCGTCCCGGATCCGGCGCGACCCCAAGGCCGGTGAGCTGCGGGAGCGCGACGGGCGGGATCTGGTCCGAGCCCGGCTGTAGCATCCTGTTCAACCTTCACCCTCCGGACACATAGACTGCCTGCCGATGGACACACAGGTCGCCGACACGTTGCTGGGCTCGCTGATCGACGGGCGCTACCGCATTCGCGGTCGCGTGGCCCGCGGCGGCATGGCGACCGTGTACACCGCCACCGACGAGCGCCTCGAGCGCACCGTGGCGGTCAAGATCATCCACCCGACGCAGGCGCCCGAGGCCCGGGCCCGGATGGCCGGCTTCGTGGCGCGGTTCACCGACGAGGCGAAGACGATCGCCCGGCTGACCCACCCCAACGTGGTCGCCGTCTACGACCAGGGCACCCACGGCGGCCTGCCCTACCTGGTGATGGAGTACGTCCGGGGTCGCACCCTGCGCGACGTGCTCGCCGAGCGGCGCCGGCTCAACCCGGACGAGGCGCTCGCCATCGCCGAGCAGATGCTCGCCGCGATCGCCGCCGCGCACCGGGCCGGCCTGGTGCACCGGGACGTCAAGCCGGAGAACGTGCTGGTCGCCGAGGCGCCCACCGGCGGCGCGGCCAACCTGGTGGACAGCGTCGTCAAGGTGGCCGACTTCGGGCTGGCCCGGGCGGTCGAGGCGAGCGCCGAGGAGGAGAACGGCAACCAGCTCATGGCCACCGTGGCGTACGTCGCCCCGGAGCTGGTCACCGAGGGACACGCCGACCCGCGCACCGACGTCTACTCGGCCGGCATCGTGCTGTTCGAGATGCTGACCGGCCGGGTCCCGTACGACGGTGACCGGCCGGTGGACGTGGCCTGGCAGCACGTCGACCGGGACGTACCGGCCCCGTCGACGCTGGTGCCCGGCCTGCCCCGGACACTCGACGACCTGGTCGGGCGGGCCACCCGGCGGGATCCGGGTGCGCGTCCCACCGACGCCGGCGCGCTGCTGGCCGAGGTGCAGGTGGCCCGGGACGACCTGGGCAACCCGAACTCGCACACCGCCGTGCTGCGCCCGGTCCACGACACGCCGGTGGCCCAGCCGACCATGGTGGTGGCCGAGGTCCGCCCCGCCGAGCGCCCCTCGTGGGCGCGGTTGCCGGACAGCGGGCAGCGTCCGCACCGGCGCCGGGCCACCGCCCCGGAGGGCGGCGACCTGGCTGTTCAGCTCGCCGGGCTGCGTACCCGGGCCATGGGCTCCCCGCGCGGCCGGATGGCGATCGTCGCGGCGGCCATGGTGCTCGGCCTGGTGGCCGCGGTCGGCGGCTGGTGGTTCGGGGTCGGCCGGTACACGGTCGCCCCGCAGCTGGTGAGCTTGACCAGGGCCCAGGCGGAGGCGCAGGCCGCCCGCGGCGGCTTCACCCTCGTCTACACCCAGCCCCGGTACGACGACAAGGTCCCCAAGGACAGCGTGCTGGGGCAGAACCCGGTGTCGGCCGCGCGGATCGTCAAGGGCGGCACCATCACGCTCACCCTGTCGCTCGGGCCGGAGAAGGTCTCCGTGCCGGACGTGGTGGGCAAGGACTTCGAGCTGGCCAAGGCGGAGCTGACCGACGCCAAGCTGACGGTGGCGAAGGGTCCCGCCCGCTACGACGACAACCTGCCGGCGGGTGTGGTGCTGGCCACCGAGCCGAAGGTCGGCACGGTGCTGAAGCCGGGCGCGAAGGTCACCCTGGTGGTGAGCAAGGGGCGCGCCCCGGTGAGCGTGCCGAACCTGGTCGGCAAGAACATCAACGAGGCCCGCGCCATCCTGGCGCAGCTCGGCCTGACCCCGGTCGAGACGTACAAGGACTCGGACAAGCCGAAGGACGAGGTCCTCGGCCAGAGCCCGGCGGACGGCACCGGCGTGGAGAAGGGCGCCCAGGTCAAGCTGGAGATCAGCAAGGGGCCGGCGCAGGTGATCGTGCCCCGGGTGATCGACCTGCCCTGCCAGCAGGCGAAGCAGGTGCTGGAGAGCCAGGGCTTCCCGACCACCATCCAGCTCAACCCGAACGGGGTGACCCGGTTCCAGAACCCGGGTGAGAATTCGTCGGTGCCTCCGGGCACCCCGGTCACGATCACGTGCCTGTGACCGCGCACCGGCCGATCGGCTCACACACCCCCACCTCGGGTGGCCTGGCGAAGGCGGCCCTGCCGTACCTCGACGCCGCCTGCTCCGAGGTGGTGCAGGTCTACGTCTCGAACTCGCGGGGCTGGGCGCTGCCGCCGGGTGACGCGGCCCAGGACGTGCTGTTCCGCGACGGCTGCGCCGAGCGGAACGTGCCCGTCTACATCCACGCGTCGCTGCTGGTGAACCTCGGCTCCCCCACCGCGGCCACGGTCGAGCGGTCGGCGGAGACCCTGGCGCACGCGCTGCGCCGGGGCGCGGCGATCGGCGCCCGGGGCGTGGTGTTCCACGCCGGCAGCGCGGTGGACGCCGGCCATGCGGAGACGGCGATGCGCCAGGTCCGGGAGACGCTGCTGCCGCTGCTGGACGAGGCGGCGGCGACGGGCGGCCCGATGCTGCTGGTGGAGCCGAGCGCGGGCGGCGGCCGGTCGCTGGCCTCGCGGGTGGAGCACCTGGGCCCGTACCTGGACGTGGTGGACCGGCACCCCTGGATGGGCGTCTGCTTCGACACCTGCCACGCCTGGGCCGCCGGGCACGACCTGGCCGTCGAGGGCGGCATGACGGCGACGCTGGACACCCTGGTGGCGACGGTCGGCGCGCACCGGTTGAAGCTGGTGCACGCCAACGACTCGAAGGACCTCTGCGGCTCGACCCGGGACCGGCACGAGAACATCGGCAAGGGCAGCATCGGCGAGCCGGCGTTCGCCGAGCTGATGGCCCACCCGGCCACCGCCGGCATCCCGATCGTGGTGGAGACCCCGACGGAGAAGCACGTCGGCCACGCCGCCGACATCGCCACCCTCAAGCGCCCCAGCGGCACCTCCGGCCGGGCGCCTCGACCCTGCTCTTCCTGCCGCTCGCGCACGCCTTCGCC
>NZ_QGGF01000523.1 GCF_003857015.1 Micromonospora globispora | reverse complement strand
CCGGTGGGCCGGGCGTTGCGCCGCCACCAGCCCGAGTTCCTGCTCTACTTCTCCGCCCCGCCCGGGTCGGAGTACCAGGTGACCATGTGGCTGCCGTACCTGGAGCGGATCGGCCGGCCGTTCCTGGTGCTGCTGCGCGAGCCGGAGTTCCTGCCGACCGTCGCGGCCGCGACCAGCGCGCCGGTGGTGTTCTGCCCGACCCTGAAGACCATGGACGAGGCGCTGGTGCCGAGCCTGCGGGTGGCGTTCTACGTCAACCACGGCGCGAAGAACAGCCACTGCATCCGGTTCCACCAGCTCACCCACGTGCAACTGCACCACGGCGACAGCGACAAGGCGCCCAGCGCCAACCCGGTGTCGGCGATCTTCGACCGGATCTTCGTGGCCGGCCAGGCGGCCATCGAGCGGTACGCCCGCGCCGGCGTGGAGATCCCGCCGGAGAAGTTCGTCGTGGTCGGTCGCCCGCAGGTGGAGGCGATCGAGGTACGCCCGGAGCCGGCGCGCCGGCTGGCCCACCCGACGGTGCTCTACACCCCGACCTGGACCGGGCACCACGCGGACGCCGACTACTGCTCGCTGCCGGTGGCCGAGACGGTGATCCGGCGGCTGCTGGACCGGGGCGCCACGGTGATCCTGCGGGCCCACCCGTACACCTCGCAGAACCCGGCGTCGGCGCGGCAGCTGGCCCGGCTCACCGAACTGCTCGCCGCGGACCGGACGAAGACCGGCCGGGAGCACCTGTGGGGGACGGCGGCCGCCCGGGAGCTGACCCTGACCGAGTGCGTCAACCGCTCCGACGCGCTGATCTCCGACGTCTCCGGGGTCATCTCCGACTACCTCTACTCCGGCAAGCCGTACGCGGTCACCGACATGGGCGCCGACGGCGCGGACTTCGTGGCGCGGTTCCCGCTGGCCGCGTCGGGTTACGTGCTGCGCCGGGACATGTCCAACGTGGACGGGGTGCTGGAGCAGCTGCTCGACACCGACCCGTCGGCGGCGGCCCGCTGGGCCACCCGGAGCCGCTACCTCGGCGACTTCCCGGCCGAGTCGTACGCCGAGGCGTTCCTCGACGCCGCCCGCCGGGAGCTCGATCGGGGCTGGGCCCCGCCCGCGCCGCGCACCGCGGAAGCCGTCACCGAGGACGGCGCGCCGCTCTCCCCCACCGCCTGACGGCTCGGTCCGTCGGCGGCGGGCTCAGTGGTAGGGGTGGGAGCGCCTGACGGCTCGGGCCGCCGTCGGCCGACTCAGTGGTAGGGGTCGAGGAGGGCGAGGACGGCCTCCGGGTCCTCCACGTGCGCGTTGTGGCCGAGCCCGGGCAGCGTCGCCACCGGCACGCCCAGCTCCTTGAGCTGCGCGTCGCTCACCATCGGATCGTGCTCGCCCCGGGCCAGCAGCACCGGCACGTCGGTCGCCGCGAGCAGGGCCGGCAGGGGTGGCTCCCCCACCGCGAACGCGGCCGGGTCCATCGCCAGGCGCCATCGGCCGTCCTCGCGGCGCAGCCCGGCGTCCACCACCGGGTGGTCCGGGGCGAAGAGCCCGGCCAGGGCGGCGACCCGGAGGTAGCGACGGGCGGCCTCGTCCCGGCTGGCGAACCAGGTGACCGGGCGCTCGGCGAGCTCCCGGGCCTTGTCCAGCTCGGCCGGCGACCAGACCGCCTTGATGCCGAGCCCGATCACCCCGTCGACCGGCAGGCCGAGCCGCCGCGCGGCCAGCGCCAGGGCGACCACCCCACCGAGCGAGTGGCCCAGCACCACCAGCCGGTCGCGGCGCCCCAGCCGCTCGGCGACCGGCCCGAGGCCCTCCACCACCCGCCGGGCGAATCCCTCGAAGGAGTACGCCGGCAGCGGCGGCGACCAGCCGTGACCGGCGAGGTCGGGCGCCAGCCAACGCCCCGCCCAGCGGTGCTCCAGCAGCGGCGCCCAGGGCAGCCACACCTCGCCGGTGGCGCCCATGCCGTGCAGCAGCAGCAGAAGGCGGGTACCCGTCTCATCGGCCATACGGCGCAGTGTGCCACCGTTCGGACACCACCCGCGAGAGCGCGGCGGGCCGGCCGTGGCGGGATACGACGTCGGGCACCGGCTCGAGGAGCCGGTGCCCGAGGCGTCAGGGGTGGTGATCAGGCGGAGTAGCCGCGGGTGGCCATCCAGTTCGCCAGGTCGATGGTGGTCATCCAGTACGCGGGGAGCGACGGGTTCGCCGAGTCGGCGATCCGCACGGTCCGGCCGTCGTCTTTGTAGCCCACCACGGCGATGTAGTGACCGCCGGGGAACGAGTGCCAGCCGCCGTCGGTGTCCGTGGCGTCACCGGCCACGTTGGCGACGACGCCCCGGCCGTCGGTGATCGCCTTGACCACGTCGGCCTGGAGCTGGTCCATCTGCGCCGGCGTCGCGGCCTGACCCGGGATCTCGTGGGTCCGGTACGGACTTCCCTTGACCATCTGGTTGAGCCCGCGCGTGGTGTCCTCGGCCGAGTTGGTGCCGTTCTCGGTGGCGTTCAGCGGGGCGACCATCGCGTCCTGGGTGGTCTCGATGCCGGTCGCGCTCAGCGCGTTGCGCACCGCGGCCGGGCCACAGTTCCAGTAGGCGGTCTGCGCCTCGTAGGTGTAGTCGAGGACCTTGCTCGACGGCGGCTTCGGCGCCGCCTTCTTGGTCAGGTCCGGGTCGGGCTTGGCCGAGGTGGCCTTCGCCGACGGGGACGCGGACGCGGTCGACGGGGAGGTGGCCACCCGGGCCTCGCTGCGGGTGGCGACATCACCCAGCCGCGGGGCCAACTCGGCCACGGCGGCGGCCTCCTGGCGGGCGGGTGCCTCGTCGGTGCCGGTGCTGGCGATCAGGGCGCCGGCGCCGGAGGCCAGCACGAGGGCGGCGGCGGCGCCGGCGACGATCTGGTACCGGCGCTCGGTGGCGACGCGCCGGAGCTGGTGCTTGGGGTGGTGCTTCACGGGATCCTCCACGGGGGCCGGGAGCGGCGCACGCCTGCCCGCCGCGCGGAGGAGCTCACGCGCGTTCTGCGGACGGGTCCGGGGGCGGGGTGGACCGCTGGGAAGGGGGTGCCCGGTCAGCCGGGCATCGGGACGGTTGCCGGGATCAGCTCGCCGACGGGACGAGCGGCGGCACCGCGGCGCCGTGGAGGCGGGGGGAAGACCGAGGGGAATCAGGCTGCACGAGGAGGGAACTCCTTCCGACACCGCCTACCGGGTTAGCTGACGGATTCGGGCGGGAAGATCGCCCTACCGCGGGCCGTGGCTCGCGGATTCACCCCGGACGTGCACTGGGTCCCCGGTTCGTGAGATCACGATTGAGCGGGTCGGCGCGGCGTCGCATCTTGCGAACGGAAACCGCACCGGACGCGATGACATTACCGGGGGGTACGGTTCCTGCCAACCGTCCCCACCTGGGTAAACGCTGAACATCATTACTCTGACCGGAACAGTCGGTCACTGACGTCACCCAATGGGACGAGCGGCGGAGAAAGGATCGGCGGTCAATAAGGGGACACCCGGTGGCGACGGACCTTCAATTGTGGGGATCGATCGCACGACCTGATCCGGATGACCGTTTCCCGTCGCGCGTGAGCGGGCTCACCGAATTCACATCACAATTCAGCCAACCCGGGCCGGCCGCCAGCGCGCCGGCCGGGGCCGGGCCGCGCCGGCCG
>NZ_QGGF01000522.1 GCF_003857015.1 Micromonospora globispora | reverse complement strand
GGTACCGCCCGGGTCGCGCCGCGCGGCTCGCGGCACCCGGCCGCAACCGGCGGGCGCTCGGCCCGTCCGGCCCTGACCCGATCGTGCGCAAGGAGTGGACATGATGCGAGAAAGCGTCGACGTGGCGATCGTGGGAGCCGGCCCGTACGGCCTCTCCCTGGCAGCGCATCTGAGAGCGGCGGGAGTGTCGCACCGCGTGTTCGGTGAGCCGATGGCGCTGTGGCGCTCCCACATGCCGGCCGGCATGTACCTGAAGTCGCAGGGCTTCGCCTCCAACCTGTCCTCACCCCGACCGGGCCGCACCCTGGAGGAGTTCTGCCGGCGGACCGGCCGGCCGTACGCCCCCTACGGCCTGCCGGTGCCGCTGCGGACCTTCCTCGACTACGGCGACTGGTTCCAGCGCTGCGAGGTGCCGGACCTGGAGGAGGTCCTGGTCACGGCGGTCGCGGCGGCGGGCGGCGGGTACGCCGTGTCCCTCGCCGACGGCACCGACCTGCTCGCGCGGCGGGTCGTCGTCGCGGTCGGCGTCCAACACTTCCCGCACGTGCCGGACCCGCTCACGGCGCTGCCAACCGACCTGTGCTCGCACGTGTCCCGACACACCGACCTCACCACCTTCGCGGGCCGGGACGTCGTGGTGCTGGGGGCGGGTCAGTCCGCGCTGGAGTCCGCGGCCCTGCTGCACGAGGCGGGAGCCACCGTCCGGGTGCTCGCCCGGCGCGAGCGGGTGAACTGGAACGGCGAACCGTTGGCGCTGGACCGCGCCTGGTGGCAGCGGCTGCGGGAGCCGGAGGCCGGCCTTGGTTCCGGGTGGGGTACCTGGTTCTACTCGAACCGGCCCGATCTGTTCCGCCACCTGCCCGCCCGGGAACGGGTGCGGCGCGCCCGTACCGCCCTCGGTCCGGCGGGCTCGTCCTGGCTGCGGCCGCGGGTCGACGGCGTCGTGCCGGTGCACCCCGGGCACACGCTGGTCAGCGCCGAACCCCGGGACGGCGTGGTCCGGCTGACCGCGCGCCGTGCCGACGGCCACCGGATCACGCTGACGACCGATCACGTGATCGCCGCCACCGGGTACCGGGCCGACGTCGCCCGACTGTCCTTCCTCGACTCCCGTTTGCGGGCGGGACTGCGGACCGTCGCCGGCACGCCCGCGGTGGGAGGCGACTTCGACTCCTCGGCTCCGGGGCTGTACTTCGTGGGACCGGCGGTGGCGCCGAGCTTCGGCCCGGTCATGCGCTTCGTCTACGGCGCCGACTTCGCCGCCCGGGTGCTCGCCCGGCACCTGTCCGCCGGTGCCCGCCGAAGCGCCACCGTCCCGGTGGGTGCGGCACGGTGACGGCGCACGGGACACCGTACGCGGGTCCGGCTCCGGCGGCGACCGCCCGGGACGCCGTCACCACCCCGCGGCCGATCGCGGTGCGTCCCGCGCTCGGGCCGTCCCTGCTCGCCGGCGACGTCGCCGCGCTCGTCCTCGGCGGGGTCATCGGTCGGGCGCCGTGGGGCGTCGGCGCGCTCTGCGTCGTCGTCGTCCTGATCGCGTACCAGGCCGGTCGGCTGTACCGGCCACGCCTGTCGTTGTCGCTGCTGGACGATCTGCCGTCGCTGCTGGGACGGGCGCTCACCGCCGCCGGCGCGGTGCTGCTCGGCTGGGCCGTGCTGCGCCCGAGCGCGCCCATCCGACCGCTGGTCTACGGGATCGGTGCGGGGGTGCTCCTGCTGCTCCTGGTCAGGGGCGCGGCCTACGCGGCGATCCGGGAGGCCCGGCGGCGGGGAGTCGTGGCCCACCGCACCGTTGTGGTCGGCGACGACACGCTGGGCCGGCGGCTGGCCGAGGAGATGGGCCACCACCCGGAGTACGGCCTGCGCCCCGTGGGTTACCTGGGATCCGGCGCCGGGGACGCGCCGACGGGGGTGCCGCTGCTCGGCGGGACCGACGACCTGGCACGGGTGGTGCGGAGGTACGACGTCTCCGTGGTGGTGCTCGCCTTCACCTCCCGCCCCGACCGGGATCTCGTCTCCTGCGTACGCACCTGCGACCGGCTGCGCTGCGACATCTACTGGGTTCCGCGGCTCTTCGAGCTGTCGCCGGTGCATCCGCAGATGGACCTGCTGTGGGGCTATCCGCTGGTGCGGCGGCGTCGGGAGGTCTTCGGCCCGCTCGGTCGTACCCTCAAGCGGTCCCTCGACGTTCTCGTCGCGGCCCTGGCCCTGGTGGTGGCGCTGCCGGTACTGTTCGGGTGCGCGCTGGCGGTCCGTCTGGACGGCCTGCCGGTGCTGTTCCGGCAGCGCCGCCTGAGCGCCGGACTGCGCCCGTTCGTCATGGTGAAGTTCCGGACCCTGCCCGGGCCACACGACCCGCCGGGACGGCTCGGCCGGTTCCTGCGGGCGTCCTCCCTCGACGAACTGCCGCAGCTGGTCAACGTGCTGCGCGGTGACATGAGCCTGGTCGGCCCCCGGCCGGAATGCCCGAGCGCGGCGGCCGAGTTCGGCGATCGCCACCCCGGCTACCGGGATCGACACCGGGTCCGCGCCGGCCTGACGGGCTGGTCGCAGATCCACGGCCTGCGCGGACCGGGCTCCATCGAGGACCGGGCCCGCTTCGACAACCAGTACATCGAGAACTGGGGGCTCTGGGAGGACGTCAAGATCATCCTTCGGACTGCGGCCGCGCTGGTACGCCACCCGGGGAGCTCGGCATGACGGCGACGGCCGCTCCGGCCGGACGGCGCCTCGGCTCCCCCGGCGGCGTGGTGCTGCACGTCGCGCAACCCACCGAGGGTGGCGTGGCCCGCTACCTGGCCGACCTGGCCGTCGATCAGCTCGCGGCCGGCTGGCGGGTCGCGGTGGCCTGCCCGCCGCGCGGCAGGCTCGTCGACGAGCTGACCGGTAGCGGCGTGCGGCTGCTGCCGTGGTCGGCGGACCGGCTGCCCGGCCCCGCCGTTTCCCGCGAGGTACGCCGCCTCGCGGAGCTGGTGGCCGCCGCGGATCCGGCGCTGGTGCACCTGCACAGCTCCAAGGCCGGCCTGGCCGGACGGGTGGCGGTACGGGGTGGCCGGGTCACCGTCTTCCAGCCGCACGCCTGGTCCGTGCACGCCGTACCGCGGATGCTGCGCCCGGCCGCCGTCGGCTGGGAGCGCCGGGCCGCCGCCTGGACGGATCTGCTGCTCTGCGGCGCCGAGGAGGAACGCCGCCTCGGGCGGGCGCTCGGCATCCCCGGCCGGTACGCCGTCGTGCCCAACGGGGTGGACGTCGACCGGTTCGGCGTCGCGGACGCCGACGAGCGGGCCCGGGCCCGGGCCCGGCTGGGGCTGGGTGACGGCCCGCTCGCCGTCTGCGTCGGTCGGCTCTGCCGGCAGAAGGGCCAGGACCTGCTGCTGCGCGCCTGGCGGCAGGTCACCGCGGCGCTTCCGGTGGCCACCCTGGCGCTGGTCGGTGGCGGGTCACCGCCGGCCGGCGCGTCGGCCCGACCGGGACTCGTGCTGGCCGGGTCCGTGGTGGACCCGCGCGACTGGTACGCGGCGGCCGACGTGGTCGTCTGCCCGTCCCGGTGGGAGGGGATGGCCCTGGTGCCGCTGGAGGCGATGGCCCGCGGGCGGTCGGTGGTCGCCACCGACGTCGGGGGTACCCGGCGGGCGGGGCCGCCCGGCGCCGGCGCCCTCGTGCCACCTGACGA
>NZ_QGGF01000446.1 GCF_003857015.1 Micromonospora globispora | reverse complement strand
CCTGATCGAGCAGGCCAAGGGTGTCCTCGCGGAGCGCCTCCACGTGGAGGTGGGGGAGGCCTTCGCGCTGCTGCGCAACGGCGCCCGCAGCCGCAACCGGCGGCTGTCCGACCTGGCTCAGGCGATCGTCGACGGTTCCGAGCAGCTCGCGCCAGGAACGGCAGCCAACTTGTCCGCCTGACTGCCCGGTCAGGTCGATGCCGCCCGACCGCCACCGCGGGGGTCCTGTCCCGCCAGCCGACTTCCGGCGGTGCCGATTGGCACGATGAGGCGTACGGTGACCTTGTCGCCCGGGCCCCCGGTGGCCGTCAGTTCCGCCGCCACCAGCCGTAAGGGGCGTTGAACAATGGTCATCCCCACCGCGACTGCGACCACAGTTCCCCGACATCCGTCAGCGGATGAAGTACCCGTCACGAACGATCAGCTGTTGCGTCGACACGCTGCCCTGGCCTGCGACGATCCTGATCGCACGAGGCTCCGGGATCGGATCATCGAGGGCAACCTCCCCATGGCCAGTCGGCTGGCCCGCCGATACGCCGGACGTGGGGAGCCCTATGACGACCTGACCCAGGTCGCTGCCCTTGCCCTGGTCAAGGCCGTCGACGGATTCGACGTCCGCCGAGGCGTACCGTTCTCCTGTTACGCGGTCCCCACGATTCTCGGCGCCCTCCGCAGGCACTTCCGCGACACGACATGGGCGATGCGGGTACCGCGCCGAGCGCAGGAGCTGAACAGCAGAATGCGAGTCGCCACGGGGGACCTCACGCAGCGGCAGGGCCACCACCCGACCGCCGCGGAGCTCGCCGACCACCTCGACGTGAGCATCGACGATGTGGTGGTCGCCCTCACCGCATCCCAGGCCTACCGCCTGCCATCCCTCAACGAGCCCCACCTCGGAGCCGATCACGTCGAGACCATCGAACTCATCGGCGCCGCCGATCCCGGCTATACGCGCGTGGACGACCACCTGACCCTCCTGCCGTTGCTCGCCGACCTTCCCCTGCGTGAGCGCCGGATTCTCACCATGTGGTTCTACCGCCACATGACCCAGACGCAGATCGCCACCGAGGTCGGACTGTCACAGATGCACGTGTCCCGGCTGCTGAAGCGTTCTCTGGCTCAGCTCAGGGCCGCCCTGCCCAGCTGACGGGCCACCGTCCCGGTCGCATTCGATCGCGCGTAGGAGAGCGTCAAACGATCACGAAAGGACCTCGATGGCAGTTGATCCGCCCGTCACGACTTCGGTGGCGGCCCGCTGGTAGGCGTCGTTGAGGGCGGCAGCAGCGTGACCTCGTGCGTAGGCACCCGAGCGCCGAGGCCGTGACTGTCGATCAGAAGGGCTGCGGGCTCTTGGCTATGCCCGGGTGACGGAGCCGAGACCGTCAGGACTAATCGTCTTCGCCACCTCGCTCAGGTCATTGTCCAGCTGGTGATCGCGCCCGGGCAGCCGGTGCAGCTGTGCCTGCGGGATGACGCGGGCGTACAGGTCGGCATGCGACGGTGGGGCAGTCTCGTCCTGGAGTCCATGAAACACATGCACCGGCACGCTTTGCGGCAGCCTCGCGCCGAGGTCGTGCGGCAGCTCGAACTCGTCGCCGGGCCAGCCGCCCGCCCCGACGAACGGAGCGGCGATCAGCACGATCGCCCTGACCTCCCGCTCCGGTGGCCGCTCGGCGAGCGCGTTGATGAGGATCGTCGCGCCCACCGAATGGCCGGCGACGACCGCACCGTCGTCCAAGCCCGCCATCTCACGCCGGATGGCCGCGCTCCACCTGGCGTAGCTCGGGTCGTCCTCGTCGGGCATGCGCGGGTAGCGGACCTCGTACCCGTCCCCGAGCTCCCGCCTCAGGCTGTCGAACAGCTTGTCGTCCCATTCGTCGTGCGCGCCCGCGCCGCCGCCCTGGATGAACAGGATCTGCCGGGTCCCTGCCATGCCGATCCACCTTCGCGCACTCGTGGCGATCCAGTTCGATACCCGCTGCCGGCCCGTGCGAAGCCCGGCGACCCGCCGGGCCCGTTCCAGCCGTGCCCAACCTATGCATACAAGGTCCCACTGCTGCCGCGCTCAGGCGGCGTTGATGCGCTCATCTTGCCTGACGGGTCCGACAGTCTTGCGGACTTCGTCCTCGAGGTGGGCCTGGGCGGCCAGCGCGGAGTCGGCGTGGTAGGCCCTCAGCCGTGGCGTCCTCCAGTCGGGATCCTCTTGCCGTGGCGACGTCAATTGTCCATCGGCGATCCTCTCCGCAAGCGCAGGTTCGATCCGCAATTGGTACGACCGGATCTGCCGCGGATCGAGCACGTGGGCAGCCGGTGCGCCCATCACCGTCCGTAGCCGAGCCTCGCTAGCGCGAACGTTCTGCTCTGCCGAGTACAGGATGTGTGAGGGGATCCCGGGTCAGGGCGCACGGCGCCCGAAGGCCCGCTCTAGTGCTCGAACGACGCTACGGTTGACGATGCGGCCCGTCGGGGGCCGTCGCACACGTCGCCGCGCACGAACTCGGTGCGGCCGCCTATGCGATCAAGGCCGCAGGTGCTGCCGCGCCGGAAGGCGAGAGCAATGCCGCAGGGCGACTCGAGTGCCGATGGCAGCGCGACCAACTCCCGGAGGCGATTCGCGAGCTCGTGCTCGACGACCAGCGGTTGCGGAACGACATCTGCTGGTCGGTGTTTGACTGCTGAGCGGGCGTGGGGCTGCGAGCCCACCCAGCGCTCATCCGAAACTGCCGCCGATCGTGCGCGCTGGGGCCTCGGCACACCGGTCACGCCGCGTCGGTCAGCCTCGGTGCGATTCCCTTGCGGACATGCCGATGTCAGTGCATCGCCGTTCGAGGGCCGCTGGCTTCGCTGGCGGCCCTCGGGGGTGCGCCGCAGCCCTCTGGGACGGAGCCGGTCACGGGTTCTCGACATCGCCGTCCGGATCTTTTGGCTCTCGTAGATGAGCCCTGCGCAGCCTACCGACGACGGTCAGATCGGGCGGAGGCCGCCGGTCACTGGGCTACCGCGATATCACTCAGAGCACTCGTCTGCCGCTGGTCGCGCGGTCATTCCGGAGAGAGTGCGCCTCGATGCCATCCTGAGCGTCGGACTATAGATTCATTCCATGTACTCGACCCAGGTATCCCAACTCGTCAAAGCGCCGCGCTCGGCCGTCTATCGGGCCCTGCTGGACCCGGCCGCGGTCGCGCAGTGGCGGGTGCCCACCGGCATGAGCGGCCACGTGCACGAGTTCGACGCGCGCGAGGGCGGCTCGTTGCGCGTCTCGCTCACCTACGAAACACCGGACAATACCGGCAAGTCGACGGCGCGCACCGACAGCTACCACGGCCACTTCGTAAAGATCGTGCCCGACCAGCAGGTGGTCGAGGTCGTCGAGTTCGAGACCGACGATCCCGCGCTCCGCGGCGCGATGACAATGTCCACGACGCTCACCGACGTGGACGGCGGGACCGAAGTCGTCGTCGTGCATGACGGCATTCCCGACGCGATCCCGGCCGAAGACAACGAGACGGGTACGCGCATCGCTATGGCGAACCTCGCCAGACTCGTCGAAGCGGGCTAACGTCGCCCTGTCATGGCACCCCTTTATGTCAAGACACCGCTCGGAGGGCGGGTTTAGGCTGGCTGGTGGCGGGTCCGGGAAGTGGCTTGTCCGAAGGGCCGATGTCCGGGGTCAGGTCGGTCACGCTGGATTGCAGA
>NZ_QGGF01000269.1 GCF_003857015.1 Micromonospora globispora | reverse complement strand
GCTTGCGGGCTGGTTGCTCGCCGCGTTGCCGGGCCAGCGCGTGCTGCACCCAGGCCAGCTCCGGTTCGGTACGCGGCGGCACCCCGTACTCCCAGCGCGGGTCGTAGCCGAGCTCCTCGAGACCCCAGTTGGTGACGCCGAACGGTGGGTGGCAGACGACGGCGTCGACGGTGCGGCCGGGGAACGCGTCGGCGCGGAGTGAGTCGCCGGGGCGGACCTCTCCGGGTACCTCGCGCAGGGCGAGCCAGAGCCCGGCGAGCTTCGCCAGGTCCTCGTCGAGCTCCTGCCCGTACGTCCCGGTGCAGCCGGCGCGGACGGCGGCCCGGAGGGTGGCGCCGGTGCCGGCGGCCGGGTCGAGAACCGCGCCACCGCCGACATCGGCGAGTCCGACCATCAGGTCGGCCAGGTCGTCGGGGGTGGCGAAGGGGCGACCCGGGCCGGGTGCGGAGAAGCGCTGCCAGAGCTGGTCGAAGGCGCCCTGCGGGCCGAGCTCGTCGGCGAGGGCGTCGATCTCGGGGAGCAGGCCGGAAAGCTGCTTGTCGACCTGCTTGCGGGCTGGTTGCTCGCCGCGTTGCCGGGCCAGCAGGTACGCCCCGACGCTGGCCAGCGCCGTCGCCGGGCTCTCCTTCGCCGCGGCCAAGTGCTGCCAGAGGTGGTCGGTTCGGGACAGCTCGGGCAGCTTGCCCTGGTCGCGCAGCCACTGCTCGACCTGGCCCAGGTCGAACTCGGGACTGGCCGCCGTGCCGCTCACCGGGGCGGGGAAGTCGGCGTACCGCTTACGCCAGTTGCTCACCGCGGCACGGCCTACTCCCGCGAGCCGGGCGATCTCCGCTGCCGTGACTGTCGGGGTTTCCTGCACCTCCGCAGTGTGTCATACCTGTCAAGCATCATGCTTGTTGACAGCGTTCACAGCGTCTGCTCTTATTGACGCCGCAACGTTCACATCAGGAGGACAACGATGCGCAAGGCCACCACTCTCGCTCTGCTCGCCATCGGTCTCGTCGCGCTGGGCTGCGGCGCCGGCAGCACCGACGACGCCACCAGCAGCAAGGCCGACGCCGGCGCCGCCAAGGGCGACGACAAGCCGAAGACCGCCAAGATCGGCCAGCCGGCCCGGGACGGGAAGTTCGAGTTCACCGTCAAGTCGTCCAAGTGCGGCGTCGCGAAGGTCGGCACGTCGATGATCGGCGACAAGGCCCAGGGCCAGTTCTGCCTGATCACGGTCAACGTCAAGAACATCGGCAAGGAGGCGCAGACCCTCGACGGCAGCAGCCAGAAGGCCTACGCCGCCAACGGCACCGAGTACTCGTCCGACAGCGAGGCCGGCCTCTACGCCAACAAGGACGGCAGCACCTTCTTCGAGGACATCAACCCCGGCAACCAGGTCACCGGCGTGTTCGTCTTCGACATCCCGAAGAACGTGAAGCTCACCAAGCTCGAGCTCCACGACTCGGCGTTCTCCGGCGGCGTGACCGTCTCCCTCACCTGATCCACCGCTCAACCCGGGGCGGGCGCCACCGCCCGCCCCGCCCTTCCCCCACCTCGCCCCTGTTCACGGAGGAGACCGCCATGACGGACCCGACCAGCCCGATGCCGGCCGAGCAGCCCGCCGTCCCGCCTGCTTCTCCGCAGCCCTCGCTGCCGCTTGTTGTCGAGGCGCAGCCCGAGCTGGCGGCGCCGCAGCCGCCGAGAAGGCGTCGCATGTATTTGCTGGTGGGAGCCGCGGTGGTTGCCGTTTTCCTGGCAGCCGGCGCTGCTATTGCCCTCGCCAACCGACCGTCCCCGCTCGAAGTTGCTCGCGAAAAGTGCGGAGCTGCCTCGGACGACTACGCCAAGTTGGGCGACGATGGCGCCACGCTGACTCTCCACGGTGTCGGCAAGGAGAGCAGCGGCCTGAGCTTCGACCAGCTCCAGTGCTACTGGTCCGAGCTTGAGATGCCCGACTCGGTGCGGGCAGAGGTCGAAGCGACCAGAGCGCTGGACGGACGGCAGTCCGGCGAGTGGGAGGGCATCCACGCCTCGTGGAGCTACCACCCGGACAGCGGCGTCCAGATGGTGTTCACCCTCGCCGACTGAACACGGGCCCTCTACCTGTTGCCGATCCTCCGCCAAGCGGCCTGGTCGGGCGTCCGGTCGATCAACCACCGATCCGTTTTGCGACATCAGCTCCAAAGCGTCCTCGCGGCTACTCCGCCGCCCCGATTCCGCTTCCTCAAGCGGAACGTGCACGTACCCCAGCTGTCACTTCACCCGGAGATGACCATGGCCCGCCGCGACCACCACTTCGCGATCCCTTCGATGCCTGCCCGAGCTACCAGCCCCGTGAATTCCGTGCCGCACACCAACCGCTCGGCCGGGATCATTCTGGTTGCCTTCCTGCTGCCGGCGCTCGCCCTGACCGGTTGTGGAGACGATCGGAAGGTGGCCGCGAGTGCGTCGAAGCCTTCGACCAGTCCGTCTGCATCGGGGAGCCCGTCCCCGACGCCGAGCCCGACTCCGGCCGCCGACCGGGACGGCGACGGGATCCCCGACAGTAGCGACACCTACCCGGATGACCCGAAGAACATCCTTCAGCAGGCGCCGGTCAACCTGGACTGCGAGACCGAGAACGAATGGGAAGGCACTCTCCTCACTGTCTACCCGGGCAAGGACGGCCGGCCGGACTTCGCCGACGTCTGGGCGGCCAAGCCGAGTTCCTGCGAGATCGCCGGCAGCTTGAACATCGTCACGGCCGTCGAGAAGCAGGCCTACAAGGTCTCCAAGTACGACGACCAGGACATCTCGACGCTGTACGAGATCTGCGCCGCGGTCGACCCGGACGACGTCTACGCCGAGGCCGGCTTCGCCGCCAGCAGCGAGCAGATCCCCGAGATCAACGCCGCGCTGATCCTCTGCCCTACCCACCCGTACGCCAAGAAATGGCGGGCGGCCGTGCAGCGCGGTCAGGTCGACGCGGACCTGGAGGCCCAGGGGCGGCTGTTCGGCTCCGGCACCTACCGGGTCGGCAAGGAAATCAAGCCTGGCACGTACGTCACCCACGACGTCGATGGGTGCTACTGGGAGCGCCAGAACAGCTCCGGAAACATCATCGACAACTACTTCACCAACGGTGCCCGCCGGGTGCAGGTCACCATCCGCTCTTCCGACTACGCCTTCCACTCGGAGAACTGCGGCGAGTGGCGCCCCGCTCGCTGACGCCGTTTCCCCGGTCAGCCTCATTGCCCGACAACAAGACGTCAGGAGGCGTCGTGCGTCCCGATGAGTTCCTCCGCGCCCTGGACCTGCTCCCCGCTCCCCTGCACGACCGCGCCCTCGCCCTCCGCGCCTACGTCATGCCCCGCCGCTGCGAGGCCTGCCAGGCCGTCGGCGACGCGGTCCGGCTGGCGCTGACCGCCGCCCACTACGACGAGCTCGGCTCGGCAGGCGAGCTACTCGACAGCGCCGCACGGCTCGCCAAGCAGCACGGGCGAGCCTGCCGGCCCGAGCACCAGCCGGGCCGCGGCCAGGTCCGCCGCTGGGCGGAGACGTCCGCGCCGCTGGTCGCCGCGACCGACGCCAGCTGGAAGGGGCGCGCCGGCGGCATCGGGTACGTCGCCAGCGACGGCCACTACGGCCTGCGCAGCCGCCGTCCCGGCCGTGTCGACCCGACCCGCTGCTCCCGGGTCCTGGTCCGCGAGCTGCGGCCCTGGCTCGCGGC
>NZ_QGGF01000521.1 GCF_003857015.1 Micromonospora globispora | reverse complement strand
GCCGCGGACTTCGCCACGTCGATGGTGCTGTTCGCCTCGTCGGCGGCGTTGCGCAGGGCGGCCAGGGACTGCTCCTGGCGGTCCTTCTCGGCGATGAAGGCCGGGTCCTCCGGGCGTGGCGCGAGGCTGAGCCGGCGCAGCGTCCGGACGCCGAGCAGGACGGCGCCGACCACCACCACGGCCAGGATCAGCACCACGACGAGGATGAGGATGTTGAAGCCGGTCATGCGGTCACTCCGAGCCTGCCGGCGACGGCACCGACGGTGCCGTCCCGGTGGTCCGTTGCTGCGTCGGCACCGGCCCGGTGGCGGCCGGCCCGATGGACCGACCGGTACGTGCCGGCACCGCCTGGAAGACCGCCGGTGAACCTGTGCCGCCCCGCCATGGCCGCCTCCCCTGAACGTCGGCGCCGCAGGACCCGTGCCGTCAGGGCACGGACCTGCGGCTCTGGACGCCCGACCGGAGCGGCTGGCCGTGGGTAGCCTGCCTCCGACGGTGCCCATCGATGGGCATCGCCGAAGGCCGGTTGCAGTTGTGCGGTCGACCCCGGACCGGCCAGTCCGGAGCTGCCGTCAAGGCCGGTGAAGCTGGCCAAAGTGATGCTGTTCTGTTACGCGATCTATGTTGTGCGCTTAGCCTGCGCTGGTCGGGCAAAGTGAGCCTGTATGGCGAGGCTAGGTCGCCGGAGGCCGTTCGGTCAAGAACTCATGATCAAACCACCCGGACGGAGAGAAGTTGCGGCACTACCCAGCGTGGAGCCGATGCCGGACACCAGGGGACAAACGAGGCGAGCCGCAGGTGCCTGACCGGCAGTCACCCCTGCTCAGCGGCCACCGGAGGCGACCGGAGCGGAGACCGGCGAAAGCTTCAACTCGGGCGTGTCGCGAAGGCGCCGCCCGGGTAGCGGCCACGTCAGTCGAGGGGGCGGGTGTCCCGGTCGAGTTCACCCTCGGCGTCGGCGAGGGCGTCGGCGTCGACCTGCTCGGCGAACTCCGCCGCCTCGGCGCTCTGCGCGGCGAGGGCGTCCTTCACCGCCCGGATCGCCACGCCCGGCGGGTAGCCCTTGCGGGCCAGCATCCCCACCAGCCGGCGGAACACCGCGTCGGGCTCGCCCCGGGCGGAGCGCAGCTTCCGCTCGACCAGGGCACGGGCGGTTTCCGCC
Source organism: Micromonospora globispora (assembly GCF_003857015.1). Lineage (GTDB taxonomy): Bacteria > Actinomycetota > Actinomycetes > Mycobacteriales > Micromonosporaceae > Micromonospora > Micromonospora globispora. Next base: position 2,542 of record NZ_QGGF01000521.1, on the reverse strand, counting down.
TCGGTCTCCTCGTCCAGCTCGCCGAGCGCCTCGCTGGCGACGTCGCCGTCCACCCCGCGCTGGCGCAGCTCGTTGGCGAGCGCCCGGCGGGCCAGCCCTCGGCCGGCGTGTCGACTGGTCACCCAGGCACGAGCGAACGCGGCGTCGTCGATGATGCCGACCTCGTCGTACCGGTCGAGGACCTGGGCGGAGACCTCCTCGGAGATGCCCCGCTTCGCCAGGGCACCGGCGAGCTCGGCCCGGGTACGCGGCCGGACCGCGAGCTGCCGCAGGCAGATCTCCCGGGCCACCTCGGCCTCGTCGCGCGGTGGGGCCGGGGTCGCCTCCGGGTCGGTCTCCTCGGACCGGTCCCGGCGACCTCGCCGGGGCCGGGGCGTGGTGTTGGCGTCACCCGCCCGGGGCGGACTGGCGTCCCAGCCCCGCCCCGTGCGGGCGCGTCGTCGTCCTGCCACGACTCAGATCAGAAGTCGACCGGCGGCAGCTCCGGGCCACCGGCGGCGTCGCCCGCGCCGACCCCGACGCCGAGCTTCTCCAGGATCTTCTTCTCGATCTCGGCCGCCACGTCCGGGTTCTCCCGGAGGAACTCGCGGGCCTTCTCCTTGCCCTGGCCGAGCTGGTCACCGTCGTAGGTGTACCAGGCGCCGGACTTGCGAATGATCGCCTGCTCCACGCCGACGTCGATCAGCGACCCCTCGCGGGAGATGCCCTTGCCGTACATGATGTCGAACTCGGCCTGCTTGAACGGCGCGGCGACCTTGTTCTTCACGACCTTGACCCGGGTCCGGTTACCGACCACGTCGGTGCCGTCCTTGAGGCTCTCGATGCGGCGCACGTCGAGCCGGACCGAGGCGTAGAACTTCAGCGCCCGACCACCGGTGGTGGTCTCGGGGCTGCCGAACATCACGCCGATCTTCTCGCGGAGCTGGTTGATGAAGATCGCCGTGGTGCCGGTGTTGTTGAGCACACCGGTGATCTTCCGCAGCGCCTGGCTCATCAGCCGGGCCTGCAGGCCCACGTGGCTGTCGCCCATCTCGCCCTCGATCTCGGCGCGCGGCACCAGCGCGGCGACCGAGTCGATCACGATGATGTCCAGCGCGCCGGAGCGGACCAGCATGTCGACGATCTCCAGCGCCTGCTCGCCGGTGTCCGGCTGGGAGACCAGCAGGGCGTCGGTGTCGACGCCGAGGGCCTTCGCGTAGTCCGGGTCGAGCGCGTGCTCGGCGTCGACGAAGGCGGCGATGCCGCCGGCCCGCTGGGCGTTGGCCACCGCGTGCAGGGCGACCGTGGTCTTACCGCTGGACTCGGGACCGTAGACCTCGACGACCCGACCCCGGGGCAGACCGCCCACGCCGAGCGCCACGTCGAGGGCGATGGAGCCGGTCGGGATGACGGACGTCTGGACGACCGGACGCTCCCCCAGCCGCATCACCGAGCCCTTGCCGAACTGCTTGTCGATCTGAGCGAGAGCAAGGTCGAGTGCCTTCTCCCGGTCGGGCCCTGCGGCCATGTTTGCCACCCCTGCCTTCGCCGGCGTCTTTCCTGAGCTTCGCGTCACGCGGACACGCTAGGCGCTGGGTCCGACAGAAAACCAGCCGACCGGCCGCGAGCTGTGGACGAGCACCCCGCTGTGGACAATAGCCGAACAGGTGTACGACTGGGCAAGCGACACGCGGGTGGACCGAAAGGGCTGTTCAGCGCAGCCGAGCGGGCACCCGGTCGGGATAGGCGGCGACGACCGCCCGCCAGACCACGTGGGTCTGCTCACCCGCCTTCAGCGCCTGCTCGATGGTCCGCCCGCCGAGCTGGGACAGCACCTGGTCACTGGCGATGCTGGCCGCGTAGCCCGGCCCGAACGCCTCCTCCAGCCGGGCCCAGAAGTCGGTCAGCCGCACGTGTCACTCCTCCTTGTCGGGCGCCTCCACGGGCACCGGACGCAACGCTAGCGCCACCAGGGGCACCGTCGCGATCGCGGCGAGCAGGGTGAGGGCCGGATAACCGGCGACCCGCACGACAAACCCGCTCAGCGCCGCGGCCCCCGCGCCGGCCAGCCCCATGGTCAGGTCCGACAGCCCCTGAACACTCGGCCGCACCCCAGTGGGCACCGACTCGGACAGCAGCGTGGAGCCGGCGACCATGGTGCCCGACCAGCCCAGGCCGAGCAGCGCCAGACCGAGCGAGAGCTCCGGCGTGTGGTGTCCGGCCGTGCCGGCGACCGCGCACGCGGCGAGCAGCACCCCGACCCCGCCGAGGATCACCGCCCGCCGGCCGAGCCGGTCGGTCAGCCAGCCCACCAGCGGGGAGAGGGCGTACATGCCGGCGATGTGCAGGCTCAGTACGATGCCCACCACCCGCAGCACGTCGGCGTCGTCGTGGAACTCGCCGAGGCGTACCGGGGTCATCGACATCACCGCGACCATCACCAGGTGCCCCACCGCCACGGCGGCGATGCCGAGCCGGGCGGCGGGCCGCTCCCGTACCACCCGCCAGGCGGCCCGCATGCCCGCACCTGGCTCTTATACACATCTCCGAGCCCACGAGACCG
>NZ_QGGF01000520.1 GCF_003857015.1 Micromonospora globispora | reverse complement strand
CCTGGTACGTCCGGACGTCGGCGCCGCCGAGCGGGACTGCCGGGCGCGCGGCGCCGCCGACGTCCGGACGTACCAGGTCGACGTGGCCGACGACGGCGCGGTGCAGCGGGCCGCGGACGACGCGGTGCGGCACCTCGGCGGGTTGGACGTCTGGATCAACGACGCCATGGTGTCGGTCTTCGCGCCCGCCTGGGAAATCACCGCGGCGGAGTTCCGCCGGGTCACCGAGGTGAACTACCTGGGCACGGTGTACGGCACCCTCGCCGCGCTGCGGCACATGCGGCCGCACGGTCGGGGCGCGATCGTCCAGGTCGGCTCGGCGCTGGCCTACCGAGGCATCCCGCTGCAGTCCGCGTACTGCGCCAGCAAGCACGCGATCCAGGGGTTCAACGACTCGCTCCGCGCGGAACTGCTGCACGACTGCCCGGGGGTGAAGCTGTCGATGGTGCAGTTGCCGGCGGTCAACACCCCGCAGTTCTCCTGGGTGCGCACCCGGCTGCCCCGGCATCCGCAACCGGTCCCCCCGATCTTCGCTCCAGAGGTGGCCGCGCGGGCGGTGGTCTGGGCGGCGGACCACGGGCCGCGCGAGCTGAACGTGGGCGGTCCCACCTGGCGGGCCCGGGTGGGCAACGTCCTCTTCCCCGGGCTGCTCGACCGCAAGCTGGCCCACAGCGGCTACGACAGCCAGCAGACCGACACTCCGATCGACCCGGCGACCTGGCGGGACAACCTCGACCGGCCCGGCGACGACGAGCTGGACTGGGGCGCCGAGGGGGTCTTCGCCGACCGGGCGCGCCAGCACTCGGCCGCGCTGTGGGTCAGCGCGCACAAGCCGGCGGTCTCCGTACTCGCTCTCAGCGGGCTGGTGATGGCGGCCACCGGGCTGGTCCGCCGGTTACGCTGACCAGCCCTGCCGACGGCGCTCCGAAGCGCCGGCATGGGCGTCTGTGACGACCCCGCGGTAGCCACTGGCTACCCTCTCAGTTAACCCTGTCGGCGAACCGAGGATGTCCGTGATGATCGAACCCGTGCAGTTGCCCTCTCCGTGGCGCGACGCACGCCTGACCGTCGTCGTTCCCACCTACAACGAGGCGGGCAACCTCCCTGTGCTGGTCGAGCGGCTCCTCGCCCTCCCGCTGCCGGGGCTGAAGGTGCTGGTCGCCGACGACAACTCGCCGGACGGCACCGGTGAGGTGGCCGACAAGCTGGCCATCGAGCACCCGGATCGGGTGCAGGTGGTGCACCGCGCCGGCAAGGAGGGCCTCGGCCGGGCGTACGTCGACGGGATCGGCCGGGCGCTCGACGGCGGCGCCGAGTACGTGGCGCAGATGGACGCCGACCTGTCCCACCCGCCGGAGGCGCTGCCGGGCATGCTGGGCGCGCTGCTCTCCACCCGGGCCGGCGTGGTGATCGGTTCCCGGTACGTGCCCGGCGGGGAGCTCGACGAGAACTGGCCGCTCTACCGGCGTGCCCTGAGCGGCTGGGCCAACCTCTATGTGCACACGCTGCTGCGGGTGCGGATCCGCGACCTCACCGCCGGGTTCAAGATCTGGCGGGCCGACGCGCTGCGGGACATCGGCCTGGACCGGGTGCAGTCCAACGGCTACAGCTTCCAGGTGGAGATGCACTACCTCGCCACGAAGCTGGGGCACACCATCCTGGAGGTGCCGATCCGCTTCGAGGAGCGGCGGGACGGCGCATCGAAGATGACCACCGCCACCAAGATCGAGAGTGCGCTGATGCCGTTCCTGCTGCGCAGCCGGCACCGCAACCTCGAGCGCTGAGCGCTCCCCGCACCGCACGACGGCCACGGCGATCCGCCGTGGCCGTCGCCCGTCGTGGTGGGGAGCGATCAGCCGTAGACCGTCCGGTGCGCCAGTCCGATCACGCCCGCGTAGAGGTCACCGGTGACCGTCCGGTCCCGGGCCAGCGCGGCCCGGGCGGCGTTCGCGCCGGGCGCGCCGTGCACCCCACCGCCCGGATGGGCCGACGAGCTCGCCAGGAAGAGCCGGTCCACCGGGGTGTCCGCGCGCCCCAGGCCGGGGATCGGGCGGAGGAAGAGCTGCTGGTACGCGGCGGCGGTGCCGCCTCCGAGCGCGCCGCCCACCAGGCTCGGGTCGTCCCGCTCCAGGTCGGCGGGGCCAGCCACGTGCCGGCCACGGATCAGCCCGCGGAAGCCGGGCGCCGCCTCCTCCAGCACCTCCTCCATCCGCTCGACGTGCGCGGTGATGTCCTCGACCCGCCACTCGCGACGGAACGGCAGGTGGGTGTACGACCAGAGCGACTCGGTGCCCGCCGGTGAGTGACTCGGGTCGGCCACCGACATCTGCCCGACCAGCAGGAACGGGTCGCGCGGCACCTCGCCCCGGGCCAGCGCGGCGGAGTAGGTGGTCAACCCGTTCAGGTCGGCGCCCAGGTGCACCGTGCCGGCGCCCGCCACCGCCCGGTTCTTCCACGGCACCGGCGCGGAGAGCGCCCAGTCCACCTTCAGCGTCGAGCCGTCCCACTTGAAGTGGGCCAGGTCCTCCACCAGCCGGGGCGGCAGCTGCGCCGCGCCGACCAGGTCCAGGTAGAGCGCCGGCGCCGGGACGTCGGCGAGCACCGCGCGGCGGGCCCGCCACAGGGCCCCGCCGGCCGTGCGGACCCCGACGGCCCGTCCCCGGGCGGTGAGCACCCGGTCGACCCGGGCGCCGTAGTCGATCCGGCCACCCCGCTCGACCAGCCGCGCCACCAGGGCGTCGGTGATCTTCTGCGCGCCGCCGACCGGCACCGGCCAGCCGACCTGCTGGCCGAGCATGGCCAGCAGCCAGCCGTACACGCCCGAGCCGGCCTCCTCGGGCGACAGGTCGGTGTGCAGCGCGCAGCCGGCCAGCAGGGCGGGTCCTCCCTCGCCCTCGAACAGTTCGTCGCCGAGCTTGCGGACCGGCACCACCAGCCGGCGGGCCAGCCGCAGCGCACCCGACACCCGGAGCCGGCGCAGCAGGGTGAGGCCGCCGCGCACCGGCGGGAAGGGCCGGGTGATGGTGTCCAGCATCGGCTCGGCCACCTCCCGCCAGTCCGCGTACGCGGTGCGCCAGCGCTCGCCGTCCCCGGGCGCGAACGCCTCCAGCGAGGCCGCGGTGGTGTCGAGGTCCCGGTTGATGACGGCGGCGCGCCCGTCGGGCAGCAGGTGGGCCAGGACGTCCGGCGCGTGTGTCCACTCCAGTCCGTACCGGTTCAGGTCGAGGCCGCGCAGCACCGGCGAGGCGTACCCGAGGGGGTAGAAGGAGCTGAAGAGGTCGCTGAGGTAGCCGGGGGCGGTGACCTCGGCGGACCGGACCGCGCCGCCGGCAACCTGGGTCGCCTCCAGCACCAGGACGTCCCAGCCGGCGTCGGCCAGCAGGTTGGCGGCCACCAGACCGTTGTGGCCGGCGCCGATGACGACGGCGTCGGCGCTGTCCGTGCCGGTCGAAATCATCCGATCCGCCTACCCGGCCGGTTACCGGGCGAAACGCGTTTGGCCGGTCAGGACAGAGGGGATGCAGTGCGCCATGTATACGGTTGCGCAGCTGATTGGCGGAGTATGGGGCGCGGGCGGCGAGGGGGGCGAACTGGTCGTACACGATCCGGCTGACGGCTCCCCGGTCACCACCGTGCCGGTGGCGACGGCGGACGAGGTTGCCAAGGCGGTCGAGGCCGCCCGGGGTGCGGCGGCGGACTGGGCGGCGAC
>NZ_QGGF01000365.1 GCF_003857015.1 Micromonospora globispora | reverse complement strand
GTTGACGACCCTGTCGACCTCGACGGCGGTGGCCTGCGGCTCCGGCTGCGGCAGTGGGGGCGGGCCGGCGGGGCTGCCGCCGTCGGCGAGCAGGCGGGTCAGGTCGCGCTGGGACAGCCTTGATGGGCTGGACTTGATGCGGGCGCCGTCGGGGGTCAGGACGTGCAGCCGGTCGGTGTCGACCCAGATCGTGACTGGGGTGCCGGCGAGGGCGGGGCCGAGCCACACCTGCTGCTGGGCGACGGTCAGGTTGCCCGACGGCGGCACGACCCGGACCAACTGCACCGGCTGTGGGCGGGTGGTGGATACCGTCACCGACGCCGCGTCGACCTCGACGGCGAGTGGCGTTCTCGGGGCCGGTGGAGCGGCGGGCAGCAGCCCGGCCGGCAGACGCAGCGGCAGGACCTCCGCCGCCGGCTGGCTCTGTCCTGGGGTGGGTCGGTGCAACCGGTCGGCGGGAAAGGCGTCGTCGATGCCCTGGTGGGGCCGGTCGTAGTTGTATTCGGCGACGAACGCGTCCACCGCGGTCTGGGCCTCCTCCAGGGTGGCGAACACCCGCCCGTCCAGGCACTCACCCTGCAGGCTCTGGTGGAACCGCTCGACCTTCCCTGTGGTGGTCGGGGTGCGGGGTTTGGTGTTGCGGGCGACGATGCCGTTCTCCCGGCAGATCCGCTCGAACAACACCTCACCAGGGCGGGGCTTGGTGAACCGGCCGGTGAACTGCTTGCCGTTGTCCGTCAGCACCTCACCTGGCGTTCCGAACCGGGTCAGGGCGGCGGCGAACGCGGCGCAGACGGCGCGGCCGGTGGCTCGGCGAACCACGGTGGCGATGACGCAGTAGCGGGAGTGGTCGTCCAGGCCGGTGACGACCTTCGCCTCCGTGCCGTCAGCGAGGAGGACACCACCGACGATGTCCATCTGCCACAACTCCATCGGCTCCGGGCGTTCCCACCGCCGGTAGTCCTCCCGCCGGCGCTTCCGCGGCACCGCCGGGACCAGGTTGTTCCGTCGCAGGATCCGATACACCGTCGCCCGAGCCGGCGCAGGAGTCACCCCGCGGCGCCCGGCCTCGAAGCGCAGCCGACGCGGACCCCACCGCGGATGACCTCGGCGCAGCTCACACACCAACGCCTCCGTCGAGGGGTCTACCCGGTGCGGGCAGGCGTGCGGGCGGTGAGACCGGTCCTCCAAGCCCTTGACGCCCTCGGTGGCATACCGGGCCAGCCAGTTGTGGATCGTCTGCCGCGACACCCCATACCGGGCGGCGACCCCCGTCTTCGGAGTCCCACCCAGGCAATCCATCACGGCGTGAAACCGCTGTTCCATGACGCTCAACTCCGCGAGTCCCACCCGGTGCTCCTCCCGCCTGAGTTACAGGCGCAACGAGCACCAGGCCGACCAGGTGTCAAACATCAACCGAGGCCGCCGTGTCAACCATCAACCGGCGCAGGACAGCGTGTCTGCCGGCGGTTGGTTCAAAGTTTCTGTACGTCTTCAAGGCGGCCCGCAACGGGCCGCACGCGCCGCCGCCTGGGCGCGCGCCGGCCGCTGCCGCTGTCGCTCTGCGGCCGTCACGCCTGATGCCCGGCGGCTGGCGCGGAGAGCGGGAAGCCCCGGAGGGCCGAACGACAGACGGTTTGAGGTGGTGTGGTGGGCCGGCAGCCAGCCGGGCCGCGCGGTCAGCATCCCGCGCGGTGTAGGCGAGCGCACGCCGGCCGCGTCGGCGAGCTGGCGGCGGTCGCGGGGTTGCGGCTACTGCGCCTCCGGCGGGGGCGCTCCGGCTCCAGGATGGCCCGGGCTCCGCCGGCGGGTCACGGTCCGTGGGTGGTTGCGGTAGGCCATCCCGCCCGCCATCGACCCGGGGCAAGCCGAGCAGACCACCGCCCCGGCCCGCCAGCGTCCGTACGAGCCGTCGCGGCCCGCCGGTTGTGGCGGGCCGGGGCGGCGGCCTGCTCCCCATAAGGGCGGGTCGACGGCAGCCAGTGATGGCAGGCAGTCAAGTATCGTGAGGACCTATTTGGCCCGAGAAGGTGGTCAATCACATAGAGGACAGTCAGGTTCTCGTTCACCCGGTCGGGAAGTTCCAGGGCTGCCGATTGTGGGATGCACAGAACGGAGACGAGTCGGAGATGTCGCGTGGCCGTGTACGCAAAGCGTGGTTGATGGTGGCTATCCTGGCTGCACTGTATTTGGTGTCGCTTTTTACCCCCTTGGTGGCGCCATATGCTAGGTATCCGCTCTATGTCATTAAATGTGGCCGGCGGCCTATAGTGGCGTGGGACTTCGCAGCGTCCTACCACTACCTGCGACCTGGCGACGACGGGTATGGGGTGGATTTTCTAACGTCGGACTTTTTCTGCACGGAAGCCGAAGCCGAGAGGGCGGGATTTAGACGAAGTGTGTTCTCAGGTGGGTGACGACCACGTCCGGTCGTCTACGTTCTCCTTCGAACAGCGGCTGAGTGACTATCTGGGTGACGGCGGGTTCCGCCGGCGGTGCTTCGCGGCAGACCTGACCCGTCGCGCCGACGTCCTCGACTTGCACGTCACTGCATCGACGCCGATATCAATCAAAGGCGTTTGATGGCCGCCTCGGCGCGCCGGATGGCCGTCTTCGACCTTGACGACACCTTGGTGCGCGGAGACTCGTTCGGCCAGTTCACCCGCGGTCTGCTGTTCCATCAGCGGTGGCGCGCGGCAGTGCCGCTGGTGCTCGCTCCACTCCTCGCGCCGATGCTCTTCCTCCCACCCACCCGACGGGTAGCCATCACCGGCTTCCTGTGGCTGGCGTCGGCTGGGCTCTCCGAGGCGCAGTTCACCGTCCTGGCCGAACAATTCGCCGCTATCCACGCCCAGAAGCGCATCACGGTCGCGCTCGACCGGCTCCACCATCACCTTGCCGCCGGCGACCGGGTCATCATCGTCACCGCATGTGCCGACCGCTCGCCACCGCCATCTGCGCCGACCTGGGCCTGGGCGAGGTGGAGGTGGTAGCTGCCCGACTTCCGTGCCGGCCGCACCGGAATGTGGCCCGTCGTCGGCTGCCAGGGGCCGCAGAAGGTGCAGCGACTTCGCGACGCCGGCGTCACCCTGCCCGTCGACTACGCCTACACCGGCAGCCTCTCCGACCTTCCCCTCCTGTCTCCCGCCACCCACCGGTGTTATTGAACCCTCCGGCCGACACCTGACCCGTCTGCAGGCCGCCCTTCCCGACGCAGTCACCGTCCTCCGGACGACAGTCGAGAGACGTTGAACCGTTCGGCGGCGTCCGTGACCGTCGACCGGGCCAGCACCTGTCGAACAGCTTCATACCGCCTTCGAGAAGGAGTCGCTCATGGACTACCAGCAGGAGTTCGTCGACCGCGGCGCGGAGCGCATCGGGCTGCAGATCTATCCGGAGCCGGACAGCCGGACCGCGCCCGCCGTCGTGGTCTGGCCGGCGATGGGCGTGCCGGCACGCTTCTACCGGCCGTTCGCGGTCGAGCTGCGAAACGCTGGATTGGCCGTCCATGTGGTGGATTTGCGCGGTACCGGCACCAGCTCACCGCGACCCAGCCGGGCCTCCCGGTACGGCTACCCCGAACTTGCGGCCGATGTCGGTGCAGTCCAGGCAGTGTTGAAGCCCCGGCTGGACGGCCGGCCCGTGCTGCTGCTCGGCCACTCGTTGGGTGCACACGCATGCCTGCTGCACCTGGCGTCGACCGGCGGGGCCGGCATCGCAGGCATGGTCGTGGTTGCCGCCGGGCTGGCGTACTGGCGGACGTATCCCCGCGTACGGGGTGTGCTCACGCTGATGCAGACGCAGGCTCTCGGGGCCACCGCGGCGCTTCTCGGCGTCTGGCCCGGTTGGGGCTTCGGCGGTCGTCAGTCGCGCAGGGTGATCGGCGATTGGTCCTACACCGCCCGGCGCGGCCGGTATCCAGAGCTGAACGGCGCCGAACCGGAGAGGGCCCTCGCCCAGCTACGGACACCGGTGCTCGCCGTCAGCGTTGAGGGCGACCGTTACGTACCCGCGCCGGACCTCGACCACTTGTGCGGCAAGCTTGCGATGGCACCGGTCGAGCGGATGCACTACACGACGACAGAGGCGGGGGTTCCACTCAGCCACTTCAGCTGGGTACGGGCCGGTGGTCCACTCGCCCGCAAGGTGACGGAGTTCGCGGGCCAGCTCTGACGCCGCTCACCCGCGATACCGCCGGCCGAGACGAGGACAACCCAGGATGGCGGGCGGCCCCTCCTCGGGCTTGGGGCACACAGGGGGCACAAGACAGCGTGAAACGTCGGCAACCAGCCATCAATGACGCGAGCCCAAGATGAGGCTTGGCCAGCGTACCGGCCAGGACGCCCAAGGCCACCCGACAGCCGACCTAAGTTCCGCTTCAACGTCTGACAGGGTCGCCGTGTCCGATGCGTGCCCGATGTAGCGGTCAACACCGGCCCACAGCGGCACCCCGGCAGCCGCAAGCTGAACGCTCCGTGCTCACTCGCCAGGCAGCCCGACTACCCACCGTGCGGATCAATCCGATTCCCAAGCTGACAGTGCGGCCCGTCGCACGGTGCCTTGGCCGGTGGGCGGTGCAGGGTGAGCACGGATGTTGCCATGGCGGAAGTGAGCACCTTGTTCCTGCGGTCGGGTGAGCCAGTTGCACAGCGCCTCCTTGACGAGCTGGTCGCGGAGCTTCGGGTGCGGTACCCGGTCGTGGCTGCTACGCCGGTTGGGGATGGCGTCGGTTGGGCGTCGTGCGAGTTGTCCAGCGACCGCGACGTTGCAGGGGAAGCGCGCGCTCGATATCCGACGGCCGTGGCCGTCGACGAGCAAACGACTCCTGTTGCCCTGCGCGTGGTTACCCGACCCGATACCGTCAAGGACGCCGTCAATCACGGACTCGCCCAAGGCGGTCCCGTTGATCTGACCCTATGTGACACGCTCGCGGAGATCACTACATCTGGTTACCTGCTCGACTGGGCGATCGTCCGAACCATTCACAGGCTCACCTCCGACCGGTGGGCAGCCACCCTCTACACCGCGCAAGCGGGCTTCAACACCACGACTCCTGAGTCCGAGGCATAGCGGCTGCCGACAGCAACGGCGACAGCAACCGGTTGGCACGAGGACGGCCGTCGGCCGCCGAGCGCGGACAGTCGCCCGAGGTCGCGTACGCGGACGGACCCCGCCGGACGAAGCGCCCAGAACTTACAAGCGAGGGGTCGCAGGTTCGAAACCTGCCGCGCCCACCACCACCTGACCAGGAAAAACCCGCCCCTGATCAGGTTGCTCCTACGGCCGCGCCGCTGTCTGACATCCAGTTCTGACATCAACCGTCGGAGCCGAAGGCCTCGCCCAGCTTCCGCAGAGCCTCCGTCTGCTCGGTCATTCCGGCATGTGCATAGATCATCATCGTGACGTCAACGTGGGAATGATCCGCAATCGCCTGCGCGATGTGCGGCGGGGTGCCGAGGCTCAGCAGGAGTGTCAGGCAGAGCTGAGGCTCCCCGGCCGCCCGCTGTGATGTGCAACAGGTCCAGCGACCTAGGGGCGGCAGGTTGGCGGCCGACGAAACGTCCTGTCATGCCGATGCGCGAGCGGTGGATGGAGCCTGACCCCACTCCCGCAATCTAAGCAGATAACGCTGCCTTGCTCTCGGGCTTGACCTTGACGCAGCGTCAACCCTGCATGCTGGCACCATGTCCATAGATTTCCAGATGTCAACCGAGCAGGTCCGCGGGCCTGTGATCCAGGTCCAGGGCCTGGAGAAGTCATACAAGGATCTGCACGTGCTGCGTGGCGTGGACTTCGACGTGGCGCGGGGCAGCATCTTCGCCCTGCTCGGCTCCAACGGGGCGGGTAAGACCACGGTCGTGAGGATCTTGTCCACGCTGCTCAAGCCGGACGCGGGGACGGCCAGCGTCAACGGCTTCGACGTCGCCACGCAAGCGGCGAACGTGCGGGAGTCCATCAGCCTGACGGGACAGTTCGCGGCCGTCGATGAGATCCTCAGCGGGCGGGAGAACCTGGTGCTGGTCGCCCGGTTGCGGCATCTGGGGGATCCGGGCCGGATCGCGGATGACCTGCTGGCCCGCTTCTCACTGATTGACGCGGCGGCACGGAAGGTGTCGACGTACTCGGGTGGCATGCGCCGCCGCCTCGACATCGCGATGAGCCTCATCGGGAACCCGCCGGTGATCTTCCTCGATGAACCGACGACCGGGCTCGATCCACAGGCGCGTCTCGAGGTGTGGCAGGCCGTCAGGGAGCTCGCCGGGCAGGGCACGACGGTGCTGCTCACCACGCAGTACCTTGACGAGGCCGAACAGCTCGCCGACCGGATCGCGGTCCTCCACCGGGGGCGCATCATCGCCAACGGCACTCTCCCCGAGCTCAAGCAGCTGCTCCCGCCCGCCAAGGTCGAGTACGTCGAGAAGCAGCCGACCCTCGAGGACGTCTTCCTCGCCATCGTCGGTGACGTCGGCACTGACAGCAAAGTAGGCGCCGCCAGCCCCGACGGCACGAACAACTAAGGACCCTCGATGACCAAGCACTTCTTCGGTGACACCGCTGTCCTGCTGGGCCGGTCCCTGCGCCACATCGGCCGCAGCCCGGACACCATCATCACGACCGTGGTCATGCCGATCGCATTCATGCTGCTGTTCGTCTACGTATTCGGCGGCGCGATCCAGACCGGGTCGGACAAGTACGTGAACTACCTGCTGCCAGGCATCCTGCTCATCACGGTGGCCTCGGGCATCTCCTACACCGCATACCGGCTCTTCCTGGACATGAAGGGCGGCATCTTCGAGCGGTTCCAGTCCATGCCGATCGCACGCTCGTCCGTACTGTGGGCGCACGTGCTGACCTCGCTGGTCGCCAATCTGATCTCGCTCGTGGTGGTGGTGCTGGTCGCCCTCGTCATGGGCTTCCGCTCGGGGGCCGGCGCGCTGGACTGGTTCGCGGTCACTGGCATCATGATGCTGTTCACGCTGGCCCTGACTTGGCTCGCCGTCATCCCGGGCCTGACCGCGAAGTCCGTGGACGGCGCGAGCGCCTTCTCCTATCCACTCATCTTCCTGCCATTCATCAGCTCGGCCTTCGTACCCACGGAGAGCATGCCCGGCCCCGTGCGCGCCTTCGCCGAGAACCAGCCGGTGACGTCCATCGTCAACACGATCCGCGACTTGTTCGCTCAGCAGCAGGTCGGTGCCGACATCTGGATTGCCCTCGCCTGGTGTGCCAGCCTCCTCATCGTCGCGTATGGCGTCGCCATGGCCATCTACCACCGCAAGATCAGTTGACGATGTGTCTCCTTCGTGCAGGCTGACGCCATGCTGACGATCGGACGGCTGGCGTCCTACGCCGGGGTAACCATCCGCGCGGTGCGGCACTACCACCAGATCGGACTGCTCCCTGAGGCGGAGCGAGACGCCTCCGGCTACCGGACCTACGACGCCGTCGCGGTCGTGCGACTCATCCGGATCCGGACCCTGGCCGAGGCCGGCGTCCCGCTGGCCCGGATCCGCGAGCTGCTCGACGCCGACCCCGAGACGTTCGCCGCCGCAACCACCGAGATCGACCGGCAGCTGCGGGCGCAGATCCGCGCGCTGCAGGAGCACCGGCGGCGGATCGCGAGGCTGAGCTGCGGCGATTCGTTGGCTCTCCCGGAGGAGGTGGTCGACTACCTGGACCGCCTGCGTGCCATCGGAGCGCCGGAGGCGATGATCGTGGCCGAGCGCGACGCCTGGATCCTGATAGCGGCGCGCTGGCCGGAGGCGATCCCGGCGTTCATGGCCCAGAAGGTGGCTGAGCTGGCCGACCCGAAGATGGTCCGGCTCTACCAGCTCATCGGTCGGATCGCGGAGGACTGGGAGGACGAGGAGCTGTTGCGCGAGACGGCCGACCTGATGAGCGAGCTGTTCGAGCAGGCGGCGGCCAATGGGCAGCTGGACTGGCGGGACGAGCACGTGCCCGACGCGGAGTTCATCCGCCTGATGGACGCGTTCGCCGATGGTGCCCACCCCGCCGTCGCGCGGCTGCGGGAGCTGATCGCTGAGCGTGGGTGGACCGGGTGGACTCGGGTCGAGAAGCGCGAGCCCTGAGGCGTCACGCCGTGTCCGCACCCGCCTCTGATCAGGCGCACTCCTCTGCCCGCTGATGGTGCGCGGCCAACATGCCGAGGACCGGGCAGACGGTCCGACGTCGATCAGGTCGTCTTCCGTGTCGCGCCTGTCTGCAGGGCGTCGAGGTCCCGTCCGGCGAACTGCCGGTGGTGCCACTCCTCGTTCAGGACGATCAGCAGGCACTCGCGTACCGGGAAGCTTTCCGACGGCGGCCAGCCGGTCCCCTCGACGGGCTCGGTGCGGCTGGCCAGGGACTCGTCGGTCAGGCCGTCGACCACCGTGCGCACGGTCGCCATCCGGTCGCGGCGCAGCGCCAGGATCTCGTCGAGCGAGGGACGGGCCTCGCGGTCCCGCGGGATCCCCGGGATGTCCGGCATCTCGTCCCACGGCAGGTCGAGCGGATCCCACGGCGAGGGGTCGCCGCGGATGGCCCGCCGCACCCACGCGTCGGTGGCGAACACCAGGTGGCGCAGGGTCTCGATGAATGACCACTCGCCGTCCACCGAGTCGTGCAGTTGCCTGGGATCCAGGCCGCGAGCCCGCTCGACGGTACCGTCCCAGAGCCGCTCGACGATGCCCCACGCTTCCCGGAAGCCGTCCGGGTCGGTGGGGCGCATTCTGGCTCGGACGGGGTTGCGCCGGTCGAGCTCCGCATTGACGAGAGGCGCGACGTCGACCCCGTTGACCACAAGGTTCTGGATCTCACCGTCGATCCGGACATCGACCAGCTCGACGCCGCGCATCACCACCCCGCTCAAGTCGACGCCGCGGAACCGGGCGCGGGAGAGGTCGACGGCACGGAACTGGGCATCGGTCAGGTCGAGACGCTCGAAACGCGAGCCGCTCAGGTTGTCCCCCGTGAAGTCAGCCATGGCCGGACCCTAGCCGCACCCGGCGACAGGCCGCCGCCGTCGCGAGCGTGGCGCAGGCGAGTTTCACTCTCCGCCGTACCGATGACATCCGGACCTGCCGCAATCAGCGCGCCGAGGTGTCGCAGATCAGCCGGCGGACGGATGTCGCGCATCAGTCGACGGAGGACGCAGCCGGCCGCCGCTGTCTGGTCCCACCACATGCTTGACGGATCTGTCCCAGGACGTGCCTGACGTTCGGCCTAGAGTGCTGGGCACTTTATGACCGCAGACGCGAGGGCTGAGGGGCGGCTGCTGCATGGGGTACTGGGGCACTTTGATCGCCGTGCAGAGCAACGGGCGAAATCTCGCTGCGCTGACCGACCGGAGCGCCGAGCTTCGTGTAGACGGCAGCGCGCGACGAGGCGACGGGTGGCAGGTGTACAGCCTGCCCGACAACTTAGTCGTCGGTGATACCGACGGCGCGCTTCCACGGCTGGTGAAAGAGTCCGACGCTCCGGTCGTGGCGGCCTATGTGGCCGACAGCGACTACGGCCAGCTGGCCGGGCTCAGCCCGGTCCACGGTCAGTGGGAGACATGGTTGGACGCAAACACAGCGCGCCGGTTCGAACGCGATTACCTGGTCATGAAGGGTATGTCGAAGGCTGATGCCGACCGACAGGCTCAGCAGATGATCGCCGGGTTCGGGCTGCCACCCGCCGAAGCGGCCAAGCGGGCGACCCAGTGGGCGAGGGAAGCCGGCTACGCAGTGCCCGCCGGACCAATCCGGCAGGTCCTCGCCAGTAGGCGCCCCCCAGGCGCCAGCGCCCTGCTGCGTCTGCCGTGGAAGCGCTATGTCTTCGCCGAGGAGATGTTCTTCGCGCTCCTGGACAACCTGGGGTTGCCACGCGTGGTCAATGACTGACTGGGGAGGCACTACTTGAAGCGCACGCACTGCGGCTCGCGGCACGCAGCCCTTTCGATCATGTCGTGCATCTGGTGGAACGCGAGTGTCAACATGTCCCGTAACCACAGCCCGCCGCCCGCGTGTCGCATCTCAGGGGCGTCCGTGACAGATGGGTCTCGGGACGTGGGCGACACGTGCGGCTAGACGATCTTCCACCGTTGACGCTGGGATTACCGTTGCGGGCATGATCGTGCGTACGCGCTGGACGGTGCCCCACCCGCCCGAGGCGTTGTGGCCGGCACTCTGCGACTCACGCCTCGAGCTGCAGCCCCGGTGCCCGGTGTTCTACCTGGGTACGCCTCGGCCGACGATGTGCCGGCTGCCCGATGGCCCCGGCGAGGTGGGCGCGGCCCGGCAGTGCGTCTCGGAGCAGGGTGTGGTGCGGCAGCGGATCACCGTGTGGGAGCCACCGACCCGGCTGGCGTTCCACATGGAGTCGACGGTTCTTGGTTTCCACCGCTTCGTCGACTATCTCGGGGATCTGTTCGAGCTGGCCCCCGCAGGTCGTGGCACGCAGGTCACCCGGACCACGACGGTGACAGTCCGCGGCTTCGGCCGTGCCGCTTTGTATCCAGCCCTATGGATAGGGTTGAAATCGGTACACCGCTTCGTGTTCCGCAACTGGCAGAAGATGGCGTTATCGCCCCCTCGGCAGTGTGACGCTCCCTCGCCTACAAGATGATCGGCCGGGCCACCGCATGTGGCGATACAGCGGCCACCAGGGGTCAACAGCGGCACATCGATAGTCTCGACCTGAACGCGCACTGGCTATCTACCAGTTGGCACGGCCACTCAGCCTGTAGATCAATCCGATTCCCAAGCTGACCAGCAGCACCAGAAGAATCCGCAAATCAGCCGCTATGTGAGGCCGGCTGACCTGATGGGCGACGGACGAGTCGACCTGTACGCCGGATACAGCTAGTGTCTGCTGCCGTGGAGTTCGCAGCCGGTATCCCCAGTCGATGGATCGTGACCCTGCGGTCTGGCGCGGTCATGGAGTTGGCGGCTGACGCGTACAGCGAAGCGGACGGCCAGCTGCTGTTCAACGTGCTGGTCGATGCAACCGCTGATGAACAGGATCAGATGGTGATCGACTGGCGGATACCGAACAACCCACGACGCGAGCAACAGTGACAGCAGCCGGCCGGGGTTGAAGACGACCAGGGGCGGCACCGCACGGGGATAGTCGGCGGTTCATATCGCGGTTGCGCAAGCGCCTAGGTGTCAGGGTCTGTCCAGCCTTTCAAGCCCTTGCGGAAGGTGAGCCAGCCGGCTATCCCTCCGGCGACCAGCCCGAGCGCCAATGCGATCAGGAAGTCGTGGGAACCCAGCGTGGGGAACGACGACCGGCTTGGAATGCCGACGTGGTAGGTGAACAGTCCCATGGCGATGGCGCTCAGCACGCCGACGCCGACGGCCAGCAACGGGCGCCCCGCTACGCGGGGCTTGCCCTGCTTGATCCGGTCATCCATATCGGCTCCCAAGGCCATAGATAGCTGCAATTGCCCTGTCTGGGTTCCGGAGAAACCCACTGGGTGGCGGAGGAGCACAACCGAGCCGGGCAGGCATAGTTTCAGCTGATGAGCGTGCTGGACCGGCTGCTCGATTCCGACCCGTCCATCCGCTGGCAGGCACTGCGTGATCTCGCCGACGCGCCGGCTGAGCTCGTGGCGGTGGAGCGCGCGTGGGTGGCCACCGAGGGGTGGGGTGCCCGGCTGCTGGCCTTGCAGGGCGTGGACGGCCAGTGGGCGGGAGGCGCGTACTTCCCCGCGCGGAGCGATGACTCCGACGGCCCCGATCAGTCCGCTGACGGTGACGACGGGGTCCAGCCCTGGACGGCCACGGCGTACAGTCTCCTGCTGCTGCGTGACCTCGGGATCGACCCGCGTTCTGAACAGGTCCGGCGGGCCGTGGCGCTGGTCAGGGACCATTGCCGGTGGGAGGAGGGCGGGCAGCCGTTCTTCACCGGCGAGGTCGAGCCGTGCATGGCACGTGACTGTTGGAGAACACGCATCCCGGCGAGGTCCACTTCGCGCTTGAGGATGGCGATGGACGACCCAGCCGGTGGAACACGTTACGAGCGCTGCGTGTCCTCGGCTGGTACGGACTCCAGGAGAGCGGTCGACGGGAGAGCCGATCCGGGTGACGCCTCTTCGCCCGGCTTGCGCCTGAGCGACGTCTTCTGGCGCAGGACCGTGAGACCGCCGGCGAGCACGCCCAGGGCCACGGTGGCCGTGGCGCACAGGAACAGCGTGTCCCGAGCGCCGATCGCGGTTACCAGGGGGCCGCCGAGCATGGTGCCCAGCGGCACCGCCAGTACGGTCACCGCGCCGTTGGCGGACAGGACCTGGGAGAGCTCGCTGGTGGTGCAGGTGCGCTGGAACAGCGCCATCGAGGTGGACCGGTACGGAGCCCAGATCAGGCCGGCGAGGGCGAAGGCCGGCAGCGACACGCCGATGGGTGCGCCCAGGCCGAGGGGCAGCATGGCGGCACCGAACCCGAGCACGATGCCGACGATGGTGGGCCACAGCGACCAGCGGTGCAGGTAGCCGGCGGCCAGGCTGCCGACGACGCCGCCGACACCGAACGCCGTGTAGTAGCTGCCGAGCACCGTCGCGGAGGCGTGCCGATCTTCGACGACGTGGATCGGCAGGGCCACGTACACCGGCCCGAAGAGGAAGAAGAACCCGAAGCTGAGTGCCAGTAGGCCGAGCAGGGCCCGATGGTGGCGGATGAAGCCGAAGCCGGCGGTGCGCGATGCGGTGGCCCTGGCCGGGCAGTTTGCAGCCACTGGCGGAACGGCGACGCGATAGGTGAGGGCCAGGACGGCGAAGGTGCCCGCGTCGACGGCGATGACCCAGACCGGACCGGTCCAGCCGATGATGATGCCGGCCAGCGGTGGGCCGGCGACCGTGGCGAAGCCGGAGATGGTGCTGAGCACCGCGTTGGCCGGCAGGTGGTGCCGGTGCGGCAGGAGTTCGGCGATCAGGGTGAAGCGCCCGGCGGAACCCCACGAGTGCAGCAGCGACGACGCGGCCAGCAGGACCACGTACAGCCCGACGGTGAGCACCCCGGCCAGTTGGGCGGCGGGGATCGCCGCGAGTGCGGCGGCCCGCACGGTGGCGTCCCAACCGGCGAGCTGGGCACCGCTCCGACCGCTCAGCAGCCGGCCGAAGAGGACGGTCCCGGCCGCGCTGGGCAGGGTGTACGCGGCCACCGCGATCGCTACCCAGATGCCGCGCTGACCCGGCGGTGCGACCTCCAACGCCAGCCAGGTCACCGCAACCAACGCCATGCCGTCGCCCAGGGCGGACACGGCGAATCCGGGCAGGACACGGCGCAGCAGAGGATGACTGACCACCGGCCAGTAGGGCGAGGTACGCGGAAAACGGGGCGGCACCGTGTCGGTCGGCATACTGCCACCTGACACGCCACAGGCTGCACATCACAACGAAATCGGCTGTGGGCAGAAGGCCGAGCGGCCACTGGGTGGCGCCTTTGGAACTGACTTGCCCCGTTGAACTGTCGCCGTCAAGATCAGGCGATGGAACCGCCCGAAGTGGTCAACGCCGGTGAGCTGTTGCTGAAGCGGTGGGAGCCGGCCTGGGCCGAGGAAGCCGCCGGAGCAATCCAGGAGTCCCTGCCGGAGCTTCAGCCCTTCATGCCGTGGGCGCACGACGGCTACGACGTCGAGGCGGCCCGCTCCTACGTCGAGTTGTCGGCGAACAACTGGGCGGAGGGCACGGCGTTCAACTACGCCCTCTTCACGGCGGCCGGCGAACTGGTCGGCTCCAGCGGGCTGATGACCCGGATGGGCCCGGGAACCCTGGAGATCGGCTACTGGATCCACAGCGCGCACACCGGCCGCGGCTACGCGACCGCCGCGGTGACCGCGCTGACCCGCGTGGCGCTGGCCCTGCGCGGCATCGACCGGGTGGCCATCCGGCACGACGTGGCCAACGTGGCGTCCGGCGCGGTCGCGGCAAAGGCGGGGTTCACCGAGGTCGAGCGGGTCCGCCGGGAACCGGAGGCGCCGGGGGAGACCGGCGTCGACGTGGTCTGGGAACGCCGCCGCTGATCCGCTCGGCGTCCAGCCGCCTCCCCGCGAGGCCCCGGCGCCGAACTCGGGGCCGTTGTCGGGGGGACGTCCGCCGGCCCGCCGCGGGTCAGGGTGCGGTGGCGCACCACCGCGTCGGGCCCAGGCGAACAGGACATTGCCCGCCTGGGCCGCCACGCCGCCGACTACCGGCGGGCACCCACCCGCTCCGCCAGGAACTCCTCCCAGGTCCGCCGGCCGACGGCCCGTTCTGGCGCCAGGTTGGCCCCGGCCCGGAGCGCGCGCGCCGCCCCGCCGGGTTGCCGCACCGGCAGCAGCAGCCGGTGGCTGCCGGTGGCGCGCAGGTAGCTGCGAACCAGTTCGTCCATCCCGTACATCCGGGGTCCGGCGATGTCGGGCACCAGGCCGGCGGGCCGGCCGAGCGCCAGCTCGACCAGCCGGCTCGCCACCTCCCCGGCGTCGACGGGCTGGAAGCGCACCCCGGCCAGGACCGGTATCACCGGCAGCTTCGCCAGCTGCGTGGCCACCATCAGCACCAGATCGTGGAACTGGGTGGCGCGCAGCGTGGTCCACGGCACCCCGGACTCAGCCACGACCCGCTCCGCGGCCCGCTTGGACGCGAAGTAGCCGTACATGGCGCGGTCGAGCCGGCTGACGACCGGGATCCGGTCGGCGCCGACCACCGAGATGTGTACCAGGTGCGCGACACCGGCCCGCGACGCCGCCCGTACCAGATTGCGGGCCTTGTCGTCGTCGCCCTTGGCGCTGCCGGCGCAGTGCACGATGGTGCCGACGCCGTCCACCGCACCGTCGACGCCGTCGCCGGTCGCCAGGTCACCGACCCTGAACTCGACGCCGTCCCGGGATTCGTGGCGGTGCCGACTGAGGACCCGGACGGGACAGCCGGCGTCCCGCAGGAGCGGCACCACGTGCCGCCCGAGTGTGCCCGTGCCCCCGGTGACCAGTACGGGTGACATCATCATCTTCTCCAGTTCGTTCGCCGGGGCCGGTTCCCCCGGTCGCATTCGGTTTTGGTGGGTCTACTGCTGTGACACCCAACGAAGAGGGGATGTGACGCGGTGGACGAGCGCGAATGGCTGACGGACCGGTTCGAGGAACAGCGGCCCCGCCTGCGCGCGGTGGCGTACCGGATGCTCGGCTCGGTGAGCGAGGCCGACGACGCCGTCCAGGACGCCTGGCTGCGGGTCAGCCGAGCCGACGCCGGCGCCGTGGAGAACCTCGCCGGGTGGCTGACCACGGTGGTGGCCCGGGTCTGCCTCAACATGCTCCGGTCGCGCGCACACCGGCGGGAGGAACCGCTCGACGTGCACGTCCCCGACCCGATCATCAGCCCCACCTCTGGTGTCGATCCTGAACACGACGCGCTGCTGGCCGACTCCGTCGGGCTGGCGCTGCTGGTGGTGCTCGAGACGCTGACGCCGGCCGAGCGGCTGGCGTTCGTGCTGCACGACATGTTCGCCGTGCCGTTCGACGAGATCGCGCCGATGATCGAGCGGTCCCCGGCCGCGGCCCGACAGCTCGCCAGCCGCGCCCGCCGCCGCGTACAGGGGCAGGCGCCCGCGCCCGACCCCGACCTCACCCGGCAACGCGACGTGGTGAACGCGTTCTTCGCCGCCTCTCGGGACGGCGACTTCGACGCGCTCGTCGCCGTCCTCGACCCGGACGTCGTGCTGCGCGCCGACGGTGGCACCGGCCGCGCCCGGCAGACCGTCACGATCCACGGGGCGCGGAACGTGGCCGCCCAGGCGGTCATGTTCACCCGGCTCGCCCCGTTCGTCCGGCCGGCGCTCATCAACGGCGCCGCCGGGGTCGTCGTCGCCGCGAAGGGACAGGCGTTGTCCGTCATGGGCTTCACCGTGGCCCACGAGCGGATCGTCGCCATCGACGTCCTCTCCGACCCGGAACGCCTGCGCCAGCTCGACCTGACGGTCCTCGGCGACTGACGACCCGCCAGGGCCGGGGCAGCGGGGACCCGGGTTGGGAACTAGGGTCGCCAGCCATGGCGGGGGTGTTCGGTCATCCGGGGTACTCGAGGTTCTGGGCGGCGGACACCGTCTCCACCTTCGGCACGTACGTCACGACGGTGGCGCTGCCGATCGTCGCCATCGTGACCCTCCGGGCCACCGACGCCCAGGTCGGGCTGATCAACGGCGCCCGCTGGTTGCCGTACCTGCTGTTCGGGCTGCTCGCCGGGGTGGTGGCCGACCGGTACCGGCGACGGCCGATCCTGGTGGCGACCGACGTCGCCCGGGCGGCCCTGCTGGCCCTGATCGCGGCGCTCGCCCTCACCGGGATGCTGAACATTCCCGCCCTGATGCTGCTCGTCGCCGTGTTCGGCGTGCTGTCGCTCCTCTACGAGGCCGCGCACCAGTCCTATCTGCCTCGACTGGTGCCTCCGGCGGCGCTGACCCCGGCGAACGCCCGGATGGAGCAGAGCGCCTCGCTGGCCCAGACCACCGGCCCGTTCCTCGGCGGGTCGCTGGTGGCGGCGGTGGGAGCGCCGCTGGCGATGGTGGTGGACGCCGTGTCATACCTGGTCTCCGGGCTGCTGCTGGCGACCATCCGGCGGGACGAGCCGGCGCCGCGGCCCGGCCGTCGGCACCTCGGCCGGGAACTGCGTGAGGGGCTGTCCTGGGTGTACCGGCACCCGGTACTGGCGCCGTACGCCGTCACCCTGCACGCGCGGTTTCTCTTCGCCAGCGTGGCGTCCACCGCGTTCACGCTCTTCGTGGTCCGCGGTCTCGACCCGCGGCTCGCGCCGGATCGGGCGGCGTTCGGGCTCGGCGTGGTGCTGGCCGTCGGCGGCGTCGGGGCGGTGGTCGGCAATTCGCTGTCCCACCGGGTCGGCCGGTGGGGTGCCGGCCGGGCCATCGTGCTGGAGCGGGTGGTCGAGCCGCTGGGCTGGACGTTGGTGGCCCTGGCCGCGACCGGGACCGCCGGCTGGGTGATGGTCGGCGCGGCGCAGTTCGTGGTCTGGCTGGCGCTGGGCGTCAGCGGCCCGAACGAGATGGGCTACCGGCAGGCCGTCACCCCGGACCGGTTGCAGGGCCGGATGAACGGCACCATCCGCTCGCTGAACTGGGGGATGCTCACCATCGGCGCTCCGGTCGGCGGACTGCTGGCCGAGCAGATCGGCTACCGGCCGGCGATCGGTCTCGCCGTCGTCGGGATGGCCGTCGCCGCTACGGTCGCCGTGCTCTCCCCGCTGCACCACGCCCGGCACCCCGAGCCGGCGCCGGAACCGGCACCGACACCGGCTGGCCGGAACTGACGCGCAGCGGGTCAGGCGAACGGGCCGTCGGGGAAGACGTACCGGTAGAGCAGGAGCGGGCCGAGCCAGACCAGGACGAGCAGCAGCGCGACGGCGACCAACAGGACGACCAGGGTGGCCAGGCCGGTCACGACCGGAGAGGGCGGGGCAGGTGTGGGACGACCGGTTCGCCGGGTGAGCCAGTCCGCCGCGGACGCCGCAGCCGGGGTGGGTTCGATGTTGTCGACCCGCAGGCCGTTCCGGGATCCCGCGTCGAGCAGGTCGTCCATGCCGGCGTCGTCCGCCCACGCCGGCGAAGCGGTGCGCCACCCGCCGCGCAGCCGGCGCCCGTCGTACGCCAGCACGGCGGTCCCCGCCCGGTCGCCGTCGATACACGGGTACGACACCGTGAGGCGGGGATCGCCCGCGAGGCCCCGGCCGAACCACACGTCGAACCCGTCGACCCGCTTCCACAGCTCGTCCAGGAACAGACTCTCGGCGGCGGTCGGCTCGCGGTCGGGCACGGTGTCATCGTGCCAGCAGGGGGCGGCGCTCGGGGCCCTGCCTACGGCTTATCCGGTTGCTCCGGGTGACGTCCGTCGATTGGGTCGGGACATGGCCGCCATCGACTCGTACTTCATCTGCGCCACGCCGCGGACCGGCAGTTCCCTGCTCTGCGGGCTGCTGGCCTCCACCGGGGTCGCCGGCCGGCCGGAGGCGTACTTCCGGGTCCCCGACGAGCCGGTCTGGGCCGGCCGGTGGGGGCTGGACCCCGACGCCTTCGGGTACGGCGATTTCGTGGCCGCGGCGCTGGCCGCCGGCCGGACCGACAACGGGGTGTTCGGGGCGAAGCTGATGTGGGGGACGCTCGACCGGGTGGTCGACGGGCTCGCCACGGTCCATTCCGAGCTGGCCGGGGTGGACGACGCGCTGCTGCGCCGCGCCTTCGGCCGGACGGCCTTCCTGCATCTCGAACGGGACGACGTCCTGGCGCAGGCGGTGTCCTGGTTGCGGGCCGAGCAGACCGACCTCTGGTACGTCGGCTGCCCCGACGCCAACGGGCGGGACCCCCGGTACGACCAGGACGGCATCGCCGACCTGCTCCGGACCATCGACGCGCACAACCGGGCGTGGCGGGAGTGGTTCGCCGCGTACGGCGTACGCCCGCACCGGGTCCGCTATGAGGAGCTCGCCGCCGACCCGGTCGGGGTGACCCGCGCGATCCTCGACGCCCTCGGGCTCGACCTGCCCGACGGGGCGTCCATCCGGCCTCGGCACCGCCGGCAGGCGGACGCGCTCAACCAGGAGTGGATCACCCGCTACCGGGGCCGGGGCGTGAGATTGCCCATATCACCCACCGCGCAGGCGTAGGCGCAGGTCATCGACGCTACCGGGCGGTTAAGGTGGTCGTGCGAAGTCGTTCCCCGACCGGGAGCGGCTTCTAGTGCTTCACGGGATCCGTGGAGCCCAGCCGTTCCGACGTTCTCCGGGCCAACCGAATCGGGACGACTGCACCCCCACCGCCCGACCGGGAGTCCGGCGGGCCAACCCGGAACGGAGTAAGCCACGCCATGAGCGTGACTACGCAGGAACCTGCTGCCCCGGTCGAGCCGGCGGAACCCGCCGAGCGCGGTCGCCTCGACCGCTTCTTTGAGATCACCCGCCGGGGTTCGACCGTCAAGCGCGAGGTGCTCGCCGGCCTCACCACCTTCGCGACGATGGCCTACATCGTCGTGCTCAACCCGCTGATCATCGGTACCGCCCCGGACGCCGACGGCAACCTGCTCGGCATCGCGCCGGTCGCCGGGGTCACCGCCCTCGTCGCCGCGGTGATGACCATCCTGATGGGCGTCGTCGGCCGGGTGCCGTTCGCCGTGGCGACCGGCCTGGGCCTCAACGCGTTCGTCGCGTACGCCGTCGCCTCCCAGATGACCTGGGCGGAGGCGATGGGCCTCGTGGTGATCGAGGGTCTGATCATCACCGTGCTGGTGCTCACCGGGTTCCGGAAGGCCGTCTTCCGGGCCATCCCGGCCGAGCTGAAGGCGGCCATCGCCGCCGGCATCGGCCTGTTCATCGCGCTGATCGGCTTCGTCGACGGCGGCCTGGTCCGCCGGGTGCCGGACGCCGCCGGTACGACCGTTCCGGTGCAGCTCGGCGGCGACGGAACGCTGCGCGGCTGGACGACCGTGGTCTTCCTGGTCGGCCTCCTGGTGACCGGCATCCTGGTCGCCCGCAAGGTGAAGGCCGGCATCCTGATCGGCGTCGTGGCGACCACGGTCGTCGCCGTGATCGTCAACGCGCTGGCCAAGCCCGGCCCGGCGTTCGTGAACGGCAAGCCGAACCCGACCGGCTGGCAGCTGAACGTGCCGACCCTGCCCGACCCGCTGATCAAGGCGCCCGACCTGCACCTGGTCGGCAACGTGTCGTTCACCGCGTTCGCCCACGTGGGCGTGATGACCGCGCTCCTGCTGGTGTTCACTCTGGTGCTCGCCGACTTCTTCGACGTCATGGGCACCACCGTCGGCCTGGCCAAGCAGGCCGGCCTCACCACGTCGGACGGCACCGACATGCCACGACTGGGCAAGGTGCTCTTCGTCGACGGCGTCGCCGCGGTCGCCGGTGGCGCCGGTAGCGCCTCCTCGGCCACCACGTACGTCGAGTCGTCCTCGGGTATCGCGGACGGTGGTCGTACCGGGCTGACCAGCGTGGTGACCGGCGTGCTCTTCCTCGGCGCGCTGCTGCTCACCCCGCTGGTGTCGCTGGTGCCGAGCGAGGCCGCCGGTCCGGCGCTGGTCGTCGTCGGCGCGCTGATGATCCGGCAAGTCCGCGAGATCGACTTCTCGGACGTGGCCGTGGCGGTCCCGGCGTTCCTGACCATGACCCTCATGCCGTTCACGTACTCGATCACCAACGGCATCGGCGCCGGCTTCGTCAGCTGGGTGGCGATCCGGGTGGCGCAGGGCAAGGCCCGCCAGATCCACCCGCTGATGTGGGCCGTCGCCGTGGCGTTCGTGCTCTACTTCGGCATCAACCTGGTCAAGGCCGTCACCGGCGTCAGCTGACCGATCCTCGACGCGCCTCCGCTGCCTCCGGCCCGACGGCAGCGGGGGCGCGGCGTATCCGGATCATGGGTTAGAGTGCCGTCGCGCGGACACGCGACCGTCGTGGGCGCAGGGGAGATGAGGCCATGGACCGCCATGAGCTTCCCCTGCCATGCCTTTTTCCGGGTCGCGCACGCTGACTGACCGACCGCGACCCGGGTCACTCCACGACCTTGGAGAATCGCGTTGTCCTTTCCCGACCTGACCACCGACCGTCTCGTGCTGCGCCCGTGGCCGGCCGAGGAGGCCGCCGCCGCCGCCGTCGCCGGTGAGCGCCGCCCGCACTGGGCGTCGGGCTTCCCCGGCGAGGCCGACCGCATGATCGCCGGCTTGCTCACCCGCGAGCCGGAGCGGCCGCACGGGCACTACCTGATGATCGAACGGGAGACCGGCCTGACCATCGGCGCCATCGGGCTGAAGTGGCCGCCCACCGACGGGTCGGTCGAGTTCGGCTACGGCGTCGTCCCATCCCGGCGCTGCCGGGGCTACACCACCGAGGCCGTCCGCGCCCTCGTCGCCTTCGCCCGCACCGTGCCCGGGGTGGCGGAGGTCTTCGCCACCGTGGACCCGGCCAACGTGCCGTCCGTTCGGGTGCTGGAGAAGGCCGGCCTGCGCCGGGACGGCGTCGTCGCCTCCGACGAGGGGACGCTGCACCGGTACGTCGCCGGGTAGTACCGGTCCGGCCCGGCGGCGGGAAGCGCCCGCCGCCGGGCCGGTCACCGGTCCGAGGCGTCCACCCGCAGGTCGGCCCGGTCCCGGGTGCCGTCGGCGGCGAAGAACGCCGCCTCCTCGCCCATCCACCGCTGCCACAGGTCGCGATGCTCATCGCCGTCGCGGGCCAGGCCGCGTTCCCGGCGAAGGATCTCGTCGGAGCTCGTGATCGGAGAGGATGGCCACGGCGCACTCTGGCACACCACCGGCGTCCCTTCCCGGCAGGTGTGGGCGCCGATGAGTTTCCGCCGTCGCCGGCGTTTCATCGGATGCGCCCCGCAAACGGCGGTCGCGCGACCCGGACACGAGTGACGGAGGAACCGAGGGTGAGCTACGCGGACGTCAACGGGGTGCGGCTCTGGTACGAGATCCACGGCTCCGGCCGGCCGCTGGTGCTGTTGCACGGCGGCTACGGCGCGGTGGAGATGTTCGCCCCGATCCTGCCCGCGCTCACCGCCCGGCGGCGGGTCGTCGCGGTCGACCTGCAGGGCCACGGGCGCACCGCGGACGTGGACCGGCCGCTGCGCTTCGAGTCGATGGCCGACGACATCGCCGGGTTGCTCCGGCACCTCGGCCTACCCGAGGTGGACGTGCTCGGCTACTCGCTGGGCGGCGGGGTGGCGCTGCGTACCGCGATCCAGCATCCCGCGCTGGTCCGCCGGTTGGTGCTGGTCTCCACGCCCTGCGCGCGCCGCGGCTGGTATCCCGAGGTGCTGGCGGCCATGGCGATGCAGGACGAGCGGTTCGCCGAGCAGATGCGGGGCACCCCGCCGCACGAGCTCTACGCCGCCGTCGCGCCGCGCCCCGAGGACTGGCCGCAGCTCTGGGCGAAGACCGGCGACCTGCTCCGCCGCGAGTACGACTGGTCGACGGAGGTGGCCGCGCTCACCGTGCCGGCGATGCTCGTCTACGCCGACGCCGACTCCATCCCGGTCCACCACATCGCCGACTTCTACGGGCTGCTCGGCGGCGGACACCGGGACGCCGGCTGGGACGGCAGCGACCGGCCGACCGCCCGGCTGGCCGTGCTGCCCGGCCTGACCCACTACGACATCATCACCTCACCGGCGGTGCCCGACGTCGTCCTGCCCTTCCTCACCCACGAGGTCCGCAGCCCGCTCTGACCGGCAGGTCCGGCCGCCCGGAGGCACCGGGGTCAGCCCAGGCGTCGGGCCACCCAGGGCAGCACCGCGTCCCCCTGCGCCCGCTGGAACGCCCGCACCGTCGGAATGCCGACCGGCGGTGGCTGCCGGGCCCCGTCGAGGAAGAAGCCGGCGAGACCGGCCAGCACGCCGGTCACCGGGGCCGGGTCCACGTCGGCGGTGACCGGCAACCGGTGCAGCAGCGCCTCGGTGTCGTGGCCACCGTGCAGCCGCACGTTCACCAGGAGCAGGACGGTGTCCAGCCAGGCCGGACCGCGGCAGGCCCACGGCCAGTCGACCACGGTGACCACCCGGTCCGGACCGATCAGCAGGTTGTCGGCGCGCACGTCCAGGTGGCACAGGGCGTCGCCGGCCAACGCGGCGACGCCCCACTCCGCCGCGGCGACCAGCTCGGCCAGGTAGGCCCGGGCCCACGGGTCCAGGTCGGCGGGTCGGTCCTCGGCGATCCGCCGCCAGCCGGCGAAGTCGTACGCCAGCTGCTCGGCCGCCGTGGGGACGGCCGTGACCGGCGTCGGGGTCAGCGCGGTGGCCATCGTCGCCAGGGCGGTCAGTACGGCGTCCAGTTCGCCGGCGACCCAGGGCGTGGCCGGGTGCCGGCCCTCGACGTCGGTGAAGACCAGGGCCACCCAGTCGCCGTCGTCGTGGCTGCCGAGCAGTCGCGGCGCGGGCGCGTACGGGGGCAGCGCGGCGGCGATCCGCGCCTCCGCCCGGTGCATGCCGGGGCTGCGGTCGTTCTGGGCCGGGCTGACCGCCTTGACGAAGGCCCGCCGGCCGGCGGCGGTGCGCACCCG
Organism: Micromonospora globispora; assembly: GCF_003857015.1. Classification (GTDB taxonomy): domain Bacteria; phylum Actinomycetota; class Actinomycetes; order Mycobacteriales; family Micromonosporaceae; genus Micromonospora; species Micromonospora globispora. The sequence continues at coordinate 2,758 of NZ_QGGF01000365.1, read as the reverse complement.
GTCGGCGGTGCCCGGGGAGTAGCCGCCGGACTGGGAGACGGCCTCGACGACCCGGTCGCCGAGGATCTCCTCGACCGCGGCCCGGACGTGGGGCGGCAGGTCCAGCCAGCCGATCCGGGTCTTCGTCGCGCTTGCCATGCGCCTCACCCTGCGCCCGCTCGCGCCGACGGGGCAAGCCGATTACCCGCCGGGCGCATCGCCCGGCCGACTGCCCGATTCGTGCCTCGGTGGGCCCTAGGTATGTCGCCCGACGCAGCGGGAACCCGCCGCTGGACGCACCTGGGGAGGAGCCGCGGATGACGAACGGCGCGACACTGACGATCGGTGTGCTCGGCTCGTACGGTGGGCGCAACCTCGGTGACGAGGCGATCCTCACCGGCCTGCTGGCCGATCTGCGCCATCAGGAGCCGAACGCCCGGATCATCGTCTTCTCCCGCGACCCGGCGCACACCGGGCTGGCGCACCCGGATGTCGAGGCGGTGCCCTGGGAGGGCGTGAGCCGCGCCGACTCGTCCCTGATCCTCGCCGAGCTGGACCTGCTCATCCTCGGTGGCGGCGGGATCCTCTACGACCGGGAGGCCCGGCGCTACCTGCGGGTGGTCCGGGTCGCCCAGGAGCGGGGTCTGCCGCTGCTCACGTACGCGGTGGGCGTCGGGCCGCTGAGCGACGGGGTGGACACCGGCATGGTCCGGGAGACCCTGGCCAACGCCGCCGAGGTGACCGTGCGGGACCAGGAGTCCCGGATGGTGCTCGAGGAGGCCGGACTGGTCAACCCGGTCACCGTTACCGCCGACCCGGCGTTCCTGCTGGAGCCGGAGGACTTCCCGGCGAGCTGGCTGCGCGAGGAGGGCGTACCGGCGGGGAAGCGGCTGGTCGGGTTGAGCGTCCGCGAGCCCGGCCGGGCGGCCGAACGGCTCGACGTCGACGGGTACCACCGGCTGCTCGCCCAGATCGGTGACTTCCTGGTGCACCGGATCGACGCGTACGTGCTGTTCGTCCCGATGGAACGGGACGACATCCGGCACTCCCACGGCGTGATGTCGCACATGACGAGCTCGGAGCGGGGCCGGATCCTGCACGGGGACTACAACCCCCGGCAGATCCTCGGGTTGATGCGCCATTTCGACCTCGCGGTCGGCATGCGGCTGCACTTCCTGATCTTCGCCGCCATGGTCGGTACGCCGTTCCTGCCCCTGCCGTACGCCGGAAAGGTCTTCGACCTGGCCCAGCGGCTCGGGGTGCCGGCGTTGCGCGGGGTGGAGCGGGAGGTGGAGGGTCCGCTGCTGGCCGAGGTGGACCGGCTGTGGGACGAGCGGGAGGCCCGGGCCGAGGCCACCGCCCAGCGGGTGGCCGAGGCGTGCGAGCAGGCCCGGGGCACCTCCCACGTCACCCGTGGCGTGCTGGACAGCATCCGTTCCCGCAGCCTGACCCGGGTGGGCGCCGCCTGATCCGGCCGTCCCCGGTCAGACGGCCGGGCCGCGCCAGGTGTAGATCCATTCGCGGCCTTCGCCGCGGTCCGACTCCAGCTCGTAGATCTGCGCCTCGGCCAGGCCCTCCGGGCCGAGGTGGTGGTGGGTCAGCGGCGGGCGGCCGTTGCTGTCCAGCTCGACGGTGACCGTCTCGCCGTCCGCCGTGCCGCCCACCAGCGGGATCTGCACCGTTGATGCCATGCGCCCATCCTGCCCCGCAGGCCGCCGACGCGCAGCGGATAGCCGCACCACCGGCACGCCGCCGGGCGTCCGCGCGGGGCAGCGACGCGGGCGACGCCGCGACCAGGGTCGGGGGCCGTCCCGGCCCGGGGCGCTAGTCCCGCGGCAGGAGGCCGGGCGGGTACTCCATCCCGTCGTGGGTGCAGGCCGCGGCGGCCACCCGGGCGGCGTAGGCGGCCGCGTCCGGCAGCGTGGCGCCGCGCAGGCGACCGGCGATCAAACCGGCGGCGAAGGCGTCTCCCGCACCGTTGGTGTCGATCACCGGGCCGGGCGGCGTCGTCGCCGGTACCCGTACCGGCGGGGTCTCCGGGGTGTGCAGCGTCGCGCCGGCCTCCCCGCCGGTCACCACCACCGTCCGGGGCGCCAGCTCCGCGGCAAGCTTCCCGGCCCGGTCGCCGAGCCGGACGTCGCTGACGAAGACCAGGTCGGCCGCGTCGGCGAAGGGCCGGTGGTAGTCGTTCTCGCCGTCCCAGTCGTGCAGGTCGGTGGAGAGCGTCGCTCCGCCGCGGAGGCCCGCGCGCAAGGCGGGCAGCAGGTCCCGGGCCCAGTCCATGATCGACACGTGCACGTGTGCCGCGTCGCCGACCAGGGCGGCCAGCTCCGCCTCGGCGAACGGCGGCGGCCCCACCCAGGGGCGCGGGTCGTAGAGGGACATCCGGCGGCCGGCCGGGTCGACCATGTTCACCGACCGGCGGGTGCCGGCCGGGGTGTCGGCCAGCACGGCCCGTACCGAGGTGCGGGCCAGCGCCGCCCGGACCACGTCCCCGGCCGGGTCGGCACCCAGCACGTCGACGAGGGCCACCCGCAGGCCGAGGGCGTGCGCGGCCAGCGCCACCCCCGAGCCGGTGTTGCCGATCCGCAGCTCGATCGGGGGCACGGGCAGCGAGTCGGCGGCCGGTAGCGGAAGCACGGGCACCTGGGTGCGGATGTCGATGCCCAGCCCGCCGATCACGATCAGATCGAACATGGCGCAGACAGTAGCCCGACCGGGCCGCCTATTCTGGCCCCGGGCGTCGACGAGGGGGAGCGCGTGCTGGTCATCCTGTCTC
>NZ_QGGF01000129.1 GCF_003857015.1 Micromonospora globispora | reverse complement strand
CGCCGAACCTGCAGTTCGACCCGTACACGTTCACGTTCCTGACCCTGGTCCTCTCCCTGCAGGCGTCGTACGCGGCGCCGGGGCGGGTGCCGTTCGACCGCAGGTCCACCGCGTTGGCGACGTCCTTCAGCTCGTTGTGCACGCCGGTGACGTCCGAGCGCAGGTTGTCGTAGACGCTCTGCAGCGGCTTCCGGATGGCCTGCTCGTCCTCCTCGCTGAGCAGGTGCTTCCGGATGAACGCCTTGGGGTGCAGATCCTCCAGCTGGATGTCCGTGCCCAGCTCACGGCTCAGGTCGCCGGTGGCGTTGCGGGCCATGGCGCGCAGGTTCCGGACCATCCGGAGGCCGTCGTTGATCACGGTGGGCAGCCGGTCTCCGAAGATCAGCAGCGCCAGGAGCAGCAGCGCAGCGATCTCCCACCAGTTCAGGTTGTCGAGCACTCCGGCCTCCTCGTCCGTGTCAGGGCAAGACTACGCACGTCGGGGGCCGGACCGGGAGGGGGTGACCGGTGCTCACTTGGCATCTGCGGCGAGCGTCACCGACGCGTTCTGCCGGGTCGACCCCCGCCGGTACTCGACGGTCACCACCGAGCCGGGGGCGTACTTGCGGACCAGCGCCACCAGGTCGGTCGGCTCGGTCATCGGCCGGCCGTTGAGCCGCAGGATGACGTCGCCGGCCTTCAGCCCGGCCGCGGCCGCCGGGCCGGACGGCTCCACCGCGTTGAGGCGTACGCCGGCCCCGCTCGCCACGCCGATGCCGCCCACCTGGGCGCCGATCACCGTACGACGGGCCTTGCCGGTGCCGATGATGTCCTGGGTGACCCGCTTGGCCTGGTTGATCGGGATGGCGAAGGCGAGGCCGATGTTGCCGGCCTCCTGCCCGTCGGCGACCAGCGACTTGATGGTCGAGTTCACCCCGACCACCCGGCCGGCCGCGTCGACCAGCGGGCCGCCGGAGTTGCCGTGGTTGACCGCCGCGTCGGTCTGGATCGCCGCGTAGTAGCGCACCGGGCCGCCCGGCTCGCCGGCCTGCATGGTCCGGTCCAGGGCGCTGACGATTCCGGCGGTGACCGTGTTGGCCAGCGAGAGCGGCGAGCCGATGGCGAGCACCGGGTCGCCCACCGCGAGCGCGTCGGAGTCGCCGAACTCCACCGGCTTGAGCCCGGTACGCGACACCTTGATCACCGCGATGTCGGACTCCGGGTCCTGGCCCACCACGGTGCCCAACGCCGAGGTCCCGTCGTTGAAGATCACCGAGGCCTTGCCGGTGCCGCCCGAGACCACGTGGTCGTTGGTGACCACGTGCCCGTCGGCGCTGACGATGAAGCCGGAACCCTCGCTGATGCCGCCGAGGCTGCTCACCCGGACGGTCACCACGCTGGGCAGGACCTTCTCGGCGACGCCGGCCAGCGACTCGGGCTTGCGCTGGGCCAGGGCGGGCGGGTCGGCGGGGCGGGCGCCGAGCGCCACGCCGCCGGCTGACCCGCGAACCGCGAAGGCGTAGCCCAGTGCGCCGCCCAGTGCGCCGGCGAGCAGCGCGGTGATCAACGGGATCAGCAGCAACTGCCGGAGCTTCGGCCGGCCGGGGGCGTCGGGGTCGGTGACCGGCTCCGGTTCACCGCCGCCGCCCGGGGCGGCGGGAACCACCACCGCCGCGGGCGCGTACGGGTCACGCCAGGGGTCGGCGAGCGCGTCGGACCACCAGGGCGAGGTCGTGCCACCCCCGGCGTCGTACGGCGGCGACCCGGGCGCCGGCCGTCCCGCCGGTGCCGGAGTTCCGCCGGGCTGGCGCCAGTCCCAGCCGTCGGTCACGTCGGTGCCTCCCAGTCCCTCCCGCGCCCCGCGCCGCGCTCCACCGAGCCGACCGGCGTCACACCACGCGGGATACCGTCCAGGATTGCACGGATGCCGGGAGTGGGGTCAGCGGTTGGCGGCCGTGATCGATCCGCAGCCGACTCGCGGCTGCGCCGGTCGAGGGCCGCCTCTAGGCTCATACCGCCAACCCGCCCCCTGCACCACTCCCGCCGCCCGGAGGTGTCCCATCGCCACGGTCGCCAGTTCCGGCAGCTCGACGGCACCGGCCCTGCAGTTCGCCGAGTCGTACGTCAGCGAGGATCTCGTGCTCCGGACCGCCCGCAGCCTCGCCCACGAGGTCGGCGTCGAGGCGGTGACGCCGGGTGCCGGCGCGGCGCTGCGACTGCTCGCCGCCGCCGGCAACGCCCGCGCGGTGGTGGAGATCGGCACCGGCACCGGGGTCAGCGGGGTGTGGCTGCTGCGCGGCATGCGGTCCGACGGGGTGCTCACCACCATCGACGTGGAGGTGGAGCACCAGCGGATCGCGCGGCGGATCTTCGTCGAGGCGGGCTTCCCGTCCGGACGTACCCGGATCATCACCGGCCGGGCCCTCGACGTGCTGCCGCGCCTCGCCGACGGCGCGTACGACCTGGTCTTCGTCGACGCCGAGTCGACCGGCTTCACCGCCTGCGTGGAGGCCGCACTGCGGCTGCTGCGGCCCGGCGGGGTGCTCGCGCTCAACGGGGCGCTGGCCGGTGGCCGGATCGGCGATCCGGCCGCCCGGGACGTCGAGACGGTCACCATCCGCGAGACGATCAAGGCGATCCGGGAGTCGGAGCACTGGATCCCGGCGCTGCTGCCGGTCGGGCACGGGCTGCTCGCCGCCGTGAAGTGCTGAGCGGTCCGACTCGCGCCGTCGGGCGCGAGGTCGGACCGGGCGGTCAGAGCGTCGCCAGCCAGCGCAGCAGTCCGCGTACGCCCCAACCGGTCGCGCCCCGGGTCAGCTCGGCCTCGTCGTTCTCCGACCAGGAGGGAGCGGACATGTCGACGTGCACCCAGCGGTCCCGCAGGTCACCGGTGAACTCGCGAAGGAAGAGAGCGGCAACCACCGAACCGGCGCCCCGGTCCGGGGAGCTGTGCAGGTCGGCGAGCTCGCTGCCGAGGTACTCGACGTAGTCCGCCGGCAGCGGCATCCGCCAGGCGTGCTCGCCGGCCGCCTCGATCGAGGTCAGCAGGTCGGCGGCGAGCTGGTCGTTCTCGCTGTAGAGCGCGCCGTGCCGCTTACCGAGGGCCACCGCGTTCGCGCCGGTCAGCGTGGCCAGGTCGACTAGCAGATCGGGGCCGAGTTCCTGGACCGCGTACGCCATCGCGTCGGCGAGCACCAGCCGCCCCTCGGCGTCGGAGTTGGTGGTCTCGCTGGTCACGCCGCCGTAGTGGCGGACGATGTCGCCGGGGCGGAACGCCGAGCCGCTGACCATGTTCTCCGCCAGCGGCGCGAGCGTGGTGATCCGGACCGGGAGCCGCAGGGCGGCGGCGCCCAGGGTCGCGGCGACCACCGCGGCCGCGCCGGCCATGTCCTTGCGCATCAGCTTCATCGCGGGCACCGGCTTGATGGAGATGCCGCCGGTGTCGAAGGTGATCCCCTTGCCGACCAGCACGACGTGGGTACGCGCGTCGCCAGGCCGCCAGTCCAGCTCGACCAGGCGGGGACCACTGGCGGACCCGCGGCCGACGGCGAGGATGCCGCCGAAGCCCTCCGCCTCGAGCTCCTCCGGCTCCCGGACCCGCAGGTGCAGATCCGGCTGGTCGGCCACGGCCGCCCGGACCTGCTCGGCGAACCACTGCGGGTTCTTCACGGAGGAGGGGGTGTTGGTCAGGTCCCGGGCCAGCCGGGTCATCTCGGCCGTGGTCCGGGCCGC
>NZ_QGGF01000518.1 GCF_003857015.1 Micromonospora globispora | reverse complement strand
GTCCAGCGCCTCCGGCACGGCCAGCCGTTCGCCGGGCGCGGCGAGCAGCGCCTGCTCGTCCAGCCCGACGCTGGCGGCGAGGGCCTGGCGCAGGCCGGGCAGGGCGCGGGCGCCGCCCCAGACCTGCGGGGCGCGCAGCACGGCGAGGACCAGGTTGACCCGGGCCTCACCGGTGGGCGCCTCGGCGAGGATGTGCAGGCCGTCGCGGATCTGCACGTCCTTGACCTCGCAGAGGTACCCGTCGAGGTGCAGCACGAAGTCGTCGAAGTCGTCGGCGTCGGGCATCGCCTCGGTGTGCAGGTCGTGGTGCAGCTCGGCGGCCCGCACGAGGTCCCAGATCTGGGCCCGCACGGTGGGCACCTTGGCCGGGTCGAGGGCTTGCACGGTGGCGTACTCGTCCAGGAGCTGTTCGAGTTTCGCCAGGTCGCCGTACATCTCGGCGCGCGCCATCGGCGGGACGAGGTGGTCGACCACCACGGCGTGGGCGCGGCGCTTGGCCTGGGTGCCTTCGCCGGGGTCGTTGACAATGAACGGGTAGACCAGCGGCAGGTCGCCGAGCACGGCGTCGGGCGCGCAGTCGGGGGCCAGCCCGAGTCCCTTGCCGGGCAGCCATTCCAGCGTGCCGTGCTTGCCCAGGTGCACCACGGCGTCGGCGCCGAAGCCGCCGTCGGCGACGGGCGCGGCCAGCCACCGGTACGCGGCCAGGTAGTGGTGGCTGGGCGGCAGGTCGGGGTCGTGGTAGATGGCGATCGGGTTCTCACCGAAGCCGCGGGGCGGCTGGATCAGCAACGTCACGTTGCCAAAGCGCAACCCGGCCAGCACGAGGTCGCCGCCGTCGGTGTAGAGCTCGCCGGGCGGCTCGCCCCAGTGCGCGACCATCCGCTGCCGCAGCTCCGTCGGCGCGGCGGCGAACCAGCCCCGGTAGGTCTTCCCCGGCACGCGCGCCTCGGCGGCGGCGAGCTGGTCCGGGGTGAGCCACTCGACGTCGTGCCCACCGGCCGCGATCAGCGCGTGGATCAGCGCGTCGCCGTCGGTGGGGACCGGCCCGTCGCCCAGGTCATACCCGGCGTCGGCGAGCGCGGCGAGCAGCCGTACCGCCGAGGCGGGGGTGTCCAGGCCGACCGCGTTGCCGACCCGGGAGTGCTTCGTCGGGTACGAGCTGAGCACGATCGCGAGCCGCTTGTCGGCGTTCGGCACGTGCCGCAGCCGGGCCTGGCGGACCGCGGTGCCCGCGACCCGCGCGGCCCGCTCCGGGTCCGGCTCGTACACCGAGAGCCCGTCGGCGTCGATCCGCTTGAACGAGAACGGCACGGTGACGATCCGGCCGTCGAATTCGGGGATGGCCACCTGCATCGCGGCGTCCAGTGGGGACAGTCCGGCGTCGCTGTCCGCCCACTGGTCGCGGGTGCTGGTCAGGCAGAGCGCCTGGATCACCGGTACGTCGAGGGCGGCGAGCGCGCCGACGTCCCAGGCGTCCTCGTCGCCCCCGCTGGACGCGTCGGCGGCGACGGTCCCGCCCGCCGCCAGCACGGTCACCACGAGGGCGTCGCAGCGGGCGAAGAGTTCCAGGGGCCCGTCCCCGGGGGCGAGGCCGCGCAGCGATCCGCAGTAGACGGGCAGCGGGTTCCCGCCGGCCGCGGTGACCGCGTCGGCCAGGGTCTCGACGAAGGCGGTGTTCCCGGCCAGGGCGTGCGCCCGGTAGAAGACGATCCCGACGGTCGGCCGGTCGGCCGCCGCCTCGGCGGCGGGGTGGTCGCCGAGGATGCCGTGCGGCGGGGTGGGTGCGGGCGAAGTGAAGCCCTCACCGGTGAGCAGGACCGTGTCGGAGAGGAACCGGGCGAGCTGCGCGAGGTTTTCCGGGCCGCCCTCGACCAGGTACGCGAGGGCCTGCGTGGCCACCCCGGAGGCCACCGTGGAGGCGGCCATCAGCTCCGCGTCGGGCAGCGCCTCGCCGCCGAGCACGACGGTGGGCACGCCGGAGTCGAGCACCGCGGCGAGCCCGTCCGGCCACGCCTGCCGGCCACCGAGCAGCCGTACGACGGCCAGATCGACGCCGTCGAGCAGCGCGGGTACGGCGTCGACGGCGACCCGGGCGGGGTTGGCCAGCCGGTAGCCGGCGCCGCTGGCGCGAGCGGCGAGCAGGTCGGTGTCGGCGGTGGAGAGCAGCAGGATGCGCACGGGAGCTCCGGAGCGTGATGCCCGACGGGGCGGTGGGCCGTCGGCGGGCAGAAGGGATGGGCGCTGGTTGAGCAGAGTCCGCGACCCGGCGGCCGGCTCCACCGATGGTGGGCGTGGCCGGGTGCGGACCTCGGCGGGCCGGACCTCAGCGGAGAGCGGCGACGGCGCGAGGGTGAGCGGACGCGGCGGCGCGGGCGGCCGTGCGGCTGATCGCGCGGGCAGGGCCGCGACTGCCCTGCGGCGCGGTGAGGTGAGCGGTCATCGGCGCGCTGTGGCGCGCGGGTCGGCTACGACGACGATCGTCGATGGCGCAGGAGCCGTGCATCGGGTCCTCCTCGGGTGTCCACGCCCTGGGGTCACTTCCCGACGGCCGAAGTATCCTGGCTCCCGGATCGACGCTCACCCCCGGCCTTCCAACCGCAGACACACGGCCGTGACTCACGAGGGGGGATCGCTCCCCGGTGACAGTGGCGGGACCGCGCCGGAATCACACCGGCTTCCTTCACTGCCGTCTGGCCGCGAATGCTGCCACACCCGCCGCGCGGCGGTCAACGGCGGCCCCGGCGCGCCGCACCCACGGGCGGGCATGGCCCGGTATCAATGGGCTCGGCCACGGAGAACGCCGCAACAATGACGCTCGACGATACCGCTGGGCATTTTCCCCGGCCGGTGAACGGGCGCCCGGCGCAATTCCGGCCGGTCCATTCTGGCCTTTCGATCGCGGACGTCCGGCCTGACCGGGGACGCATCGAAGGCGGCGGGCGGCCGGCATCCCGGGCGGCGCCGGATCCTCGCCACCGGTCAGTGAGGAATTGCCGCCGTGGAAGCCCGTCAGCGGGCGCGGCGCTCCGGGTGGGCCCGATTCCAGGCCCGCATCCGCTCGGGGTAGCCGGTGCGGGCGGCCTCGTACAGCGGCACGGCGAGCCGGTTGGCGAGCTTCCCAGCGGCGCGCGGCGAGCCGGTACGGCGGCGGATCCACTCGCCGTCGTGGGCGATCGCCACCACGGTCGTGTCGGTCGCCGTGGTCTCCGGTTCCAGGTAGAACTCCACGCCCCGCCGGCTGGTCACGAACGCCTCCAGCGCGGCGAGGTCGTCCGCGGTCGCCTCCCGGTCGAGCTTGGTCGGGGTCGTCGGGTCGGCGGCCCGGGACCGTCGGGTGAACCAGCCCATCTGCCCGGCTCCTCTCCTCGGCGTTCCCCCCAGTGCAGCACCGTTTCCTGACAATCGGCTGCGAGCCGGATGGCAGCCCGCTGGACAGGGGCGGCGGCGCGGCGGCTCAGCGGGCGGGTGGGCGGAGGGTCGGGACCAGGGCCAGGGTGGGCAGCAGCAGGACCGGTACGACGAGCAACGCGCGCAGCGTGCCGACGTGGTCGCCGAGCAGCCCGAGCAGCGGCGGTCCGCCCCGGAACGCGGTGTAGCCGATCACCGCCACCACGCTGACCCGGGCCGGCGCCCGGTCCTCGTCGTCGGCGGCGGCGCTCATCCCGACCGGGAAGCCGAGCGAGGCGCCGAGCCCCCACAACGCCACGCCGACGATCGC
>NZ_QGGF01000517.1 GCF_003857015.1 Micromonospora globispora | reverse complement strand
GGCCCGGCCGGCGCGGGAGCTGCCCGCGGGCCCGCACGAGGAGACGAGCCGAGGAATCCGGCGGCGCCGCGCCGCCGTGGAGAGGGGGCACCGGTGACGACCACCGAGGAGCCGGGCACGGAGACGGAGCGGCTGCGCAGCCGGATCGCCGAGGAGCTGGAGCGGACCCGGGCCCGCACGGCGCTGCTCACCGAGGCGGTGGACGACGACGACCTGATGCGCCAGCACTCGCCGCTGATGTCCCCACTGGTCTGGGACCTGGCCCACGTCGGCAACCAGGAGGAGCTCTGGCTCGTCCGGGACGTCGGCGGACGCGAGCCGGTACGGCGGGACATCGACGACCTGTACGACGCGTTCAAGCAGCCCCGCAAGGACCGGCCCCGGCTGCCCCTGCTGCCGCCCACCCAGGCGCGCGCCTACGTGGCGACGGTGCGGGACAAGGTCTACGACCTGCTCGACGGCGTCCGCTTCACCGACCGCGAACTCGTCGCGGACGGGTTCGCCTTCGGCATGGTCGTCCAGCACGAGCAGCAGCACGACGAGACCATGCTCGCCACCCACCAGCTGCGCTCCGGCCCGCCGGTGCTGCACGCGCCGCCGCCGCCCGAGCCGCGCGTCCGGGTGGCCGGCGACGTGCTGGTGCCGGCCGGCCCGTTCACCATGGGCACCTCCACCGACCCGTGGGCGCTGGACAACGAGCGCCCGGCGCACACCGTCGAGCTGCCCGCGTACGTCATCGACGCCGCACCGGTCACCAACGGCGAGTACCGGCGGTTCATCGCCGACGGCGGCTACGACCAGCCGCGCTGGTGGAGCGAGGCGGGCTGGCGACACCGTACCGAGGCGGGGCTGACCGCGCCGATGCACTGGCGCCGGGACGGTGACGGCTGGGCGTACCAGCGGTTCGGCCGCTGGTCCCCGGTACGCGACGACGAGCCGGTGGTGCACGTCTGCTTTTACGAGGCGGAGGCGTACGCGGCCTGGGCCGGCAAGCGGCTGCCCACCGAGGCGGAGTGGGAGAAGGCCGCCCGGTGGGACCCGGCGACCGGCCGCTCCCGCCGTTACCCGTGGGGCGACGAGGACCCGACCGCGGAGCACGCCAACCTGGGGCAGCGGCACCTGTGGCCGGCGCCGGTGGGCGCCTACCCGGCCGGCGCCTCGCCGCTCGGCGTGCACCAGCTGATCGGTGACGTCTGGGAGTGGACGTCGACGACCTTCCGCGGGCATCCCGGCTTTACCGCGTTCCCGTACCGGGAGTACTCCGAGGTCTTCTTCGGCGACGACTACCGGGTGCTGCGCGGCGGCTCGTTCGGCACCGACAAGGCGGCCTGCCGGGGCACCTTCCGCAACTGGGACTACCCGATCCGGCGGCAGATCTTCAGCGGCTTCCGCTGCGCCCGGGACGCCCTTACCGAGGAGGTCCACGGGTGACGGGGCGTGCCGCCTGATGTGTCGGCACCTGGCGTATCTGGGTCCACCGGTCAGCCTGCGGAGCCTGCTCTACGACCCGCCGTACTCGCTGCTGCGGCAGTCCTGGGCGCCGCGGGACATGCGCGGCGGCGGCACGATCAACGCGGACGGCTTCGGCGTCGGCTGGTACCCGGCCGACGGTGACCCGGTGCGCTACCGGCGCGCCCAGCCGATCTGGGGTGACACCACCCTCCCAGAGCTGGCCGCGGTGACCCTCTCCGGCGCGGTGCTGGCCGCCGTCCGCTCCGCCACCGTCGGCATGCCGGTGACCGAGGGCGCCGCCGCGCCGTTCGCCGAGGGGCGCTGGCTGTTCAGCCACAACGGGGTGGTCCGGGGCTGGCCCGACGCGGTGGTGCCGCTCGCCGCCGAGCTGCCCGTGCGGGACCTGCTCACGCTGGACGCGCCGACCGACGCCGCGCTGCTGTGGGCGCTGGTCCGGCACCGGCTGCGGGCCGGGGAGGAACCGGGCCGGGCGGTCGCCGACACGGTGGCGGTGGTCGAGGCGGCCGCGCCAGGCTCGCGGCTGAACCTGCTGCTGACCGACGGCCGGACGGTGGTGGCCAGCGCCGCCGGGCACGCGCTGTCGGTCCGCGTGACCGAGCGGTCGGTGCTGCTGGCCTCCGAGCCGCTCGACGACGACCCCGCCTGGCAGCCGGTGCCGGACGGGCAGTTGGTGGTGGCCACGGCCACCGGGGTGCGCACCCGCGCCCTGGTAGGTGCGTGACGCCGGAGTTTTTCGCAGGTGGGACAGGGACGCTCGCCAACCGAAGGGACACCTCATGAGCGCGGAGCCACTGGAGATCTACCTGGAAGAGCAGGACGTCGTCCGCAGCCTGCGGCAGGACGTCCGAGTCGGGTTGACCGCCGAACCGAAGTGGTTGCCACCGAAGTGGTTCTACGACGCCCGGGGCAGCGAACTCTTCGAGGCGATCACCCGGCTGCCGGAGTACTACCCGACCCACGCCGAGCGGGCCGTGCTGGCCGAGCACGCCGGTGACATCGCCGAGCTGACCGGCGCCAAGACGCTCATCGAGCTGGGCTCCGGCTCGTCGGAGAAGACCCGGCTGCTGCTGGACGCCTTCACCCGCCGCGGCGGGCTGGGCACCTTCGTACCGCTGGACGTCTCGGTGAGCGCGCTGCGCCAGTCCACCGAGGAGATCGCCGCCGAGTACCCGCGCCTGCGGGTGCGCGGCATCGTCGGTGACTTCACCCGGCAGCTGGACCGGCTGCCCACCGGTGGCCGGCGGCTTGTGGTCTTCCTCGGCGGCACCATCGGCAACCTGATGCCGATCGAGCGGACCGAGTTCCTGACCGCGATGCGCGCCGCGTTGGAGGCCGGCGACTGGCTGCTGATCGGCACCGACCTGGTGAAGGACCCGGCGGTCATCGTGCCGGCGTACGACGACGCCGCCGGGGTGACCGCCGACTTCAACCGGAACGTGCTGCGGGTGATCAACCGCGAGCTGGGGGCGGACTTCGACCCGGAGGCGTTCGCCCACGTGGCGGTCTGGGACCCGGAGCACGAGTGGATCGAGATGCGGCTGCGCGCCGAGCGCCCGATGCGGGTGCACGTGCTCGACCTGGACGTCGAGTTCGCCGCCGGGGAGGAGTTGCGCACCGAGATCTCGGCGAAGTTCCGGCCGGAGGGGATCGCGGCCGAGCTGACGGCTGCCGGATTCGACCCGCAGGCCTTCTGGACCGACCCGGACGGCCTGTTCGGCGTCACCCTGGCCCGGGCCGACTGAGACACCGGGCCGCGCTGCGGGTGAGGCTGTTCACCCGCGGCGGCCCCGCCCGGCGTGATCGGCTAAGCGGTGTCCACTAACGTTCGCCGGGTTGGTCGGCGTCGGGAAAGTGTCGTATGGGTGGTGTTGGCTTCGCCTCGTGCCTCGTCGTCGGGATCCTGCCGCGCCGCGGGTGGTGCATCGCACTGCGCGTGTCGCTCTGCGGGTGACGGCGGGGCAGCGGCGGCGGTGTTTCGGCCTGTTGCGTTCGGCCGGTGACGTGTGGGCGTGTGTGTTGGAGGTCAACGCGTGGCGGCGCCGCCGCGGTGACGTGCCGCTGGTGGGTTATCAGGAGTTGTGCCGGGAGTTGGCGGTGTCGGGGCCGGGCACGTTCGCCGAACTCGACACCACCGGTGCGCGGTCGGTGTTGCGCCGGTTTTCGGATGCGTGGTTCGCGGCGGTGAAACGCCGCAACAACGGTGACGGGTCGGCGGGGTTCCCGCGTCGCCGTCGTGGGTTGGTGCCGGTGCGCTGGTATCACGGCA
>NZ_QGGF01000001.1 GCF_003857015.1 Micromonospora globispora | reverse complement strand
GCCCGGGCCTCGGCGAAACCGGCGCGCAGGCTCGCCCACCAGCCCGAGTCGGCGCCAGTGGTCTCCACCTCAACGGCGGGGGCGCGATGGTCGGGGAAGCGGATGGCGACGGCCGCCGCGAGCAGGCAGCCGAGGACGCTGGCCGCGCCCACGGCGCGGTAGCCGCCGACGGCCAGCACCGGCCCGGCGAGGGCGTGCGAGCAGACCCCGGCCAGCACCGCGGCCGTGCTGGCCCGACCGCTGATCCGGGCGTACCGGTCGGCGGCGCCGGCCCGGTCCAGTTCGGTGTAGACCAGCGCCTCCAGGGCGCCGGAGCGCAGCGCCGAGCCGGCCCCCCAGAGCAGGAAGCCGGCGGCGAACGCCGGATAGGACGGTACGAGCACCCAGAGGGCGAAGCCGACCGCGGGCAGCAGCGGCGCCAGGCAGAGCAGCAGTCGGCGGGAGACCGCGTCGGCCCAGGCGCCGGAGGGCACCTCCAGGACGATGCCGGTCGCCGACCAGATGACGAAGAGCGAGGAGATCTGCCCGACCGACAGCCCGGTGTCGGCGAAGAGCAGCGCGTACACCGAGTAGAGCAGCACGAAGTCGGTGAGGAACGCGTAGCCGTAGAGCGTAACCGCCAGTCGGCGGACGCCCGGCACGCGCGCGGGGACGATGATCATGAGGCCTTCCCACGGGGACGAGACGGACACCGGACGTACGGCGTCCGCGGCGGCCCGCGGCCTCGGCCTTCAGCGTGGGATCAACATCGCCAGGTCATGCGCTGATGGTAATCGGCTCTCGCCGACCACGTGTCCCGCGAAACGGCAGGAGACACGAGACGGGGTGGGACCCGGCTGGGTCCCACCCCTCGCGCTGCTGACAGTCAGCGGCGGAAGTTCTCCGTCGGCGGAATGATCATCGTGGACTCGTTGTCCACCGCCTGCTCGGCGGTGGGCTGCCGCGGCGTGGTCGGCTGGGTGCGGTCCGAGTCGGCGTACGGCGGGACCGGCTGGGTCGGGTCCGCCGAGGCGTACGGGGCGACCGGCTGGGTCGGGTCGGCCGAGGCGTACGGGGCGACCGGCTGGGTCCGCTCGGACTCCGCGTACGGGGCGACCGGCTGGCTCACCCGGGCCTCGACGTCCCGCCGGCCCGCCTGGTACGCCCGGGCGTGCGTGGCGATCATCTGCGACTCCTGCTCGGCCCGGCTCAGCCAGTTCTCCCAACGGCTCTGCATCGGGCGGACCAGGCCGCCGCCGATACCGACGACCAGGATGCCGCCGATCGTGGCGAGCACGGCGATCAGCACCGGGGTGGTCACCGCGGTGGCGACGCCGATCTGGTTGAGGGCGGCGATGATGCCCAGCCCGAGGATGAAGATCGAGGCGATGTTCGCCAGGACCCGGCCGTAGGAGAGGCCGCCGAGGGCGCTGCTGATGATGTCCTTGACCGCATTGGCGATCGCGGCGGCCACCACGACGATGACGATGGCGACGAACGCCTTCGGCAGCCAGGCGACCACGCCGTGGAGCAGGTCGGAGATCGGGTTCGGGCCCCAGATGCCGAAGGCGAGCAGCAGGGTCACCAGCAGCACCGCGTAGTAGGCCAGCTTCGCGACGATGTCGCTGGCGTCGTACCGGGACCGGGCGAGGGCGGTCTTGATGCCGCCGCGCTCGACGGCGCGGTCGAAGTGCACCCGCTCCAGCACCTTGTCCACGATCTTGAGCACGGCCTTGGCGATCAGCCAGCCGACCACGAGGATCGCGATGAAGGCGACAGCCTTGGGGAGGAACAGCATCACCGAGCGGAACGCGTCGCCCACCGCGTTCCCGAAGTTGTCTTTCATCGAAGGGCCTCCACGCAGGGTTCGGGTCGGTCAGCCTCGACCTACCCGAACCGTGCGCTGGGGAAACGCGGTGGCCCCCGGGTCAGCTCCGCCGGCAGCGGTAGGCGACCTCGGTGCCGGCCTGCACCGGCGATGGTTCGATGATGTTGACGGTGGCGGTCTCCTTGGTCGCGCCGACACCGCTGAACGTCCACTTGAGGGTGAGGGTCACGTCCGCTGACCCCGGCCCACCCGCTCGCTGAGCAAACTGCCCGGCGCGGCGTCCGAACGGAACCACTGTTGACGTTCTCCCCGCCCTGAAGAGCCGGGATTCCCTCCGCGCTGCGCGTGGAACGATGCGCGGCGCCCGGGTGGATTCCTGCTTCTCGGCGTGGTGCCGGCACGGGTGCCGGTCTTACCTGCGCTCCACAGGCGTTTAGGCTCTCGGCGCGTCCCGCCGCGAGCACGTTGATGGCCGCGTTGATGTCCCGGTCGTGAACGGCTCCGCACGGACAGTTCCACGACCGAACGCCAAGCGGTTTCGGTCCGTCGATACGGCCGCACGTCGAGCACGTCTGCGATGTGGGCGTAAACCGGTTGATCTTCGCAAAGGTACGCCCATGCCCGTTCCGGCGTGGTCTTGGCCTGTGTGATCACTCGCTTCGACAGCTCGCCGTCCGACAAGTACGGCAACCCCTGCGCGTGGGCTTCGTGGCGGGCGCGCAGCCCGTCGTTGAACACCACGCGCGCGCACCCGAACGTTCGTGCCAGCGCTTGCCGCTGGTCCCGCGTTGGGTAGACACGGTAGTTGTATCGGAGCTGCACAGCCGGCAGTCTGCCACCGTCCTACGACACAAAGAACCAGGTTCCGGCAGAGGCTACGAGTAGATCAGATCGCGGTCGCCTTGACCACCTTCCAGTCGCCGTCGACCGGCACCATGGTGAGGACGACGCGATTCTGGTCGACCTTCTCCCCCGCCGTGCTGACGTTGCGCCGGTACTGGTTCAGGTAGACCAGCAGTTCCACCCGGTCGGCGTCGGCGGTGACCACCCCGGTGGCGGAGACCTCCGCCAGCACCACCGCCTGCTGCTTCGTGGCGGTCGGCTTGAGGGTCGCGGTGGTCTGGGCGTACTCGTCGGCGAAGGCGCCGGTGGCGAACGTCCGTCCGTTCGCGACGCTGTCGTCGAAGGTGCGGTAGTCGTACGAGAAGAGGGCCTTCGCGGCGGCCGGGGCGGTGGCGAGCGCCTGGCGTACGGCCCGGTCGCGCTGGCCGGCGCGGTGGTCGCCGTACCAGCCGGTGGCGGCGATCGCCGCGGCGACCAGGATCAGGACGACGAGTGCTGGCAGCGGCCGGATCCGCCCCGGGCGTCGGGTGATGCGCATCGGTTTCCTCCTCCGGTCAGCCGACGAACTGGAGCTTGGCCACGAGCCAGTCGCCGGAGTCCCGGTCGCGGACCATGTCCACCTGGATCCGGTAGTGCGACGGGCGTCCGTCGGGTGCCTTGACGTTCTTGACGGTCGCGTCGACCGCCACCAGCACGACGGCCCGCCGGCGGTCCCCGGAGACCAGCCCGGCGCGCAGCACCGTTCCGTGCGACTCGACCTTGTTCTCCACCACCGCCGTGCGCACCTGCGCCTGGCCGCGGGTGAACTCCTCCTTGAAGTCGCCGGTCGCCCCGGCGGCGATGCGTTGCAGGTCCCGGTCGACGCTCGCGGCGCTGACCGAGACGAAGTTGACGCTCGCCTGCTTGGCGGCGGCGAGGGCGGCCTGCCGGGCGTCCTCGGTGGCCCGGTCGACGTACCAGCGGTGCCCGTACACGCCGGCCGCGGCCAGGGCGGCGGCGAGCACGACCACGAGCAGGCCGATCAGCGCCCGCCGACGACCCGGCGTACCGGTGACCGCGTCTCGAGCCCTGCCGGTCGTTCCCGCGTCGGCGG